>JANMQY010000111.1:0-7204 GCA_031370785.1 Candidatus Eiseniibacteriota bacterium | reverse complement strand
CCGCACCTTGAGCTTGCCCCACGAGCCGCGTTTCGCATCGGTCGCCGCGTTGCAGCAGCATGCGACCGCGCTGACCTCGACCTGATACGCCCCGAACTGCCCCGCGTAGCACGCGCCGGTCGGCAGGAACGTGTAGTCGGCCAGGATCGAGCTGTTGTCGATCGTCCCATTGCACTCGGTGTAGAGCCGTCCGTTGATCCAGCTCTGAGCGTTGCTCATGGCGATCGCCGCCGTCGTTCCGCAGTGCGTGGCCGGATAGCCGGCAAAGTTCTCGGTCGCGACCGTGACGAGAACGCAGCCCACCGCGCAGGTTGGCGGAGACTGCACCGTGAAGATGTTGGAGTACTGGTAGGTGGTCGAACCCACGTCTTCGATGTAGAGCTGATACTGCCCTGCGGGAAGGCCCAGTGGGAGCGCCCAGATCGCAGGCTGAAAGTAGGGCGAGTTGAGCACGATCGGCCCCTGGTTCGCATAGGGCGTGATGCTGATCAGGAACACGTTCGTGTTGCTGCCGATCGGCCCGCCCGTCCACTCGATTGAGTGTGTGGTGCCGGCGGTCCAGGTCTCGCCGCCCGCGGGCACCTGCCAGTTGAACGGCTGAGCCGAGGCGATGCGCGGAGCGAACAGCAGCACCGCGGCGAAGGCGATTGCGACGTGCGAGCGAAGGTGTCGGGCAAGGTGAGGCGCAATCATGACGGGGGACTCCGATAGTGGCGAGTTCGGGCGGCCATTCGGGGACCGGACGGTCCCCTGCCCTCTGCTCATGAGTTGCCGAAAGTAGCACGGGCAGGGCGCCATTTACTGCGCTAAATTGCTGGCCTTCATCCCGCCCACGCCTTCGCCGGAGGGCGTTTGTGCTTCGCCCCTACTAAAAGTTCCTTACGAGAGCCGCCGCTTATTAAAGGATTGGCGGCGTACCTTTATTAACGGCCGGGGTAAAGGGGTCGGCTGAGGTTGATCTCGGCCACGTCGAACGCCTCGGGGTCGAACGATCCGCCTACCCAATCGAGCAGATGAGCATGGGCGGCAGTGTACTGCGCAGCTAGTGGCTTCAGGGTGTTCGGCCGAGCCGTTGGAGGGCGTTGCGCGCCTGGTCCATGTTCGGGTCGATCCAGAGTGCTTTCTTGTATGCATCAATCGCCTTCCCACGGTCGCCGGCCTGTGCGTACAGCTGTCCCATGCGATACGCGAGATTCGCATCGCCAGGGTCGCGTTCCAGGCGCTGAGCCAGACTGCGAGCCTGCGCCTCGAGCGCGCTGCGGCGCGCCGCGTCCTGCTGTTGCGCGCGGGCCAGTGACTCCTGCTCGCGCTGCTGCGCCTGCACGCGCAGACCGTTGTCCCGGAACCGCGTCACGAGATCCGGCGTCGCCGGCACGAGACGCGCGGCGCTGATCGGGTCGAATCCGGGTCCGTTGTAAGCCACCAGACGACCTTCCCTCTCCCCAAACCAGACCGCAGGCTGACCAGTCGCCGCATTCACGAACGGTCCCTCGGTCCCCAGCGCGATCTCGCGTGGCACTCCGTGTTTCTTGACGCCCTGGATGATCTCAACGATTTCCGGGGTGACCGCTTGCAGCGGTTTTCCGTGAACGGGGCAAACTCCGTCGTGCTCGAAGAATTTGTAGTCCACCACGCAGACGTAGTCTTTCTGTCCGGGAATGAAATGCTGGTCTCTCGTCAACGCGTACATGAAGACCGAAAATCCGCCCACGTACAGGCCAACCAGCACAAACGCATGCAGCTTCTTCGGGGGCCAGACGTCGTCGAGGAAAGGCGCTCGTAGGGAAAACAACCGCATGATCGCAAGGATGAATGGCGTCCCTGCAAGCAGCAGAATGCCGAACGCCATGCGACGTGGAACGCTCGCCATGACAAGCTGCTGGTAGGCGGACGTCATCACGTCCTTGATGAGCAGGAAAGGTGTGAGCCACATGAGAAAACCAATCGTCACGACGACCGCCACCAAGATAAGGGCGGCCACCAGGATCTTCTGCAGTGTCTTGTTCATGATCCTCACCCCTGCCTGGATCGGCCGAAGAATCTCCGGCGAAGCGCGTCGGCACTGAGACTTGGGTTCTTCGAGCGGCCCGCCAGCCAAAGCCCTATTCCGATGAGTGCGGCGACCACCCCAAGAATCATCCACATCATGCGCTGCTTCTCTGCGGCCTTCGTCTCGTTCACTGCGATTCTCCTCTCAATCAGCCCGTAGCCACTTCTCGTCGATGACCTGTGTTGTCGCGAAGCCATCACCCAATCGTCGGGGCCGTCCAATCAGGATCTGGATGGCAATGATCGCTGTGAACACACAGGAAAGGATCCACCCGATCCACGGGATGAGCGTGAAGGCGAGCGGCCAGTTCCGAACGACGGAATCAATGACGTTCGCCGGCCGCCTCAGACTTCGGTCGTAGGTCACCAGCCCCATCAGCGCCTTGCCAATGCTGCGACCTCCGATGGAATCCCGGAACAGAAGGTAGAGCGCGGGGAGGAAGCGCAATATCTTCGTGAGAAAGCTTCCTTTCACGAACGCGCCCATCCAGATCGGCAGCGAGATGAGCGGGATCAGGAAAAGGCTCCCGATAGCAATGTCGATCGCAGCCGCGAATAGTCGACGGACGCGCGGAGCGGCGGGATAGGTCTCGAGCTGCGTCTCGCGGGGTATCGATCCGGGAGGTGTGCCCGTGACCACGATTGACTCCAGCGCCTCATGGAGCTGGGCGCCGCATTTGCTGCAGAAGCTGGCCTGAGAATCCTGCTCCGCCAAGCACTGTGTACAAGTCGACATGATCGCGGCCCTCGAGAACCGTCTGAGCTGGAATCCCGCCGGGGCGGATCGAGTTCGCCCCCGCGACGGGGACGCTCAGCGAGCGGTTTGGTCCTGCAGCATCATGGCCGCCTGCATCAGGCCCTTCACGCGCATGACCGCTTCTCTGACCTGCGGATCGTTGTCCCCGGTCACGATAGCCTTCTTGTACCAGTTGAGCGCGTCTTCCATCCGGCCCTCGAGTTCATTGGCGACCCCCGTGTCGTAATAGAGCCCGCCCAACTTGTGCTTGTCCTTCTGGATCTTCGGATCCTTTTCGAGTTCCGGCACAGCCTTCTCCATGATCTCGCGTCCTTCTGTGAAGAGGGACGCTTGCAACATGTTGAGGGCTTCCTTCGGAGCGACGGCAGTGTCCCACTGAACCACGACCTGCTCGGTGTACGGCATGATCATTTTCGAGAAGTCGACCGCCGACTGCTGAGCGAGTTGCTGCTGCATGACCTCGTCTGAGGTCAGCTGGGCCGCGAAAGGATTTTGAATGAGGGCCGCGACAATGGCGTTCGTTCCCGGCTTCACGTAGGGATTCTTCGGGTTCGGATCGCTCACCTTGCTGGTCTTCACGTCGTAGGTCTTGTGGCTCTGCGCAAGCACCTGAGCGGTTTCGACCTTCAGCACTTTGAATGTCACACCAAGGTGGGCGCTTCGGACTACGGTGGGGCACTTTTCGGTGTACTCCTCGCCGGTGTCCGCCTTGTACTTGAGAACTTCTGTAAGCACGGACTCATTCTCGAGTTTGGAATCATCGTCGATGCTCCCGAAGACCATGCCGTCCGCACCCAGGAGCTTGCCAGTCGCCGCGACGGTGCTCTCGTCGAAGACGCCTTGCTGGCCCGCCTGCTGGGTCTCGAGAAGTTTCTTGACCTCGGTCTGGTCCACAATCACGAAACTGGTCCCGGCATTGGCAACGAGCCGCGACTGGAGCTCGCTGCTGACCGAGGTCCCGAACCGCCCGGTGGGACTGTGGAAGTTCACGATGGCAATGCGCTTCACTCCAGGCATTGACACCGAGGCAGGGCGACGCACTGTGACGTTGAACTTGGCCCATCCGGCGTTAGCCTGCTGCGGCATTGCCAGCGGGAGAATCATGCAAAGAAGCGCGGCCGACTTCTTCATTGTATCCCTCCTTCTTGTATGGGACTGCCCATGGGCCGGCGAGGGGGTCGACCCGAGGGGTGCGATACGGAGTTCTGATGGGTTAGCGATGGTCTACAAAAAGATCGATACGATTCGGTGTGACTTTCTTCACGGTCAACTTGAAATCCTCAAAGCGGTGCGACGCTAACGCGTCTGCGAGTTGCTCGGCCACACCGGTGTACTGAATGTCTAACTCAGCGCGCAGCGCTTGGCCCTGATAGTCGCGAGCGTGATAGCTGGTTACCCCTCCGACACCTTGATCAATCGCCTTCTTGAGAAGCACATAACGTGCATAGGAAATGTTGGCGATGACCGTCTCAACCGTACGCGGTTTCTTGCTCTCGATCTGGGCGTGCCTATCCAGTTGGTCGAGCAGGTACTGCCCGAGCGCCTCTGATGCCGTCGCAAATGCCTTGCGCGCTGCCAGCTCGGGACTCTGGTCCACGCCGGAACGAGTGATCTCGTTGGCCGCGAGGATCTGCGCATTGTCCGTCCGCAACATCTGAACGTTGATGCTTGCCCGCTGGGCGAATCCGGCACTGGTCTTCGGCAGGGGGTCTGCGATGGCATCGCCGAAGACCACGATCTCGGCGCCGAATTTCCGCCCGATCGCGGCGGCGGCGCTCGCATCACCCCGGGCCAACGCGGCACTCTGGTCGAGGCGTCGAATCGTCTCGATCTGGGTCTGGTCCACGACGCGGTAGTTCTGCTCGACGAAATTGCGGGTCAGCTCGGTCTGGGCTGAGGACTGCGCAAACTTGTGGTTCTCCGTAATGACCACCATGATGCGTTCCCAGAAGTGCCCGCTGGCGCGTTTACTGATTCCGGATTTCAGCATCGCGGCGTTCAACCGGTCCCGGTCGAATTCGACGCGCGCCTGGATGCGGTAGTCGTCGCCGCTTGGCTCATCGAGGACGATTTGCTTCTCGCGAATGAAATCCTGGATGCGCGCCCCGAGCGCGGTCTCGATCTCATCGATCTGGCTGTCGCTGAGGTCGCCCGAGTCGACATCCATGATCTTCGCGGCGGCTTTGTAGAGCGCGTTGTGCAGGGCACTCGACAGCGCCTGCCCTCGGGCTTCGATACGTCGACCTTCGATGATGGGAGCGCGACCATTGCCGAGCGCGAGGAGTGGATCAGCGGTCGCGCTCGAAGCGATCCCCGTGACCGCGAGGGCGACCAGTACAACGAAGCTTCGTTTCATGAGTGGAATGCTCCCTTCCGTTGCGGCGAATGCCCAATTGGGAGTCAATGGGCGACGGTTGTCAAAGGGTTGTCATACTACGACTCGGCGACTGCCCGCGCAATCGGTGTGCCTTTTGGCTAGGAATGACCATGCAGAGCAGAAACATGCCGAAAACATTGGCCGGAAAAACGCCGCGTCCGCAGGCCACTCACACTCATAGGAGTCGTGCCCGTCGCTCGTGCGCGGGCGCATCACCTGTGGCATGACCGCGTCGCCCGTCGCCGCGCCCGCCTCACCCCCGCTCATGCTCTGCGATCACCCCCGCCTCACCCGCACGCACCACGTCATCCTCGTCCTCTGCTGGGCCGGATGGCTGTTCGATTTCTACGACCTGATGCTGTTCTCGTTCCTGCTGATCCCAATCCGCGCCTCGCTCGGGCTCTCGGACGCGACGATGTCGCTGCTGCTCGGCACCACGCTCGGCGCGACCGCACTCGGCGGCCTGATCTTCGGATGGCTCGCCGACCGTCACGGCCGTAAGGCGGCGCTCGCCTGGTCGATCCTCGTCTACTCGGCCGGCACGTTCCTGAGCGGCCTGGCCCCCACTGCGACGTGGTTGCTGCTCGCGCGCGTGGTCACGGGGCTCGGCGTCGGCGGCGAGTGGGCGACCGGGCAGGCGATGATCGCGGAGACATTCCCGGCGCGCCTGCGCGGAAGATATGCCGCCGTGGTTCAGACCGGCGCTCCGATCGGGGTTGCGCTCGCATCGCTCGTCGGCGGTCTGCTCGCACCCGCGCTGGCTCAGCGTTTCGGCCCGGCGTGGGGATGGCGCGGAGCGTTCATGGCGTCGGTGCTGCCCGCGCTGCTGGTGGTGGTGATCCGCAGGGTGATGCCCGAGTCGGACGTCTGGCAGCAGAGCCAAGCCACGCCCGGCGAGCAGCCGCGAGGGCGCGTGAGCGAACTCCTCGGCGAGCCGCCGCTGCGCGCGGCGTTCCTCAAGTGTCTGGTGCTCGCGATGGCGGGCATGTCGGCGTACTGGTTCACGTACCTCTGGCTGCCCACCTACCTCTATCAGAAGCTCGGCTTCTCGATGGCGCGCTCGGTCGTCTGGGTGCTGGTGGCGCAGGCGGGCGGGCTGATCGGCTATCTCAGCTTTGGCTGGCTGTCGGACCGGCGCGGCAGGCGCAGCACGTTCTCGGTCTACTGCCTGCTGTGGGCCGCGGGGCTCGCGGCGGTGACGTTGTTCTGGGGCGCGATCGCGCAGCGTCCGGCGATCGCACTCCTGTGCATGTTCCTGGTGGGCGCGGGCGCGGGGATCTTCTCGGGCTACGGCCCGATCTTTTCCGAGCTGTTCCCGACGCGCCTGCGTGGCACGGCGATGGGCGCCGCGCTCAACCTGGCGCGCGGGGTGCAGTTCTTCACGCCGCTCATCATCACCGGCATCGCCGCGAAGCACGGACTGGGCGGCGGAATGGCGCCGGCGATCGGGTTCCTGCTGATCGCGGCGGCGTGGGTGTGGGTGTTGCCGGAGACGCGGGGGCGGGAGATCAGGGGCGCGGGGTGAGGGGGCGTCGACCGGGGCACTGCGCAGTTCGCTTTTCGGCAAAGTCACCCTAGTACGGAGCTCGGAGCCCGGAAAGCCCGTTTCTCCGACCTAAGATGGTGTCGAGAACTCGACGGCGGGCGTCCGGTGATGGACTGCCAGTTCGGCTTTCTACGCGGAACGCGAACCTAGCGGAGACCACAAGACTACTAGCGCCAGCTTCTCCGCTTCGGGAAGTGGGCAACAGTTATCGCGGCGCCGGGCATCATTTCGAAGGCCGATTCCGGCACAGCCCAACGAGGTCACACGATCCGCACCTGCGGCTGTCCCACGTAGCAAGGCGCGGAAGACGGTTCGAGCGCAATGCCGCGCCCGCGTCTTGAATCTTGTCCCGGACGGCGGCCAGCAGGGGCGCATCTACTGGCTCGCGGGTGGTCTTGCCCTTTTCATCGAGGTTCAGAACCTCAATCAGGTCGGCGGATTTCCCCGTGAGCTCCTGGTACCCCACAGCGTAAAC
>JANMQY010000099.1:0-6207 GCA_031370785.1 Candidatus Eiseniibacteriota bacterium | reverse complement strand
CGCGCCGCCGCTAAGCTCGCGCCACATGTCTGCAGTTCTCTTCAGGACCGAGCTCGTAAAGGCGACACGCGCGTGACCAAGGCCGAAACCAAAAAGCGGATCGAGGAGCTCTCGGCCGAAATCCGCGAGCACGACGTGCGTTACTACGCGCTCGACAAGCCCACGATATCAGACGCGCAGTACGACAGGCTGTTCCGCGAGCTGGTCGAGCTCGAGACCGCTTATCCCGACCTCAGGCTCCCCGACTCGCCGACCTTGCGCGTGGGTGGCGCGATGCGCACCGCGTTCAAGAAGGCTGCGCACGTGCGCCCGATGCTCTCGATCGAATCGCTGATGAGCGCGGACGAAGTGCGGGAGTTCGATGCGCGCGTCCGCAAGGCACTCGGCGCCGACGAGGGCCTGTTCGCGGAGTCGATCGGCTACGTGGCCGAGCCCAAGTTCGACGGACTCTCGATCGAACTGGTCTACGAGGATGGCCTGCTGGTACGCGGTTTGACGCGCGGCGACGGTGAAGTGGGCGAAGACGTGACCGAAAACCTGCGCACCATCCGCGCCATCCCGCTGCGCCTCGCGGACAAGGGGCCGACTCCGAGCCGTGGGCTCGTGTCCGTGCGCGGCGAGGCGCTGATGCCGCTCTCCGAGTTCGAGGCCCTGAACGCGCGGCTCATTCAGCAGAACGAGGAGCCGGCTCCAAACGCGCGCAACGCGGCGGCGGGGACGGTGCGCCAGCTCGATCCTTCGATCACCGCGTCGCGCAAGCTCGACTTCTACGCGTACGAAGTGATGGCGGCCGAAGGCGTCGCGTTCCGCACCCAGCTCGAGATGCTCGACACGCTGCGCGCCTGGGGCTTCCACGTCGAGAAGTCGGTCGCGCGCTGCACCGGCATCGACGAGGCGATCGCGTACCACGCGAAGCTCGCCGAAAAGCGCGACTCGCTGCCCTACGAGATCGACGGAGTCGTGATCAAGGTCGAGCGCCGCGACTGGCAGGAGGCGCTCGGCATGCGCTCACGCAATCCGCGCTGGGCGGTGGCGTTCAAGTTTCCACCGCGCGTCGAGGTCACGAAGGTGCTCGACATCGTGGTTCAGGTGGGGCGCACCGGGAAGCTCACTCCGGTCGCGCTGCTCCAGCCGGTCGAGGTCTCGGGCGTCACTGTCAGTCGCGCGACGCTGCACAACCAGGACGAGATCGATCGCAAGGACGTGCGCGTGGGCGACACGGTTCGAGTGCGGCGCGCGGGCGACGTGATCCCCGAAGTGGTCGAAGTGCTCAAGGACAAGCGCCCGCGCGGCACCGAGCCATTCCTGCTGCCGAAGAAATGCCCGGTGTGCGGCGGCAAGGTCGAGCGCGAGGGCGCCTATCACGTGTGCACCAACGCCCTCGCCTGTCCGGCCCAGGTCGAGCGCACGATCGTGCACTTCGTCTCGCGCGGCGCGATGGACATCGTGGGCCTCGGCAACCTCACGGTGAGACAGCTCATCGAGCACAAGCTGGTGCGCGATCTCTCCGACATCTATCACCTCACAGCGATCGACCTGTCGGGGCTCGAGGGCTTTGCCGAGAAGAGCATCGAGAAACTGATGCAGGCGATCGAGGCGAGCAAGCGTCCGCGCCTCGACCGGTTCCTCTACGCGCTGGGCATCGAGCACGTCGGCGCGACCGTCGCCAGGCTGCTTGCCGATCATTTCGGTGCGGTCGAGCCGCTGTTCGAGGCCGACGAGGAGACGCTCCAGCAGATCAAGGGCATCGGGCCGGAAGTCGCAAAGTCGGTCACTGACTTCTTCCACAGCGGGCGCAACCAGAAGGTGCTCGCGCGCCTGAAGGCGGCCGGCGTCAGGCCGGTGCACGAGAAGCGCGCGAAAGGACCGCAGACTTTCGCCGGCGAGACCATGGTGTTCACCGGCTCGCTCGAGAAGATGAGCCGGCCCGAGGCGCAGCGCCGCGCCGAGGCCGCAGGCGCACGCATCGCCTCCAGCGTCGGGAAGAAGGTGACGCTGGTCGTGGCCGGCCCGGGCGCCGGCTCCAAGCTCGCCGAGGCCGCCAAGCACAAGATCAAGGTCATCGACGAGGCTGCATTCCTCAAGCGGCTCGGGGAGAAGTGAAATGCCGATGAGCAACGCCGAAATCGCCCGGATCCTGTCGCAGCTCTCGGTCATGCTCGAGCTGGATGGCGCGAACTCCTTCCGGGTGCGCGCCTATCGCGAAGGCGCGCGCGTGGTCGAGACGCTGGCCGAGCCGCTCGCCGTGCTCGCCGCGCAGGAGAAGGGCCTCGAGAGCATCCCCGGGATCGGCAAGAGTCTGGCGCAGCACATCCGCGATCTTCTCGAGACCGGCACGACTGAGCAGTGGGAACAGATGAAGAAGAAGTACCCGGTCGAACTGGTCGAGCTCACCGAGCTGCAGGGGATTGGCCCCAAGCGCGTGCGCCAGATGTTTGACGCGCTCGGGGTCAAGGATCGCTCTTCGCTCGAGGCGGCGGCGAGGACGGGCAAGCTTCGCGAGCTGCCCGGCTTTGGCGAGAAGATGGAAGCGAAAATACTTCAGTCGCTGGCGGTCGCCTCGCAGTTCACCGGCCGGATACTGCTCGCCGGCGCCTGGCCGGTGGCGCACGAGCTGGCGGATGCGCTGCGCGCCCTGCCTGGCGTCCGCAAGGTCGAGATCGCGGGCTCGTTCCGCAGGCGTAAGGAGACGGTCGGCGATCTCGACCTGCTGGTGAGCGGCGGCAAGCCGGAAGCGGTGATGGAAGCGTTCGTCAAGCGCACGAACGTCCTCGAGGTGCTCGGGCAGGGCGAGACCAAGTCGTCGGTGCGGCTCGCCAACGGACTGCAGGTGGATCTGCGCCATGTGCCGCCGGAATCGTTCGGCGCGGCGCTGCTCTACTTCACCGGCAGCAAGGCGCACAACATCGAGCTGAGAAGGATTGCGATCGAGAAGGGCATGAGTCTGAACGAATACGGGCTGACCCGCGGCGAGCGCACGGTCGCGGCGCGCACCGAAGAGGAGATCTACCGCGCGCTCCATCTCGCGTGGATCCCGCCCGAGCTTCGCGAGATGCAGGGCGAGATCGAGATGGCACGCAACGGTACGTTGCCGAAGCTGATCGAAGAGGGCGACATTCGCGCCGACCTGCACATGCACAGCACTCGCAGCGACGGCAAGGACACGCTCGCCGACATGGTGCGTGCGGCGCGCGACCGCGGTTACGCATACTGTGCGATCACCGAGCATTCGAAAGCGCTCGCGATGATCGGCGGCTTCGACGAAGCGGGGGTCAGGCAATCGATAGGCGAGATCGCAGCGGTGCGGCGCGAGGTGCCGGGCATCGAAGTGCTGCACGGACTCGAGGTGGACATTCTCGCCGACGGCGAGCTGGACCTGAGCGACGAGGGGCTTGCGCTGCTCGACTGGGTAATCGTCTCGCTGCACTCGCGCCTCGATCAGCCCGGTCCCGAGGTGACCGCGCGCCTGCTGCGCGCGCTCGAGCACCCGATGGTGCACGCGATGGGGCACCCGACCGCGCGCCTGATCGGCAGCCGCAATGGCGCCGCGCTCGATCTCGAGCGCGTGTTCGAGCGCGCCGCCGCGCTCGGAGTCGCAATGGAGATCAATGGGCAGCCCGACCGCACCGACCTGAGCGATGTGAACGCACGTTTCGCGCGCGAGAAGGGTGTGCGCTTCGTGATCGACACCGACTCGCATTCGACGCGCCAGCTCGAGTTCATGCGCTACGGAGTCTTCGCCGCGCGGCGCGCCGGGCTCACGAAGGACCACGTGCTGAATACGCTTCCGTTCGAGCGCTTTCGCACCGCGCTTCGGAGTCGCGCTGGCGCCGCAAGCAAGCAGGCGACCACCACGGCCGCCACCGGGCGCGCGGCGCCAGCGAAGGCACGCGGCGCAAAGCCCGCGCCCAGGAATGCGCTGCGTCCGCGCCGGTCTCGATGAGCGAGGCACGCCGGAACTCGGGCGGCCGACTCACCGCGCTGATCGTATTCGGCGCGGTGATGGGTCTGGGTCCCGATGGTGATCTCGTGCGGGCTGATCGCCGCGGGGATCAGGCTGTTCCGCGCTATGCCCCGTGCCGCGGTGGCGCCCGCCGGCCGATAGCCCTGACCCCGGAATAGGGCTTCACCCCTTCATATTCGGGTGCTAGCCTCTCTTCACTCCACCCGGGCGGCCGCAACCTTCCGGCTCGCGACCTCCCTGCCTTTCGTCCTGCCCGCGGAGGTCACATGCGCGCTTTCTATTCCGTTCCGCTCACGCTTCTCGCTCTCGCCATTGCGCTCCCTGTTTCGGCCTCCGTGCCCTCGCCGAATAACTCGACGATTCCCCCGTGCCTGCAGATGTGCCCGTACGGCGATCTCACCTACATGGTCGTGATCCGGGATTTCGCGAACAATCCGATTCCGGGCTCGGCGGTCATGCTCGACTTCAGCGGCTGCCCGTCCGTTCGCCTCTGCCCCCCTCCCGGGCCTACGACCTACTACGCCTTCACCAATGCGCAGGGAGTCGCGACGTTTGCGGTCAAGGGTGGCGGCGGGTGCACCAGCTCGGTGAACGTCTACGCGGATGGAGTCTTGCTGACGTATGGATCCGGCCAGCCGAACCCTTCCGTAGCGTCTCCGGATCAGGATGGAAACAAGTTCGTCATCGTCTCCGACCAGGCAGTGCTATCGGCCAAGACGGCGACTGATCCGACCGCGGATCTCAACTGCGACGGAACGCACAATGCGGCCGACGACGCGGTGCTCAGCGCGCACCTGGGGCACTACTGCGATGCGGTAGTCCCGGGCGCGCCGCACAGTTGGGGACAACTGAAGATGCAGTACCGCTGAACGTCCAGATTCGAGTGCCAGCCTTTCTTCACTCCACCCGGGCGGCCGCAACCTCTCGGTTCGCGACCACTCGCATCAGACCCAGCCCGCGGAGATCACATGCGCGCTTTCCACTTGTTGGTTCCGCTCGCGCTTCTCGCTCTCGTAGTCGCCGCACAAGCCGGGCTCAGCGTTCCCTCACCTTTCAACTCCAACGTTCCCTCGTGCCTGCGGGTGTGCCCCTTCGGAGATCTCACGTACACCGTCGTGATTCGGGATCAGGCGAGCAGTCCGATCGTGGGTTCCGTCGTCCAGATCGACTTCATCAACTGTTCGACGTTCCATCTCTGTCCGCCTCCTACGCCTCAGAACACTACCCAGTCCACGAATGGACAGGGAGTGGCAGTCTTCGCGCTCAAGGGCGGCGGCGGATGCGCCAGGTCGGTGCGTGTCTTCGCGGATGGCGTCCTGATGGCGTCCAGCGTCTCGGTGGCGTCTCCGGATCAGGATGGCAACCTGTTCGTGACCGGGCTCGACCAGACGGTGCTCGCGGCCAAGACGGCTGCCGATCCGACTGGGGATCTCAACTGCAACGGGACACACGATGCGGCTGACGGCAACGTGATCACCGCGCACATGGGGCACTACTGCGATGGCGTGATCCCGGTGGCGCCGCACAGCTGGGGACAGCTGAAGGTGCACTACCGGTAGCGTGTTCCCGATCGTGCCCGACGGCTGAGAACAGTTCGGGGCGCTCCCGCCGGGCGCGATCGGCGTCGTCAGAAACTAGACGATCTTCTCGGCGATGCTCTTCGACTGCAGGAACAGCAGCAGGTAGTCGCGGCCGCCGGCTTTGCTGTCGGTGCCGCTCATGTTGAAGCCGCCGAATGGATGGCAGCCCACCATGGCGCCGGTGCACTTGCGGTTGAGATACAGGTTCCCGACGAAGAACTCGTCGCGCGCGCGCACAAGCTTGGCCGGGTTTTTCGTGTACACCGCGCCGGTCAACCCGAACTCGGTGTTGTTCGCGATCCTGAGCGCGTCGTCGTAGTCGCGGGCGCGGGTGATCGCGAGCACCGGGCCGAAGATCTCCTCCTGCATCACGCGCGCGGTCGGCGCGACCTCGTCGAACACGGTCGGCTGCACGAACCAGCCGTCCGTGCCGGGCTCGCGGCCGCCGCCCAACAGTAGCTTGCCTTCGGATTTCCCCACCTCGATGTAGCGGAGGATGGTGTTCATGGCGCGCTCGCTCGCGACCGGCCCGAGCCAGGTGCCGTACTGGGCGGGGTCGCCCTGGTTCACGAGCTTGGCGATCGCGGGTAGGAGCTTCGACACGAACGCGTCGTGCACGGCATCCACGACGATGGCGCGCGAGCAGGCCGAGCACTTCTGGCC
>JANMQY010000073.1:0-2320 GCA_031370785.1 Candidatus Eiseniibacteriota bacterium | reverse complement strand
GGTCGCGTCGAATTCCACGGACGCCGGACGCGAGAAGAACCGCCGGGTCGAGGTGGCGATCTACGCGAGCCCCGAATTGCAGGAGCAGGCGAGACGCCAGGCGGGTCAGTAGCACTCGATCGCATCGCGGCTGCCTTCATGTGCGTGTCGTAGCGCCCGCGCGCAGAAGGCAGCCGTTTTTTGCGTGTGCGTCGGAAAACAATCCCGAACGGATCGCATGATTCTGTTCGTGGATCATGCCTTCGATTCCCTCCCTTGACGATGGCTTTTCGAGGCGAGCGCGGCACCGAAATGGTTGGCACCGGAAATGCGTTCTTCGCGCGCGATCCGCCTCTTCCTGCTCCGGATCGTCCGCACGTTACCGGGGGTTCAGCCATGGAACTGGATGCTCGAGGACTGGGCTCTCGGGTAGTCGAGAGCGATATCTGCGTCGTGGGTGCGGGTCCGGCGGGCCTGACCCTCGCAAACCAGTTCGTCGCCGGAGGATTTCGAGTCGTCGTGCTCGAAAGCGGAGGCCGGCGCCTCGATCTGGAGGCACAGGCGCTCTCCGAAGGAGAAACCTTCGGCGACCCGTATCCGAGTCCGTCCCTCTCTCGCCAGCGACGCGCCGGCGGCACCGCGCACTCGTGGAACACCTGGCTCGGATCCGAGCGAATGGCGAAATACGTTCCGCTCGATCCGATCGATTTCGAAGAGCGCGAGTGGCTGCCGATGAGCGGCTGGCCCTTCCCGAGAACGGATCTCGATCCGTACTACCAGCTGGCGCACACGCTGTGCCGCCTCGGCCCCTACACCTACCGGGCGTCCGACTGGGCGGGCCGCTCTCAACCTGCGCTGCCCATCGGTCAGGAGCGCATCGCGACCGGTGTCTATCAGCTCGGCTCGGCTCGCGCCTTCACCAGCGTGTATCTCGATGACGCACGTCAGTCGAGCAACGTCCTCCTGTGCCTGAATACGAGCGTGGTCGAGATCGTCACCGATCCCTCGGGAGAAAACGTCACTCATCTGCGCGCACGCTCCCTGTACGGCGAGGAATTGCAGGTCCGGGCCAGGTTCTTCGTGCTCGCCTCGGGAGGAATCGAGAATGCCCGGCTGCTGCTGCTCTCGAACCGCACCACGAAGAGCGGCATCGGCAACCGTTACGACATGGTCGGGCGCTGCTTCATGGACCATCCGCGGCTGTTCACGTGCGCACTGTTTCCGCGCGACCTTGAAGTGTTCGACCGCTGCGGCTTCTACGACGTGAATCGAACGCCGCAGGGGGTCTACATGGGCCGGCTGGCACTGGTCGAGGAGACCATGCGCCGGGAACACTTCATGAACGTCTCGATCGCGCTACGCCCGCGTCCCAGGCCGGTGCGCGTGCCCTCGGCGCCGTGGAGTCCCTGGCACTGGACGCAGCCGATCGGGCGTGACTCGCAGGTCGAGCCGACTGCGCTTGCGGACCGGTTCGGCGCGCACAGGTACTTCGAGCTACAGGTTCATCTCGAACAGGCCCCCGATCCGCTGAACCGGGTCAAGCTCGGTTCGAGGCGGGACGCACACGGGTTGAGCCAGGTCGAGATTCACTGGAAATGGAATGACGTCGATCAGCGAAATCTGACCCGGATCCTCGCTCTGGTTGCCGAGGAAGTGGCGCGGGCAGGAGTCGGCCGTCTCGAAATCCCCACTGAGCTCCGGCTCGATTCAAACGTTTATCACCACATGGGCTCGACCCGCATGCATCGCAACCCCAGGCTGGGCGTTGTCGATGCCGATGCGCGCGTTCATGGCACCTCCAATCTGTTCGTGGCCGGCAGCTCGGTATTTCCGACCAGCGGCTCCGCCAATCCGACCCTGACCATCGTGGCGCTCTCGCTCCGCCTTGCGGATCATCTGAAAGGGTTGCTCGGAGCAGAGATCCTGACCGCTGCCGGCTTTACCAGTCTCGAGCGCGAGGCGCGCGCCGCAGTTCTGCGCAAGGCCCCTCACGATGATCCGAGCCATTGCTCGCACGCGGCTGCGCGGCCCGCTCGTGGCACAGGCCGGCGAAGGCAGCTCGCGGCGAATCGGCTCCGGCTAGCCCTCTCCTCGAAGCGAAAGCACTCGCGGACCTGCGGCATCCCCGACGCATGCCGGGCCTCCCCGCGCGCCCGTGAGTCCCAGCCTGTCGGGGCGTGGTAGCCTGCCCGGTCACATTCGCCCGCGACCCCGAGCTTCCGGCTCCGAGAGGAGAGTCATTGGACGTCGCATTCTGGCATCGCCTTCAGTTCGCGTTCACCGCGACCTACCACTACATCTTTCCCCAGCTCACGATGGGGCTCGCGCTGCTCGTGTTCGT
>JANMQY010000061.1:0-102785 GCA_031370785.1 Candidatus Eiseniibacteriota bacterium | reverse complement strand
GCACGTATAGTCGCGCGCGCCGCTCACCGGGGTGAGCAGGGTCAGAAGGAAGCTGGCGCCGCGCGACAGCACCTTGCGCAGCGTGGTCAGCCCGATCTCATCGCCCCCCGCCGCATAGCGTGAGGCGATCACGAGATCGGCGGGGCCTTCCTGCATGCGGCGGTACATCTCGGGCAGCAGGCCCGGATCGTGGGTGTTGTCGGCGTCCATGGTAGCGATCACGTCGGTGTCGGCGGCGCGCTTGAGGGCCTCGGTGAGGCCGGTGCGCAGGGCGGCGCCGAGCCCGCGATTGACCATGTGCGGCACGACTTCGATGGGAAGACGCCCCTCGAAGGTCCTTGCCGCAGCGATGGTGCCGTCCTTGCTACCGTCATCTACTACCAGCACGCTCAAGCAGGCTCCCTGCCCCTCCAGGGTCCGGGCCAAAGGGACGCAACGTTCGAGCAGGGCGGGAAGTGAGCGCTCCTCGTTGTACGCCGGCAGGGCCAGCCAGAAGGTCACCAAAGGGTCTCCAGACATCCAGGTACCACGGTCAAAGCCCCACTCGGGCGGGGGCGTACGGCTTCAATGATGAGGAGGAGGATCGGCGGCATGGAGGCGCGGAAGAATAGCACACCGATGGGTTGCCAGGGCCGGCCGGTCGGCCGCCCCGAGACCGCTCATTCAGGCTCTTGATTCGCTGTCAGGCCTTTGCTAATCTCACCTGCGTCTTCAATACGGATTCACGCCCACCATTCTGGAGGAGCACGCGACGACTCCTTGATAACTGGGTTCGTTGGTGAAGGACGAGCCAAACACAACCAGAACGCGCAAGCGCTCTGGTTGCCTGGCGAACCGCCAGGGCCTGCATCCGAGGATAGACATCTTGCTGTTTCCCCCGTCGCTCGTGCTCGACGATTCCTCGACCCAGTTCGACCGGATGAAGCGAGAGCTTTAAGCCGAGGGGAGTCGTGCATTCTCCCCCCGGCTTTTTTTCACGCGTGACACAACCGAGAGCGACATCCATGGAGCCCGACGTCCTCGCTACCCCCAGTGACTCGTTGGTGCGCGGAGCAGAGTGGTCCAGCCTGGTGGAACGCCAGGCCCGGTCCATGTCTGCGGAAAGTTTGAACGTGACGGTTGCGCCGGTCTACTCATCGAATGGTTCCATGCAACACCATCCTTCGTCGGCGACCGCGCCCATCCCGATCGCGAACGGATCCGATCACTCGCATTCGAACGGCTGGTCCGGTCGGACGCAGACGGTCGCGGTGGCGCTGCCCGTCCAGAATCTCGAAGTTCTCGCGCGCGAAGAAGGAATGTACGTGCGAGGCGGCAAGCGGCTGCTCGATGTGATGGGCTCGCTGGTCGCGTTGGTGCTGACCGCGCCGGTGCTCGCGTTCTTGGCGTTGATGATCAAGCTGGAATCGCCGGGCCCGGTGCTCTATCGCTCCACGCGAATCGGCAGGAACGGCCGTCCGTTCACGTTCTTCAAGCTGCGCTCCATGGTCAACGGCGCGGACCGCCATCGCCATCACCTCACGCACCTGAACGAGGCCGACGGCCCGGTGTTCAAGATCAGCAACGATCCGCGCGTCACGCGCATCGGCCGCCTGCTTCGTACCACGAGCCTCGATGAGATCCCGCAGTTCCTCAACGTGCTGAATGGCGAAATGTCGCTGGTCGGCCCGCGGCCGCCCATCCCGGAGGAAGTCGCCCAGTACGAGCCGTGGCAGATGCGCCGTCTCGAGGTCCGCCCGGGCATCACCTGTCTGTGGCAGATCAGTGGGCGCAGCCGCATCGGTTTCCAGGAGTGGATGCGCCTCGACCTCGAATACATCAAGCATCAGTCCCTCGCGCTGGATCTCAAGATTCTGCTGCGCACCGTTCCCGCCGTGTTGTCCCGGGAGGGCGCGTACTGACGGGAGCGCACACGGGGCCTCTCACGCAGTCGGGATCACGGCCGGTCACCGCTTCTTCGTCTCCTTCCCCTTCCGCCTCGGCCTACTTCTGGATGATCGCCGCCGCCACGCTCGTGGCGGCCGGGCTGCGCCTGTTCCATCTCGGCGCCCAGAGTCTGTGGATCGACGAGGTGCTCACCTGGAACAGCGCACACATTGGCCGGCCCTTCGGATCGAGCGAGCTGCTCGAGAACGTTCACGGCCCGCTGTTCAGCCTGATCGAGCACTACTGGTGCGCGTGGGCCGGGGATTCGGAGTGGGCGCTGCGTCTGCCGTCCGCGCTGTTCGGGGTCGCGACCGTGCCGGCGATCGCGTGGCTGGCCGATCGTTGGCTCGGCAGGCCGGTCGCGGTCTGGGCGGCGTGGCTGCTCGCGCTCTCGCCGTTTCACGTCTGGTACTCGCAGGAGGCGCGCAACTATTCGCTCCTGATGCTGTGCGCGTGCGTCAGCGGAGCGCTGGTGCTGGACCTGCGCGAGCGTCTCACCGGCCCTGGCGTGATCGGGTACGTCGCGACCGCATGGGCCGGATTGCTTTCGAACCTCTCGTTCACGTTCCTGTTTCCGCTGCATCTGGCGTGGGCGCTCGGCCGGCGTGGAGAGCGCCTCCGCCGCGGCATGATCGCGGCACTGGTCGCTCCGCTGGTGATGGCTGCGGCCCTTCCCTGGGCGCCGCAGGCCGCGCGCATCTGGGACTGGCAGCGCCTGCACCCGGGGCGCTCGATCGAGCACAGCGAGACCCCGCTGCGCGGCGCCACCACCTTTCACACCGCCGCGGTGCCGTTCGCGGCGCACGCCTTTGCGGTGGGCTACACGCTCGGGCCATCGCTGCGCGAGCTGCGGGCCGATCATTCGGCCGCGACGGTGCGCCGCCACGCGCCGGGAATCGTGGTGGTGGCGCTCGCCTTCGGCACGCTGGGCGTGCTCGGCTTCATGGCGCTTCGCCGGCGCGGCCGTCTCGGCGAGGCGCTGCTGTGGCTGGGCCCGCCGCTCGCGGTGGTGTGCTGGTTCGCGGTCGCGAACTTCAAGGTCTTCCATCCGCGCTACCTGGCGGTGGCGTTTCCGATGTTCGTGCTGGTGCTGGCCGCTGCATTCGCCGACCTGCGCCCGCGAATGCGCGGGTTGCTCGCCGGCGTGGTGTTCGCGCTCTGGCTGCGGTCGCTCTGGGTGCTCTACTTCGATCCGCGCTACGGCAAGGAGGACTACCGGGCTGCCACCGCCCTCATCACACGAAGCGCCGTGGCCGGCGAGAAAGTGCTCGCGGTCAATACCGCGGACGAGCTGTTCTACTATTATCGTGGGCCGCTTCCGATCGAGTCGTTCTGGCTGGGCTACGCGGCGGATCCCGCGCGGCTCGATCTCGAGCTGCAGCAGGCGATGGTCGGCGCGAACGGCAGGTGGGTGGTGCTGAGTCGTTCCGAGGATCAGGACCCGGCGGGCAACTTCGTTCGCCGGTTCGAAGCGAGATATCCGGACGCCGGACGCTGGCGACTCGAAGGCATCCGTATCTGGCACGTTCCGGCGCCGGGAGCGGCCGGATCGGCCGAGCCCCGGGTCGCGAACCGGGCGGGGCCGCCCGCGCGGCGCTAGCGCGGGACGCGACATAGAGGTCGTGGCGGCGCAGAACTTCCGCCCGACTGGAGAACGCATGAACGTGGTGGTGGTGGGTCTGGGGTACGTGGGATCGGTGTGCTCGGCCTGTCTGGCGAGCCGCGGCCACGTCGTGGTCGGACTGGACACCAGCGCCTTCAAGGTCGGTTGCATCGAGAGCGGCGAAAGCCCGATCGTCGAACAGGGGCTGGCCGCCCTGATCGCCGAGGGGCGCGCCGCAGGGCGGCTCAGTGCCACCACCGACATCGCCTCCGCGATGAAGGGCGCCGAGGTGGTGATGATCTGCGTCGGCACCCCGAGTGCGCCCGACGGCAGCCTCGACCTCTCGCACGTGCGACGCGCGTGCGCGGAAGTCGGCGCCGCGCTGAAGCGCACCGGCAGGTTCGCGACCGTGGTCATGCGCAGCACCATGCTGCCGGGAAGCGTCGAGGGCGAGCTCCAGCCGGTGCTGGAGCAGGCGTCCGGGCTGCGCGCTGGAGTCGAGTTCGGAGTCGCCTACAACCCCGAGTTCCTGCGCGAAGGCACCGCGATCGCCGACTTCTTCGGTACCGAGCTGACCGTGATCGGCGCCGGGGACGAGCGCAGCGCGGGGCTGCTGCGCGCACTCTACGCCGGCATCGGCGGCGAAACGGTGGTGACCGCGATCCGCACCGCCGAGATGCTCAAGTACGTGAACAACACCTACCACGCGCTCAAGGTCTCATTCGCGAACGAGGTTGGGCGCTGGGCCAAGCGCGAAGGCATCGACAGCCACGAGGTGATGGCGCTGTTCTGCCGGGACACGCGGCTCAACCTCGGGGCCTACTATTTCAAGCCCGGATTCGCGTTCGGCGGTTCGTGCCTGCCCAAGGACGTGCGCGCGCTTCTTTCGCGCGCGCGCCAGCACAATCTCGACCTGCCGGTGATCGACTCGGTGATGCGCTCCAACGACGTGCACGTGCAGGAGGCCATCCACCTGATCGAGCGCTTCAAGCGCCGCCGGGTCGGCGTGCTCGGACTCTCGTTCAAGGCCGAGACCGACGACCTGCGCGAGAGCCCGATCCTGCGCGTGATCTCCTCGCTCGTGGGCAAGGGCTATTCGCTGCTGCTCCACGATCCCAACATCGACATGGAGCGCGTGCTGGGAGCCAACCGCCGCTTCGTCGAGGACGAGGTGCCGTACCTGCCCGAGCGTCTGCGCACCGATCTCACCGAAGTGGTGCGCGAGAGCGAGATCATCGTGGTGGCGAACGGTGCGAAGGAGTACCGCGGCGTGGGCGCGCTGCTTAAGCCCGGACAGATCCTGGTGGATCTGGTGCATGCCGTCGATGCGAAGAGCGTGGCCCATGGGGAGTACCATGGCCACGCGTGGTAGCGTTCTTCACCTCTCCGAAAACCTGCCGCTCCCTTTCGACCGGCGCGTCTGGATGGAGCTGAACGCATTGCGCGCGGGCGGCTACGAGGTGTCGGCGATCTGCCCGATGGGGGAGAGTTGGACCGCGCCGTTCGAGATCATCGAGGGCATCCACATCTGGCGCTACCCGCCGCCGCCGCCCACCCGCGGGGCGCTCTCGTACGTGTGGGAGTTCCTGTACTGCTGGCTGCAGACCGCGCGGCTCTCGGTGATCGCGCTGGCGCGGCGCAACTTCGACATCATCCACGCCGCGAATCCGCCGGACACGTTCTGGGCGCTGGCCGCGCTGTACAAGCCGTTCGGCAAGCGCTACGTATTCGACCATCACGACCTGTGCCCCGAGCTGTACATCGCGCGATTCGGCGAGGAGCGCACCGGAAACCTCTTTCACCGCGCGCTCGGGCTGCTCGAACGCGCGCAGTTCCGCACCGCCGATCTGGTGATCTCGACCAATGAGTCCTACCGCCAGGTCGCGATCCGGCGCGGCCACGTTCCGGCCGACCGGGTGGTGGTGGTGCGCAGCGGGCCGAGCCGTGAGCGCTTCGCGACCGTGCGTGCGGTCGATGAGAGCCTCAAGCGCGGGCGCCGCCATCTGGTCGCTTACCTCGGAGTGATGGCGCCGCAGGACGGGGTGGATCATCTGCTGCGCGCCGCGGCTCACCTGCGCGACACCTTTGGTCGCCGGGACACCGCGTTCATCCTGATCGGCTCGGGCGACTCGTTCGAGGATCTGCGCGCGCTTTCGCACGAGCTGGGCCTCGCCGACGACGTGGTGTTCACCGGCCGGATTCCGGACCCCGATGTCGAGAGGATCCTCGCGAGCGCCGACGTGTGCGTGTGCCCCGATCCGCGCAACCCGCTCAACGACGTCTCGACCATGAACAAGATCCTCGAATACATGGCGTGCGGGCGGCCGATCGTCGCCTACGACCTGCGCGAGCACCGCAATTCGGCCGCGGATGGCGCGCTCTACGCCGAGCCGAATCGCGCGGAGGATCTGGCGGCGTGCATCGCCGCGCTGCTCGACGATCCGGAACGGCGCGCGGTGATGGGCGCGTACAACCGAAAGCGATTTCTCGACCAGATGGCGTGGGAGTACAGCGCCTGCGAACTGCTCAGGGCCTACGGCAAGCTATGCGAACCGACGAAGCGCGGGTGAACCTGGTGCTCGCCGAGAGCGGCGAGACGGTGGGCGGCACGGAGCGGGTGGTATGGGAGCTGGCCACGCGCCTGCCGGCCGCGCGCTTCGACGTGCGCGTCTGGCTCTCGACCGCCCCCGGCATCGACGAGTTCGCGGGTGCGCTCGAGGCGCGCGGCATCCCGGTGGACCGGGTCCGCGAAGTGGATTCGCGCTGGGACTGGAAGGGCATGTTCGACACCTGGCGGCGGCTGCGCCGAGCGGGTCCTCGTCTGTTGCACCTGCACCACGTGTGGCCGGCCGCGGATCGTTACCTGGCGACGCTCGCGGGTGTGGCCGGAGTGCCCCATCTGGTGGTCACCGAGCACATCGTCGGGCGGACGCACTCGCCGGCGCAGCGCGCGCTCAAGCGCGGCGAGCTGGAGGGCGCGGACGCCGTGACTGCGGTGTGCGCCTCGGTGGCCGACTCGCTGGTGGCCGACTATGGAGTCGAGCGCTCGCGGGTCCGGGTGGTGCCGAACGGCACGGATCCGCCGGACGAAGAGGCCGAGGGCCAGGCTGCGCGTGAGTTCCGCGCCGCGCTCGGGGCCGGCCCTCAGCGTCCGCTGTGGGTCTGCGCCGCACGACTCGAGGAGCAGAAGGGACAGGCGGTGCTGCTGGATGCGCTCGCCGAGGTGAGACGCCGCGGCCTCACGTTCGTCGCGGCGTTCGCGGGCGAGGGCTCGCTCCGCGGCGCGCTCGAAGCGCGCGCGAAAGAGCTCGGGCTCGCGAACCACGTCCTCTTCCTCGGGCAGGTGGAGGCGATCGGTCCGCTGCTGCTCGCCGCCGACGCGGTCGCGCTGCCTTCGCTGTGGGAGGGCCTGCCGCTTTCGCTGCTCGAAGCCCTCGCGCGCGGCAGGCCGGTGGTGGCGAGCAGCGTGGGCGGCATCCCGGAGGTGATCGAGGACGGAGTGAGCGGCGCACTCGTCGATCCTTCGGATCCGATCGCGCTCGCGGACGTGCTCGAGTCGTTCCATCACCGGCCCGACCTGGCGATGCTGCTCGGGATCGCGGGCGCGCAGATCGTGCGCCAGGGCTACAGCTGGACGGGCGTGATCGAGCGATTCGAAGCGGTGTACGACGAGGTGCTGGGCCTGGCGAGCTTTGTGCCGGCCGGATCCCGGGGACGCGGCAATCGCGCGGACGGGCAGGGGCCGGCATGAGTGCGCTCGGCGTGGTGATTCCGTGCTACCGGCAGGAGTGCTTTCTCGCGCGCACCGTGACCGCACTCGAGCGCGCGCTCGCCGGTCGCGAATGGCGTGGCGCGCTGGTGCAGGCCGCTCCCTCGGAGGAGCTGCTGCCCGCGCTCTCTTCCCACTGGCTGGTGATCGCTCCTCCGGCTTCCCCGACCCGTTCGGGACAGAGCGCGCCGCTGACCCCGGGCGCGGCGCGCATGCTCGGGTTCGCGGCGTGCGGCGGCGCGTGGGTGCTGTTCGTGGACGCCGACGTCGAGGTGGATGCCGCCTGGCTCGCGCGCGCGATCGAGATCATCGATCGGAACGACGATCCGGCGCTGGCCGGGCTCTGGGGACGGCTCGAGGAGTGGTTCGTGGATGCGAATGGCGAGCGCCCGGGCAATCCGGACCTGTACGGCGTGGGCGATCGCGAGCGCAGCATCGACTACCTGGCGACGCTGGCGCTCTACCGTCGCTCCGCGCTTGCGGCGGCCGGCGGGTACGATCCGCGGCTTCGATCCGAAGAGGACTTCGAGCTGGGCCTGCGTCTCGGCCGCATGGGTGGAAGGCTGCGCTCGCTCGGAATGCGTGCAGCGAGGCACTGGAGCGCGCCGCGTCCGAGCTTTGATGAGCTGTCGCGCCGCTGGAGATCCGGCCTGTGCTTCGGGCAGGGCCAGGTGCTGCGCCTGTATCTGGGCAGGCCCGGGTTCGCCCGTCTGCTGCGGCGACAGGCGCTGTACCTGGCGACGCTCGCGATGTGGGCGCTGGCGGTGCCGGCCGCCGCCTTCGCGCTCGCGCGAGGGGAAGCGCGGCCGCTCCTCGCGTGGGCGCTGCTGCCGCTCGCGCTGCTGGTGGTGATGGCCGCGCGCAAGCGCAGCCCCGCGCTCGCGCTCCACTCGCTGCTCACGTGGACGCTGAACGGTTGCGGGCTGATCGTCGGACTGTTCCGGGTCGATCGGCGCGCGACGCGGGAGGCGACGTGCTGATCCACGGCGCGGTCGATAACGACATCCATCCGCCGCGCTTCGGTGGCGCCCAGCGCAGCTTCGGCCTTTACCGCGGGCTGGCCGCGGCTCACCAGGTGAACGTGCTGTGCGTGGTGCCGAATCGCAACCGCGCGTCGCGGGAGGAACGCGCGGCCGGAGTCACCCTGATCCGGCGCCGTGCGTGGTACACCTCGCTGGCGTGGCGCCTCGAGCGCGCGCGCCTCGCGCCGCTGTTCTCGGCTGCCTATACCCATCGGGCCCGCGCGCGCCGCCTGCTCCAGTCGCTGCCCGGAAGCGCCGACGTGCTGGCGGTCGATTTCCATCTCACCGGGCTGTTCACGCGCAGTCGCGCGAGGCTCAAGGTGTACCTCGCCCAGAACGTCGAGTACGACCATTTCCGCGCAACACAGCCTCCGCTCCTTCTGTCTTCGGTCTGGGCAGGACGGGTGCGCGCGTTCGAAGCGCGCGCGGTGCGTAGCGCCGACCGGGTGGTCGTGGTGGGTGAGGAGGATCAGGCGCGCATGCGCGAGCTGTACGGGCTCGAGGACGAGCGCACGATCGTGATTCCAAACGGCTGGGACGAGCGCACGATCCGCCCGCCCTCGCCGGC
Source organism: Candidatus Eiseniibacteriota bacterium (assembly GCA_031370785.1). Taxonomy (GTDB): domain Bacteria; phylum Eisenbacteria; class RBG-16-71-46; order RBG-16-71-46; family RBG-16-71-46; genus DATJGS01. The sequence continues at coordinate 93,897 of JANMQY010000061.1, read as the reverse complement.
CGAGCGTGCGTCTGCCCGCGCGGCAATCGGCGCAGGCGATGGCACTTATGTCGCGGTGTTCCTGGCCTCGGATGTCCCGCACAACCGGACCGCGCTCGCCGGGCTGCTCGACCGTGTGCTCCCCGCGCTCGGCGGCGATTCGTTCCGGATCCTGGTCGCGGGTTCGATCACCCGTGCGCTGCCGCGCGCGCTTCCCGCAAGCGTCATCGCGCGCGGCGAGGTGGAGGACCTGGGCGCGGTGCTCCACGCAGCCGATGCCGGGCTCAATCCGGCGTCCGAGGGCGGAGGCAGCAACGTGAAGCTTCCGACCTATCTCGGCGCCGGGCTCGCGGCCGTGTCGACGCGCTTCGGCCTGCGCGGCTTCGCCGCGCTCGAGCCGCACGTCACTACCGTGCCGCTCGAGCGTTTCGCCGAGGCGCTGCGTGCGCGTCCGCGCGGCTGGGCGGCCGCCGGCGCGCCGCGCCCCGAAGCGGTGTCGGCGCTGGCCTGGGGCCGGCTCGGCGCCGCTCTCGGCGCGCGGCTCACCGAAGCGCTCGAAGGGCAGGTCGCGCTCGATCTCGTGCGCGAGCCGCGGAGGGCGCGCGCATGAGAATCGCCATGATCGGCCAGAAGGGAATTCCCGCGACCTACGGCGGAATCGAAAAGCACGTCGAGGAGATCTCGGTGCGGCTGGCCGCGCGCGGACACGACGTGTCGGTGTTCTGCCGCTTCTACTACACCCCGCCCGATGCGAATTCTCACGGCGTCCACCTGCTGCGCCGGCCGAGCATTCACACCAAGCACCTCGACACCGCCTCGCACGTGGCGTTTTCCACCGTCGAGGCGATGGCGCGCCACTACGACATCGTGCACTTCCACGCGCTCGGGCCCTCGGTCTTCTCGGGGCTGCCGCGCCTGACCGGCGCGCGCACCGCGGTGACCGTGCACGGCCTCGACTGGCAGCGCCAGAAGTGGGGCAAGCTCGCCTCGTGGGTGCTGCGCCGCTGCGAGCGGCCGGCCGCACACTTCCCGGACCGCACCATCGTCGTGAGCAAGACACTGCGCGAGTACTTCCGCGAGCATCACCACTGCGACGCGGCATTCATTCCCAACGGCACGCACCTGCCGCAGCCGCGGCCGGCGAAGAAGATCCTCCAGCTCGGTCTCACTCCGGGCAAGTACGTGCTGTTCGTCGGACGCATGGTGCCCGAGAAGGGCGTGCACTTCCTGTGCGAGGCATTCAGCCGCATCGACACCGACATGAAGCTGGCGCTGGTCGGCGGACTCTCGTTCTCGGAGGACTACGTCGCGAGGATCAAGGGCTACGAGAGCGATCGGATCCGGCTGCTCGATTACGTGTTCGGCGAGGGACTCGAGGAGCTGTGGAGCAATGCCTACCTGGTGGTGCAGCCCTCGACCATGGAGGGGCTGTCGATCGCGCTGCTCGAGGCGCTCTCCTACGGTCGCTGCGTGCTGCTCTCCGACATCCCCGAGAACCTGGAGGTGGCCGAGGGCAGCACGGTGTCGTTCAGGAGCCAGAACGTCGACGACTTGACGGCCAAGCTCGAGCGTCTGATCCGGGATCCCGAGCTGGTGAAGTCTTACGAGAGCAAGGCGCGCGGACACATTCTGGAGCACTACTCGTGGGACAAGGTCGCCGAGCACACCGAGGCCGTGTACCGGGGAATGCTGGAACGGCGTTGAGCGCCGGGGCGCTTCTGCTTGGCGCCCTCTCGACGCTGTGCTAGTGATTGCGACCTTGAACGCTTCCCTGGGAACCTGGCATGCCTGAGCGCTACGCGCTGATCCTCGCTGGCGGCCGCGGCGAGCGATTCTGGCCGTGGAGCCGGCCGGAGCGCCCCAAGCAGCTTCTGCCGCTCGCGCCCGGCGGGCGCTCGCTGCTGAAGGCCACGTTCGAGCGGGCGCAGCGGGTGATGGATCGCAGCCGGATTCTGGTGATGACCTCCATGGATCTGCGCGAGGCCTGTGAGCGCGAGTGCCGCGGGGCGAAGATCCTCGGCGAGCCCGCGATGCGAAACACGGCGCCCGCGATCGCAGCCGCCGCGGCCTGGATCGGTGAAGACAACGCATTCGCGGTGCTGCCCGCCGACCACGCGGTGGACGACGAGGAAGCATTCGCGCGCGATCTGGTCCGCGCGTTCGAGGTCGCCGAGAAGCAGATGGAGCTCGTGACCTTCGGGATCCGGCCCTCTTCTCCCCAGACCAGCTTCGGCTACATCCAGCGCGGAGAGAAGCTGGGCGAGCGTCTCTACCGTGTCGCGAAATTCACCGAGAAGCCCGACCGCGCGCTAGCGGAGCAGTGGATCGGAGCTGGCGCGCATCTGTGGAACAGTGGGATCTTCGTGTGGCGGAAGCGCGTATTCTTCGATGCACTCGAAGCAGGCCGCCCTGCGATTGCCCGCGCGCTCCGCAACTTTGCATTTCCGGGCTCGCCCGACGGATTCTCCAATGCACTTCGAGATGTCTTTCCGGCGCTGGAGTCCATCTCGGTCGACTACGCGGTGCTCGAGCACGCGCCGAACGCGGTGGTGATCGAGGCGAGTTTCGACTGGGACGACCTCGGCTCGTGGGGCGCATGGGCGAGGCGTCAGGCACGTGACGAACGAGGCAACGTGCGCTTTGGCGACACCGTGCTCGTGGATTGCGACGGCTGCGTCGTGGTCGGCGAGGATGGCACGGCCGCGGCGCTGGGGCTTCGTGAGATGGTGGTGGTGCACGCGAATGGCGCGACGCTCGCCTGCAGGCTCGAGGACAGCGAGAGCGTGCGGAAGGTGAGCGAGGCGCTGCGAAACCGGGGGAATGCATGAGGCACACGGAAAGCCGATACGCACTGCTCGCGTTGGCCACGCTGCTGGCGCTGACCGCGCTCGGCGGCTGCGCGACCGTTCCGCCGCCGCCGTTTGCGCCCGTCGACACCCCGCCCGACACCGTCAGGAGCGAGCCGTCCACGCTGATGCCGACCGGCAGGCGCATCCCGACACCTGTTCCGACTGCAGTCGTGCCGCGCTCGTACGCGCCGGCGGACAGCCTGCCCTCGGCGGAGGCTCTTGCCCTGCTGGACTCGATTCCCGAGCCGCTCGCGCCAGGGGAGCGCATCCGGCCCCGGCGCCGCCCGGCCATCGCGGCGATCGTCGACTCGAGTGCGATTTCCCGCGAGCCCGCGGCTGCTCCCGCCGACTCGAGTAGCGAGCAGGGGCACGCGGACGCCCCGGTGCCTTCGCCCACGCAACCGCTCGGGGACCGCCCGGGTGCGCTCCAGCGCATGCTCGCCGCCGACAGCGCCGCCACCGCCGATAGCTCGGCGCGCGCGCGCGGTTCCTCCGGCGCGAGCGCCCGCCCGCGTGGCGGTGCATCCTCCGCTCCGGCAGGCTCGGCCCCCGACACCTGCTTCCGGGTACAGGTCGGCGCGCCCGCCGAGGTCGCGCGCGCGAACCAGTTGCGCGACGCGGCCGCATCCCAGCTGCTGGTTCCGATGGTGATCGAGAAGGAGAGCGGACTGTTCAAGGTGCGCACCCGCGACTGCTACACGCGCGAGTCGGCGGATCGTCTGCGTGCGCGCGCAGTCGGTGCGGGATTCAAAGGCGTGTTCCGCATCAGCGGGCCGCGGCCCGGGCCCGGCCGGTGAGCCGACTGCTGCTCTACGAGGATTCACGCTGGCGGGACCTGCGTCCGATCACCGACTTGACGCCGGTGCCCGCGCTGACCTTCGGCGGATCGAACCTGGTTGAGCGCTGGATGCGTTCGACCGGACTTCCATTGCTCGGGATCGAGGCCCGCCCGCGCGCGCTGGCCGCGTGGCCTGCGGCCCCGAAGCCCGCGCCCGGAGCGACCGGCGCGGCGGACCAGGTGCAGGCGATCAATGCGGCCGCGCTCCCAGGGGCCTGGCTGGCCGAGGCCCGCGCGGCGCGCGGCCCCGCGCTGCTGGTGAGCGGCGGGCGCATCGCCGGCGCGCGCGCGCCTTATGCGACGCTCGCGCCCGGCTTCGGACGCGGCGAGGCGTTCGAGGGCTTTCTCGAGACTCTCGATCTCCCCGCGCTCCAGGTCACCGGCGTGCGTTTCCTCGCGCATCCCTGGGATCTGGTCGCGTGGAACGCCGAGGCGATCGCCGAGGATTTCGCGGGAACGAAGGCGAAGAAGGAAGGCGAGGTGCACGCCCAGGCGGTGCTGCTCGCGCCGGAGCGAATCGCGATCGGGCGCGATGCGCGCATCGAAGCGCTGGCGGTGCTGGATGCGCGAACCGGCCCGATCCGGATCGGAGCGGGAGCGCTGGTCCGGGCGCACACCGTGGTCACCGGACCGTGCGCGGTGGGGGACGGCACGCACCTGCTCGGCGGATCCATCGCGCGCTGCAGCTTCGGCCCCGGCTGCCGAATCGCCGGCGAAGTCGAGGAGTGCGTGTGGCAGGGCTGGGCGAACAAGCGTCACCACGGCTTCATCGGACACAGCACGATCGGGGAGTGGGTCAACCTCGGGGCGCTCACCACCACCAGCGATCTCAAGAACAACTATGGAAGCGTGCGGGTGTGGGTGGACGGCGTCGAGATCGACAGCGGCTCTCCGAAGGTGGGCTCGCACATCGGCGCGCACGTCAAGACCGGCATCGGCACGCTGCTCCCGACTGGAGCCTCGATCGGCGTTGGCGCGAATCTGTTCGGCGCTGGGCGCTTCGCGCCGAAGCACGTGCCTTCCTTTGCGTGGTGGGACGGCGAGCGCATGGCCGAGCACGAGCTCGAGAAGTTCCTCGCCACCGCGCGCACCGCAATGGAGCGTCGCGACCGGAAGTTCTCGCCGGCGGACGAAGCGGCTCTGCGCGAGGCGTTCGTGGCGACCGCGCGGGAGCGCCACAGCGGGGCCGCGTCTTGACCGCGCGCGCGGCGGCTCTCTAGACTGCTGCGCTTGCCCTGCTCCGCCAGGGGTCGTGACGAAGCAACCTATAAGAGGGAATGAATGCCCGAGCTTCGCAAGGATCCGGTGGTGGGACGCTGGGTGATCATCTCCACCGAGCGCAGCCGCCGGCCCACCAACTTCGAACCCGCCCCGCCCACCAAGTCGCCCAGCTTCTGTCCGTTCTGTCCCGGCAACGAGGACAAGACGCCGCCCGAGGTGTACGCCTATCGCCCGGACGGCGGTCCGGCCAATTCCCCGGGCTGGCAGGTACGGGTGGTGCCCAACAAGTTTCCCGCCCTGCAGATCGAAGGGCAGCTCGATCGTCGCGGCGAAGGTCTCTACGACAGGATGAACGGGATCGGCGCGCACGAGGTCGTGATCGAGACGCCGCGTCACGACCAGGACATGGCCGATCTTCCGGTCGAGCACCTGCGCCAGGTGCTGATCGCATACCGCGAGCGCATGCTCGACCTGCACCGCGATCGTCGCCTGCGCTACGTACTCATCTTCAAGAATCACGGCGCGCAGGCCGGCGCGACGCTCGAGCACGCCCACACCCAGCTGATCGCCACGCCGATCATCCCGCGCATCCTGCAGGAGGAGCTGGACGGCTCGCGCCGCTACTACGAGCTCAAGGAGCGCTGCGTTTTCTGCGACATCGTGCAACAGGAAACCGCCGACAACAATGCGCGGCGCGTGATCGCGACCAGCGAGCGCTTCGTGGCACTGGCGCCTTTCGCGCCGCGCTTCCCGTTCGAGACCTGGATCCTTCCGCGCCGCCACGATGCGGCCTTCCAGTCGGTCGCGGGCGAGGGCGAGTTCGCGGATCTTGCGGCTTTGCTCAAGGACGTGTTGCAGCGCCTGAATCTGGCGCTCGAGCGCCCTCCCTACAATTTCGTGATTCATACTGCGCCGGTCAGCGACGGCGACCTCGAGTACTACCACTGGCACATCGAGATCATGCCCAAGCTCACCCGCGTCGCCGGCTTCGAGATCGGATCCGGTTTCTACATCAACCCGACGCCCCCCGAGGACGCCGCGCAGTACCTGCGCGAAATCACAGTTCCCGGCTGAGCTGAAGGGGAGGCAACCGGAGGATGGTGGCTCCATCGCTCAGGATCGCCCACCTGGCGAGCGAGATGGCGCCGCTCGTCAAGGTCGGCGGTCTTGCCGACGTGGTGGGCGCGCTCGCGTTCGAGCAGGCGCGGCGCGGTCACCACGTGATTGTCGCCCTGCCGCGCTACCTCACGCTGGCGTTGCCCGAAGGCTGGAGCCGTCGCGCGCTCGAGCCACGCCAGGTTCCGTGGGGAATGGGTCGCGAGCCGGCGCGCTACGAGCTGCTCGAAGCGCCGGACCGGGACCTTGGGGTTCTGCTCGTCGACCATGCGGGTGAGCGGCGGTTCTTCGCGCGCGCAGGCGTCTACGACGATCCGGCCACCGGCGAAGGGTTTCCCGATTCCGCCGAGCGTTTCCTGTTCTTCACCCGCGCCGCGCTCGAGGGTCTGAAGCAGATCGGCGAGCGCTTCGACATCCTGCACGGCCACGATCACCAGGCCGCGTGGGCGCCGTGCTTCGTGCGCACGCACGACGCGCACGAGCCCGCATTCCGCGGCGTGGTCACCGTGCTCACCATCCACAATCTCGGCTATCAGGGCATGCACGACCCGTGGGTGCTGGGTCTGGCCGGATTCGGGCTCGAGCATTTCTATCCCGGCAGCCCGTTCGAATACTGGGGCCGGGTCAACGACATGAAGGTCGGACTGCTGTTCGCGGACGCCCTGACCACGGTGAGCCCGCGCTATGCGAGCGAGATCCAGTCGAGCCCGGAGTTCGGAGCCGGCCTCGAAGGCGTGCTCAAGCGACGATCCGCCGATCTGACCGGCATCCTCAACGGAATCGACGACACGGTATGGAATCCGGCGACCGATCCGCATCTGGCCGCACGCTATGACCGGGATCATCTCGAGCAGAAGGCGGTGAATCGGGCCGCGCTGCGCGTCGCCTGCCGCTGGCCGGTCACCCCCGACTGGCCGATCGTGGGCATGGTGTCGCGCATCGCCGAGCAGAAGGGCTTCGATCTGATCGAGGAGGCCGCCGCCAGGCTGATGAAGATGGAGCTGCGGCTCGTGGTGCTCGGCTCGGGGAAGCCGGAGTACGTCGAGATGCTGCGCTGCCTCGCCGCGGCGCATCCCGAGCGTGTGTCCTATCGCGACGGCTACGACGATCCGCTCGCGCATCGCATCGAGGGCGGGGCCGACCTGTTCCTGATGCCCTCTCGTTACGAGCCGTGCGGGCTCAATCAGATGTACAGCATGCGCTACGGCACGGTGCCGGTGGTGCGTGCGGTGGGCGGGCTCGCGGACACCGTGGAGGAGTTCGACGCGCGGACCGGCGCGGGGACCGGATTTCGATTCGATCGATTCGACTCCGCCGAGATGCTCGGCGCGCTGCGCCGCGCGCTCGCGTTCCATCGCCAGGCCGAGCAATGGCGAAAGCTCCAGCAGAACGGAATGAGCCGCGACTTCTCGTGGCGCGCCAGCGCCGACGGCTACGACCGTGTCTACCAGCGCGCGATCGAACGCGTGCGCGGCGGCCGTGTGCCGACGCTCGAGTCGGTGCGCAGCAGGGTGTGAGCGTGCGGCCGTGAACCCCGAGCTGTGGCACGCGCACCCCGCGCTCGCGCTCCTGTCCTGGCTCCCGGTGCCGCTCGGAACGCTGGCGTTGTGGCTTCCCGCCTGGCCGCCGTTCGGGAGACGGCTGGCTCGCCCGTGGGTGGGGTGGGTCTTCTTCGCGCTCACCCGGGTGGTCTTCACGGTGGTCGTCTTCAGCGTGTTCGCGCACCGCTCGACCGACTGGCTCGGGGACCAGTCCCAGGGCGAGTGGGTGCTTGCCGGCAAGCTGCCGTATCGGGACTTCGAAACCCTTTTTGCGCCCGGGTTGCCGTTCCTCTACGCCGTCGCGTTATCGGTGTCTCACGCATGGGGCCTGATCGCGTGCTTCATCTGCGCGGATCTCGGCGCATTCCTTGTTCTCGCGAAACTCTCGGGCGGCACTGCGCCCTCGTCGCGATCGGTGGCCTGGAACTACCTCGCGTTCACACCGGTGTGGTATTTCGAGATCCGCTACGCGCAGGAGGAAGCGCTGGCTGCGCTGTGCCTCGCGCTCGCGCTGTTCGCCTTTTCGAGACGGCGTCAGGCGTGGGCCGGAGCGGCGCTCGCGCTCGGCCAGCTGTTCACGAAGATCCTGTTTGGATTGTGCGCGCTGCCGCTGCTGGTGGCGCGCGGCACGCGCGGCTCGGCGCGGCTCGCGTACTTCGTGCCGGTCGCGGCGGTCTACCTCGGCATGACCGTGGCCGGGTGGCCGTGGGCGGTCGGGGTGACGCATCAGGCCGGCGCGTTTGGAAGCGGTCCGACCCTGTGGCGTCTGCCGGCGCTGTGGTGGAACCTCGACCTCGGTCGGTTCGCGATGGCGCCGTTCGCGCTCGCGCTGATGGTCGGCTGGTGGCGGCTGATCCGTGCCGGGGCGGGACGGGTGGAGCTGGCCGCATGGCTGTGGGGCTGCTACGCGCTGCTTGCCCCGAAACTTCTGCCGATGTACGTGGTGATGGTCGCGCCCGCGCTCGCGGTGTGGGTGGCGCGCGGATCACCCGCGCGCTTCAGGTGGTGGGGACTCTATGCACTCGCGTTCGCGACCGCATGGTACGCGGACTCCGGGCTGGTCCAGGGCGGATTCGGTCGGTGGGGAGTCGCGCTCGGCGCGATGTTGCTGCTGCTGCCTCCCGCGCTCGATGCATGGCTGCTGGTCGCGCTATGGCGCGGGGCGGATCAGGATGCGATGCGCGCGGTGACCGCGGAGTGATGCGCGCGGCGACCGTCAATGCGCTTCGAGGAATGCGGCGTGCAATGCGCGCGCGGCGCCGGCGGCGTGCTCGGTCGCGACCCGGAAGATGAGCGCGGTCGAGGTCACGCGCAGCGCGATCAGGGGCACGCCGGCCTTCTCGAGTGCGGCCTCTGCCGCGGCGGCCTCGCGCGCGCCCAGTCCGAGCCCCACCACCGACACGAAGGCGGTGCCATGCTCGACGGTGAGCTTCCACTCGCCGCCCGGGCCGCGCAGCACGCGGAAGTGATTCTTCAGCGCTTCGGCGTCGTCATGGATTCCGAGCCAGACGATGGCGCCGTGCGCCCCGGTGTCCTGTTCGTGCGCGATCAGCTCGAGGTCGGGGTGTTCGCGAGCCACCGCTTCGAGGATTTCTCTCGCTTCGCCCTTTCCACCCGAGGTTCCCTCGGCGATGGCGATCGAGCAGTCTTCGCGATAAGTCACCGCGGTTACGCATGGTCCTTCCACGTCGTCCTCCGTGATTTCGGTTCCGGGTCGATCGTTGAACGAGGATCGCACGGTGAGCGGCACGCCGTGCTTTGCCGCCAGGTCCACGCTGCGCGCGTGCAGCACCCCGGCGCCGAGATGGGCCAGGGTCGAGCACACGCGGTACGACAGCCGCGGGATCACGCGCGCCCCGGGCACGAGCCGGGGATCGGCGGTCGAGATGCCATCCACGTCGGTGAAGATCTCGCAGCGCCCGGGACCGAGCGCGACGGTCAGCGCAACCGCCGAGGTGTCCGAGCCGCCCCGCCCGAGCGTCGTGATCTCGCGGGTCTCGGGATTCACGCCCTGGAATCCCGCAACGATCACCACCCGCCCGCGCTCGAGCTCGGCGCGAATGCGCTCGGGTCTGACCCCGATGATGCGCGCCGCGTTGTGGGTCGCGTCGGTCAGGATGCCGCTCTGCGAGCCGGTGAACGAGATCGCCTCGACTGAGAGGTCGCCGAGCGCCATCGCCAGCAGCGCCATCGACACGCGCTCGCCGGTGGTGAGCAGCATGTCGAGCTCGCGCCGGCTGGGCGCGCGCGAGACCTCGCGCGCCAGCGCGAGCAGCCGATCGGTCTCGTGCCCCATCGCCGAGACCACGACCACGGTGTCGTTGCCGGCCGCGCGCGCCTGAGCGACACGTTTCGCGACCTGACGCAGCCTTTCTGGCCCGTCCACCGATGTGCCACCGTACTTCTGAACGAGCACCGCCATGGGCGGAAGTTATACGGGTTCGCGCGAGTCGACGCCAACTCGACGCCGCAGGGAGTGTTCGCAGTCGATCGCGCGCGGCGCGCCACGCACGATGGGAATACCATTCGGATTCGGTGCGATCCGAGCGATGCGAGTTCGGCGGCCTTCTTGACGGGGTTCGATCGCTCTGACTATATTCTCCGGCGCTCAAACTTGACGGGCGGAAGTAGCTCAGACCGGTAGAGCGCCACCTTGCCAAGGTGGATGTCGCGGGTTCAAATCCCGTCTTCCGCTCCATCTTCGCGGGGCCGGCAGCTGCCGGCCCCGTGGTGTTTCGCCCCGGAGGTCAGCGTGGGTCAGGTGCCCCCAGTGGACAGGCGGGCCGCCGAACGAGCAGTGGCAGATTTCATCCGGGCGCTGGGCCTCGATCCCGCGACCGAGCCCGAGCTCCTCGCCACGCCGGCCCGGATGGTGGACCTCTACGCCGAGGCGTTCTCCGGCCTCGACCCCGTCTCGGATCCCGAGCTGGCCACGTTTCCGCACGAGGGAAGCGACGATCTGGTGGTGGTGCGCGACCTCGCGTTCCATTCGATGTGCGTTCATCACTTCGCGCCGTTCTTCGGGCGCGCGCTGATCGCGTATCTGCCCGGCAAGTCGCTGATCGGCATCAGCGGGGCGGCCCGGCTGCTCGAGCGCTACGCGAGGCGCCCGCAGCTCCAGGAGCGGTTGACCGCCCAGATCGCCGATCACCTCGAGCGCCTGGTGAAGCCGCGTGGGGTGGCGGTGGTGATCGAGGCGCGCCATCTTTGCATGGAAATGCGCGGCGTGCGCGCTTCCGGCCTGGTGGAGACGCGAACCGTGCGCGGGGCGCTCGCGGAGCCGCGCTGGGCCGCCGCTCTGAGCCCGACCGCGACGGGCTGAGCGTGAGCGCACCGATGCCGGGCGGCCGGCTGCCTTCGGTGAGTGTCATCGGGGTGACGTGCGATCGGCCGGCCCTGCTGGCCGACGCACTGGCCTCGATCGCGCTCCAGCGCCCGGCGCCGCTCGAAATCCGCATCGCGGACGACGGCGACGGTCCGGCGCGGGTGGCGGACTTCCCCGCGCTCGAGGTCACGCGGATTCGATCGAACGCGCGCCAGCCCGCCGCATCCCGCAATCTCGCGGCCCGTGATGCACGGGGCGAGGTGCTGGCGTTTCTCGACGACGACGACCGCTGGACTGAGGGCCACCTGGAGGCTCTCGCCTCTGCGTTCCGCGATCCGACCGTCGGCGTCGCGTACCGGGACGCGGCGGTGGTGCGCGAGACGGTGGGGACGCGCGGGCGCCGCACCGAGCTCGAGCGCCGCGTGATCGCGCACGACTGGGATGATGGGCTCATGCGCCACGACGATTTCATTCCGCCGAGCGCGCTCGCGGTTCGCCGCAGCCTGTTCACCGGGCTGGGCGGGTTCGACGAATCGTTCCGCTATTCCGAGGACTGGGACTTCCTGCTGAGGGCCGCGGCCGCGCTCGAGAAGAGCGGCCGTGCCGCGCCATTGCGCGTGCCTGGCGTCACCGTGGAGGTGCGGCTGCGCGAGCAGGGCAATGCCTCGGTGGATCGCGGGCCTGAGCGGCGTACATGTCTCGACCGCCTCGCCGCGCGTCACGGCCTTCCGCCTCTCGAGATCAAGACGTTCTGGGAAGTGGCGCTCGCGGTCGGCAAGGCGGGCGCCACGCCATGACTCGTGACGTGGTCATCGTTGGCGCGGGCCCGGCCGGGGTTTCGGCGGCGTTGTGGGCGCGCAGCTTCGGGCTCGAGGCACGCGTGCTCGAATCCGAGCCGCTCGCGGGCGGACAGCTCAACGCCGTGCACTTCCATCCGCGCCAGGTACCCGGAGTCGGCGCGGGCGACGGCCCGGCGATCGCGGCCACGCTTGCCGCCCAGCTCGCCGCCGAGCGCATCGACCTGCGTGCGTCGACGACGGCGCGAGCGCTCGAGATCGCGGGTGAGGTGGTCGCGGTGCGCGACGCCGCCGGACAGCGTCACGAGGCGCGCGCCGCGCTGGTCGCGACCGGACTTCGCCGCCGCCGCCTCGGGGTGCCCGGCGAGGACGCCCTCGAGGGGCGCGGGGTCTCGTTCTCGGCAACCCGCGACCGCGAGCGGCTCGCCGGGCGCGACGTGCTGGTAGTGGGCGGGGGGGATGCGGCATTCGAGAACGCGCTGATCCTCGCCGAGGCGGGCAGCCGGGTGACGATCGCCGCGCGCGGCGCCCCGCGTGCCCATGAGGAGTTCCGAAGGCGCGTCGCGGCGAATCCGAAGATCGAGGTGCTGGAGCACACCCGCGTGACCGAGGTGCTCGGCGAGCCCCAGGTCCGGGGCGTGCGTCTCTCGGGTCCGAACGGCCCGAGCGAGCGCGCGGTCGAAGGAATGGTGATCAAGATCGGGTCCATCCCCAATACCGAATGGTGTCGCGATACGCTGGCGTGTGACGCCGAGGGCTACCTCACGGTCGATGCGCGCGGCCGCAGCTCGCGGATGCGCGTCTGGGCGGCGGGGGACGTGACCCGGCCGCCGCTGCTCGCGATCGCGGTGGCCGCGGGGCAGGCCGCACTCGCGCTCGCCGACATTCGCGCCGAGCTGCGCCGCTCATGAATCCGCTCGAGAGCAGGGACCTCGACCGGCTGCGCGAGATCGGCGTGAGCGGCGAAGAGGCGCGGCGCCAGATCGAGCTGCTCGCCCACCCGCCCGCCGGACGCGATCTCGATCGTCCGTGCACGCACGGAGACGGAATCGAAACGCTGGAACCCGAGAGCTGGCCCGCGCTCGATGCGGCGCATGCGCGTGCCGCGCGCGAAGGTCGATGCCTCGCGTTCGTGCCGGCCTCGGGCGCGGCCACCCGCATGTTCCAGAACCTGATCGCGTGCCGCGCCTCGGGCGAGCCGGTGACACGTGATCGGCTCGATGCCGAGACCGCCGAGGGTCGGCCCGAGTCACGCGCGGCCGCCGAGTTCCTGCACCGGCTCGAGGCCTTCGCGTTCGCCGAGGAGCTGGCGGAGGCGGCGCGTCGTGCCGGCCACGAGCCGGAAGAGCTGCGCTCTCGCGGGGCGTGGGACGCCCTGCTCGGGGCCCTGCTGGATCGCGAAGGGCTGGGCTACGCGGAACGGCCCAAGGGACTGCTCGCCTTCCACCGCGAGGGGGGCCAGGCGCGCACCGCATTCGAGGAACATCTGGTGGAAGCGGCCGAGCTGGTCCGTGACGAGGCGGGAGTCTGCCGCGTTCACTTCACCGTCTCCGACTCGCACCTGCCGGGCTTCGAAGCCAAGCTGAAGGAGGCGCGCGCGCGGCTCGAGCCGCGCTTTGGCGTGCGCTTCGAGGTGACCTTCTCGGTGCAGAATCGAGCCACCGACACGCTCGCCGTCGACCTCGAGGGCAAGGTGTTCCGCGATCCCGAGGGAGAGGTGCTGCTGCGTCCGTCCGGTCACGGCGCGCTCATCGAGAATCTGGCCGAGCTCGAGGGCGACATCGTCATCATCAAGAACATCGACAACGTGGCGAGCGCGCCGCACCGGGCGCCGACCATCGAATGGATGCGCCGGCTGGTCGGGCTGCTGGTCGAGACTCAGCGCGAGACATTCGCGCATCTCGAGCGTCTCGACGGCGCGTCCGAGACCGATGCGGTCGATGCGGCGCTCGCTTTCGCCGTGGAAACGCTGGGGACCAGCCTGCCCGAGTGGGCGGCGCATGCCCCCTTCGAGGAGCGGCGCGCGCTGGCGATCGCGACGCTGCATCGCCCGGCCCGGGTGTGCGGGATGGTGGAGAACACCGGGGAACCCGGGGGCGGGCCCTTCTGGGTGCGCGGGCGTGATGGCGCGCTCAGCCGCCAGATCGTCGAGAGCGCCGAGGTCCAGGCCAACGAATCCCAGCGCGCAACGTTCGCGCGCGGAACACATTTCAACCCGGTGTTCATGGCCTGTGCGCTGCGAGACCACCACGGGCGGCCCTACGATCTGACGCGCTTCGTCGATCCGGACGCGGTGATCGTCGCGCGCAAGGCGACGGCGGGACGCGAGCTGCTCGCGCTCGAGAGGCCCGGGCTGTGGAACGGCGCGATGGCGCACTGGGCGACGCGCTTCGTCGAGGTGCCGCTCGCGGTTTTCAATCCGGTGAAGACCGTGAACGACCTGCTGCGCCCGGAACACCAGCCCGAGTAGAGCGGGGTCCGATCAGCGTGCGATCACCCGATCGCATCGGGCGAGGCCCGATCCCGCGCTTGGCATGGGCGCGCGCGACGGGTATCGTTGCGGATTCAATCTCCCCACGCGATACCCACTCCTGAAGACACTGGAGCCCACTCGTGCCACCCGAACCCGCGACTACATTGCTTTCCAAGATCGAGGTGCTGTCGCATCTCGAAGACATCGTGGGCGAGCTGATGAGCCAGCACGAATCCAAGCGCGAGCTGTGGTGGCCGAGCGACCTGTGGGGCGCCGAGGAGAACGACGATCCGGACCGGCGGCTGGCCGAGGTGCGCGCGCGCGCGAACGGGATTCCCGATCCGGCCCGGGTCGCGCTCGCCCTCAACCTCGTCACCGAGGAGGGGCTGCCGCATTTCCACCGCCTGCTCGCGGTGCATTTCGGAGACGACACCTTCTGGCGTCGCTGGAACAATCTGTGGACCGCCGAGGAGGATCGGCACGGCGCGGTGCTCCACGACTACTGCCGCGAGTCGCGCATCCTCCACGCGCAGAGTCTCGAGAAGATGCAATTCGCCTACCTGCGCAGCGGCTTTCATCCGGACTGGGACTACGATCCCTACCGGGTGTTCGTGTACACCTCGCTGCAGGAGCGCGCCACCCAGGTGTCGCACGCCAACACCGGAAAGCTGTGCGGAGAGTACGAGCCACGCATCGGCTACATGCTCGGCAGGATCGCCGGGGATGAGGCCCGCCACTACGCGTTCTATCGCCAGGTGTTCGCCGAGGTGCTCGAACGCGACCCGGACCAGGCTCTGGCTTCCGCGGTGCGCGTCATGCCGAGCATCGAGATGCCGGGCGCTTCGATGCCGCACTTCCGCGAGCTGGCCGACGTGATCCGGCGTTCGGGCATCTACGGACCGCGCGACTACCTGCGCATCGTCGTCGACCTGATCGCGTTCTGGAAGATCGAGTCCCTGACCGGGCTGAAGGAGGCCGGCGCGCGGGCGCAGGAGAAGATTCTCGACATTCCGCGCCGCCTCCAGAAGATCGCCGAATACGTCGAGTCGAAGAGCACCTCGAAGACGTTCTCGTTCGATCTGATCTTCCATCGCGAATTCGCGATGGACTGACCGGATGACCACCACGGTCGTCGTCACCGGCATGGGCGTGTGCTCGTCGGTCGGCACCGGGGTCGAGCGATTCTGGGACGCGCTGATCCACGGGCGATCCGGGATCGGCCCGATCACCCGATTCGACGCGTCGGACCTGCGCAGCCGGATCGCGGGCGAAGTCCGGGACTTCGATCCCGCCTCGCTTCCCGGCAAGCTGGCGCGGCGCGCGGCGCGATTCACCCAGCTCGCGCTGGCCGCCGCGCACGAGGCGATGGAGCGCTCCGGGCTGGCCACGGTCGAGAACCGCGAGGACGTCGCGGTGGTGATCGGCTCCGGAATCGGCGGCTTCGAGTACCTGATGCAGGAGCACGCTGTCTTCCTCGAGCGCGGTCCCGGCCGCTTCGCGCCGCTGACCGTGCCGATGATCATTCCGAACATGGCCGGCGGCGCGATCGCGATCGAGACCGGATGCCGCGGGGTCAACCTGTGCATCAGCACGGCGTGCGCGGCCGGCGCGAACTCGATCGGCGCGGCGCTCGACCTGATCCGCAACGGCCGCGCCCAGGTGGCGCTGGCCGGGGCGGCCGAGAGCACCCTCGATCGATTCGCGGTGGACGGCTACTGCCAGCTGCGCGCGCTGAGCACGCGCAACGACTCGCCCGAGAGCGCCTCGCGTCCATTCAGCGTCGACCGCGACGGGTTCGTGATCGCCGAGGGCGCGGCGGTGCTGGTGCTGGAAAGCCTCGAGCACGCGCGCGCGCGCGGGGCCACGATCCTGGCCGAGCTCGCCGGGTACGGTGCGACCGGCGACGGCTATCACGCCACCGCGCCCGATCCCGAGGGACGGGGCGCGGTGCGCGCGATGCGCGCGGCGCTCGCCGATGCGCGCCTTGGCCCTGAGGACGTGCAGGTGGTGAACGCGCACGGCACCTCGACCCCGCTCAACGACGTCACCGAGACCCGCGCGATCAAGGAGGTGTTCGGCGCGCATGCCCGGAAACTCGCGTGTCACGCCACCAAGTCGATGACCGGGCACTCGCTCGGCGCCTCCTCGGCCATCGAAGCCGCGGTCGCGGTGCTCACCATCACCCGCGACATGATCCACCCGACCATCAACCTCGAGAACCCTGATCCCGAGTGCGATCTCGACTACGTGCCGAACCAGGCGCGTGAAGCGCACGTGGACTGCGTGCTCTCGAATGCATTTGGCTTCGGTGGGCACAACGGCGTGCTGGTGCTCCGGCGCGCGAAGCAGAAATGAGCCCGCGCCGCGTGTCTCCGCGGCGCGGGCTCATTTTCAGATCGATGGCGCGGTGTGTGTGGCTCGCGCGTCGCGACGATCAGCGCGTGACGCTTTCCTCGCTGCGCGCGGTGCCCGGGGCGTCTTCGGTCGGAATTGACTCCGGGTGCCTGCGGCTGTGGCGTCGCGCGGTGCGGCGTGCGGCCGCGGTCGTGACGTGCGCGGTCGCTTCGGGCTCGAAGCGCACCAGCGAACCGAGGAAGAAGTCGGCGATCGGCAGCACCACGTTGAGATTCTTCGCCATCTGGGTGTGATGGATCCGGTGGTGGTTCTTGATGAAGCGGAAGAAGCCGGAGTTCTCGATCCACGGGAACGTCGGCTTGTGCATCAGCAGGTGCAGGCCTTCGTACGCGAGGTAGTAGACGAAGATGGTTGCGGCGATCGTGACCAGGGCGGCGATGTAGGGGAACTGGACGCCGGCGTTATGGAGCGCCCACGCCGCGAGGGTCCACGGGACCATGTTGATCGCGATCAGGACCGGTCCGCCCCACCACTGGAAGTGCAGGGCTTCCTCCTGCTCCTCCTCGGTGACTTCGAAGGTGTCGTCGAATTTGCACAGCTGATGGTGCACCAGGGTGTGCGCGGTGAATACCTGCGCGGGCAACCACGGGCGGTGCAGCCAGAAACGATGGAATGTCCACTCGAAGAAGCTGGCCTGAAGGACCCCGACAACCACAGCCCCCAAGATCGCGCCGATGATCAAAACTGCCTCCTTGCACGGAGAAGCTTCGAATACGTCCCGCAAAAGTGTTCAACCTAGCACACACCGAGCCATCGGATCGCACCGTTCCGGCGTGCTGGCGAGAAATAACATCGTGGAGGGCCTTCCTGAGCGGGGGCCGGATGAGGTGCGGGCGCTAGGCCGATGCGGCCACACCGAATGCGTTCCCCCGGCGCGTTTCGGGCGAGCGCGGTATTCCCGGCGATGAGTGGGCCTGAAGGACGGAGCCGGGTCTGGCTCTCGACCTCGGGGGGCTGCAATACTTGCCGCCGCTGACCAGCATCCGGCCGATTTTCATCCCATTCTTACATTCGTCATGCGCCGGCCCCCGAGCGCCCTTCCGCGCCGGCTCCAGACCCGAAAGGCGTCCCATGCACCGATCCACCGGCTTCGAGTTCCGTGCCGCAGCCGCCACGACGACGACGCTCGCAGGCTCGCTCGCGCTCGCGCTCGCGCTGCTGCTCGCGCCAGCCCCGGCGCGCGCCGCGCTGCGCGTTCCCCACCAGAGCTTCACCCTGCGAAATGGTCTGCAGGTGATTCTGCACGAGGACCACTCGGTTCCGGTCGTCACCGCGAACATGTGGTACCACGTCGGCTCGGGTGACGAGAGGCCGGGTCGTACCGGCTTCGCGCATCTGTTCGAGCACATCATGTTCATGGGTTCGCAGCACGTCCCGACCGGACAGTTCGACCAGATGCTCGAGGCGGCGGGAGCGAACAACAACGGCTCGACCAACACCGACCGCACCAACTACTACGAGGACGGGCCGGCCAACGCGCTGCCGCTGATGGTGTGGCTGGACTCGGACCGCATGGGCTGGCTCCCGCCCGAGATCACGCCGGAGAAGGTCGACCTGCAGCGCGGCGTGGTGAAGAACGAACGTCGCCAGCGCTACGAGAACGCGCCGTACGGTCTGGCTCAGGAGAACATCGCGAAGCGCCTCTACCCGCAGGGGCATCCGTATCACTGGACCACGATCGGCTCGATGACGGACCTCGACGCCGCCTCGATCGAGGACGTGCGCGGGTTCTTCCAGAAGTACTACGTTCCGAACAACGCCACCCTCGTGATCGCGGGCGACATCACGCCGGCGGAAGCCAGGCGCCTGGTGACCGACGCGTTCGGCGAGATCCCGCGCGGCGCCGACGTGCCGCACCCATCGGCGCCGGCGTTCACGCTCCCCGCCGATGTGGTGGCCACGCTCGAGGACCGCGTGCAGCTCCCGCGCCTGTACCTCGCCTGGCACACGACGCGCGCGTTTGCCGCCGACGACGCGGCCCTCGACGCCGTGACCGCGATCCTCGCCTCCGGCAAGTCGTCGCGCCTCTACCGGCGGCTGGTGTACGAGATGCAGAACGCCTCCCAGGTCAGCGCGTTCCAGAACAGCCAGCGGCTCGACGGCGCACTCCAGATCGTCGCGACCGCGACTCCCGGGCACGGGCTCGGCGAGCTGCAGAAGGTGATCGACGAAGAGGTCGCGCGCCTGGCGGAGAGCCCGCCTTCCCAGCGCGAGATGGAGCGCATGTTCAACAGCACCGAGGCACAGTTCCTCGACGGCCTGGAGCACGTCGGCGGTTTCGGTGGCAAGGCCAACCAGCTGAACTTCTACAACTACTTCACGGGAACCCCGGACTATTTCGAGAAGGACCTGGATCGCTACCGCCGGCTCACTCCGGCCGACGTGCAGCGCGCCGCGGCCCACTATCTCACCGGTGCGCACCGCGTGGTCCTGAGCGTGGTCCCGGCGGGCAAGAAGGATCTGGCGGTGAGCCGGGAGGTGAGGCCGTGAGCGGGGCGAATCTGCGCAGCTTCTCAGCGACGAGTGTGCTGTTCCTGATTCTGGCCGCGTTGCCGCCGGCTCCGGCCGGCGCCGCGCTCGACCGCAGCCACCCGCCGGCGCTCGCCCCGCCCGCGCCGCTGCGCCTTCCGCCGGTGCAGCTCCAGCGCCTCGCCAATGGCCTCGAGATCGCGGTGGTCGAGATGCACGAAGCGCCGGTGGTCGACGCGACGCTGCTGGTGCGCGCCGGCGCGGTGTTCGATCCGTCGGATCAGCCGGGGCTGGCGACGTTCACCGCCGACATGCTCGACGAGGGCGCGGGATCGCGCAGCGCGCTCGACATCGCCGAGCAGGCCGACTATCTGGGCGCCTCGTTCAGCACCGATGCCGGGCCCGAGATGAGTCAGGTCAGCCTGCACGTGACCAGGCGCCGGCTGGCCGAGGGCCTGGACCTGATGGCCGACGTCACGCTGCGTCCGACCTTCCCGGACAGCGAGATCGCGCGCCGGCGCGAGCTGCGCAAGACCGCGCTGCTCCAGCTGCGCGACGAGCCGACCCAGATTGCGCCGCTCGCTTTCAACGCGATCATTTTCGGCACCCAGCATCCGTACGGGCGCCCGATCAACGGAAACGATGCTTCGGTCGCGAGCCTCGATCGCGCGGCGGTCGTGCGGTTCTGGCAGACGCAATACCGTCCGGGCGCGGCCCGACTGCTCCTGGTCGGCGACATCACGCCGGCCGAGGCGAAGGCGCTGGTGACCTCACGCTTCGGTTCGTGGGCAAAGGGCGATGCTCCGGCGATGCCGGTCGCGAGCGCGCCGGCGCCGGCGCCGCGCGCGTTCTACCTGGTGGACAAGCCGGGGGCGGCGCAGAGCGTGATCCGCATCGGGCAGGTCGGCGTCGCGCGCTCGACGCCCGACTACTTCGCGCTGCAGGTGCTCAACACGCTGCTCGGAGGCTCGTTCACCTCGCGCCTCAACCAGAACCTGCGCGAGACGCACGGCTACACGTATGGCGCGGGCTCCGGCTTCGACATGCGACACATGCCCGGCCCGTTCCGCGCCTCGGCCTCGGTGGTGACCGCGAAGACCGACAGCTCCCTGATCGAATTCCTCAAGGAGCTGCGCCGGGTGCGCGAGGAACCCGTCCCCCAAGCCGAGCTCGAAAAGACGAAGTCGTACATCGCACTCAGTCTGCCCAGCGAGTTCGAGACCACCGCCGGCGCGGCGGGGCGCTATCTCGACCTTCTGGCCAACGACCTGCCGCTCGACACGTGGCAGACCTACATTCCGAAAGTGCGCGCGGTGACTGTTGCCGACGTGCAGCGCGTGGCTCGGAAGTACCTCGATCCCGTTCATTTCGCGATCGTGGTGGTCGGGGACCGCAGTGCCGTCGAGAGCGGCATCCGCGCGCTGAACGAGGGCAAGGTCGAGCTTCGCGACCTGTGGGGCGCCGAGGTGCTGAAGTAGTGCTCTCCCGAGCCCGTGATCTCGCGCTTCGTACCTTCTGCCTTACCGCCGCCGTCATGCTCGCGATCGTTCCCGGGGCGCGCGCTGATGCGCGCCCGCGCGAACCCATGGACGGCGCGCAGCTGGGCCTTGCAATCCGCAAGCTCTCAGTGCTCGAGAGCGCGCTTTACATCGCGGCGCATCCCGACGACGAGAACACCGCGCTGCTCGCCTACCTGTCGCGCGAGCGGCTGGCGAGGGTCGGCTATCTGTCGCTGACCCGCGGCGACGGGGGACAGAACCTGCTCGGCACCGAGACCGGAGAGGCTCTCGGGGTGATTCGCACGCAGGAGCTGCTCGCTGCGCGCCGGGTGGATGGCGCCGAGCAGTTCTTCACCCGCGCGATCGACTTCGGGTTCTCCAAGAATCCGGACGAGACGCTGGCGATCTGGGGACGCGATTCGGTGCTGGCCGACATGGTGTGGGTGATCCGCAGGTTCCGCCCGGACATCCTCATCACCCGCTTCCCGACCGACGGCAGCGGCGGCCATGGCCATCACACCGCCTCGGCGATCCTCGCCGAAGAGGCGTTCATCGCGGCGGCCGATCCCAGGCGTTTTCCGGAGCAGCTCGCGCGAGGGGTCAGGCCGTGGCAGGCGAAGCGCATCGTTTGGAACTCGTGGCGCCCCGACACCACGCGCGGCGCGAAGATGCTAAGGCTGGATCTCGGTCGCTACAGCGCGCTGCTCGGGCGCTCCTACACCGAGATCGCGGCCGAAGGCCGGAGCATGCACAAGAGTCAGGGCTTTGGGTCCGCCGAGCGCCGCGGCTCGATCGACAGCTGGTACATGCTGCGCGGCGGCGCCCCCGCTGACAGCGACCTGTTCGACGGCGTGGTCACGGACTGGCGCCGGGTTCAGGGTGCGGCGGGAGTCGCGGCGCAGCTCGCCCTCGCCACGCGCACGTTCGATCCGGCGCGCCCGGCCGCGAGCCTGCCGCCTCTGGTGCGCGCGCACCGCGAGCTCGCGCGGCTCGGAGAGGACCCGTGGGTCGCCTTCAAGCGCGGCGAGCTGGAAGAGGTGATTCGCGCCTGCGCCGGACTCTGGCTCGAGGCGGTGGCACAGTCTCCGTCGGCCTCCCCGGGCGGCACGATCAGGGTGACCGCGCTCGCGCTCAATCGCTCGAAGGCGCCGCTGGTGCTCGAGCGCGTCGCGATGCCGTTTGGCGCGCTCGCGGCCGCGCCGACCCCGCCCGCGCCGCTTTCAGGGGGATTCGGCGGTACCTCCGCGATGGCCGAGCAGGGCGCTCCCGGCAGCGAAGTGCGAGACCAGAAGCTTCCTGACAACCGCGCGGCGACTGCTCAGGCCGTGATCCAGCTGCCCGCGGATCTCGCGACCACCCAGCCCTACTGGCTGCGCGAGCCCTCGGGCAAGGGCCTGTTCCGGGTCCGGGATCTCGGCCTGGTCGGCGCGCCGGAGGATCCGCCTGCGCTCTCGGTCGGGTTCACGGTGCGGATCGAGGGCGAGTCCATTCCCTACGATGTCCCGGTGGTCTACCGCTCGACCGATCCGGTGCTGGGCGAACGTTACCGGCCGTTCGAGGTCGTGCCCCCGGTATCGCTCCGGCTCGATCAGGGCGTCTACCTGTTCCCGGATGCCGCGCCGCGCGAGGTGCGCCTGACGGTCGAGTGCGGCGATGAGCCGCTCTCGGGCGTCGCGCGACTCGGGCTTCCCGAAGGCTGGAAGTGCGAACCTGCGGGCGCCCCGGTCGCGCTCAAGGGAAAGGGAAACGAGACCACGCTGCGCTTCACGGTGACGCCGGGTGCCGGACCCGCGGCCGCCACGCTCTCGGCCTGGGTCGAGAGCGGAGGCGTGCAATACGCCAATCGGCGCGTGACCATCGACTATCCTCACATTCCGGTCGAGACCCTGCTGCCGCCGGCCGAGGCGCGCCTGGTGCGCGTCGATCTCAAGCGGGTCGGCGATGAAGTCGGATACATCGCCGGCAGCGGCGATCAGATCCCGGACGCTCTGCGCCAGATGGGCTGGCACGTGACGGCGCTCAGCGACGACGATCTCGGCAATGCCTCGCTCTCGCGTTTTTCGTCGATCGTGGTCGGAGTGCGCGCCTACAACACCCGAGCGCGCCTGCGCGTGGTGCAGCCCCGCCTGCTCGAGTACGTGCGGGGCGGAGGCACGCTGGTGCTGCAGTACGACACCGCCGACGAGGCGCTCAAGGATCGGCTCGGCCCCTGGCCGTTCACGATCTCGCGCGACCGGGTCACCGTGGAAGAGGCGCCGATCCGGCTGCTGAGCCCCGAGCATCCGCTGCTCACGCGCCCGAACCGCATCACGGCGGCGGACTTCGAGGGCTGGGTTCAGGAGCGCGGGCTCTACTTCCCGAATCCGTACGATCCCAGGTACGAGACCGTGATCTCGTCCAACGATCCGGGCGAGCCGGCGCGCGACGCGGGAATCCTCTACGCCCACTACGGGAATGGCGTCTTCATCTACACCGGTTACTCGTGGTTCCGACAGCTCCCGGCCGGCGTTCCCGGCGCGTACCGGCTGTTCGCGAACCTGGTGAGTGCGCGCCCGTGAGCGAAGACGAGCGTCCGCCGCTGCTCGGGCGCTGGTCGCGCCTCTATCTGCTCGTGATCGCGAATCTCGCGCTGACGATCGCCATGCTCGCGTGGCTCACCTCCAGCCAGCGGTGAGCGCCAGAGGAGTGGGCGCGTGAGGCCGCTGGACTGGAGCGTGCTGATCGGCGCGCTCGCGCTGTTCGTCGGGTATGGCCTGTGGCGCGGCCGCGGCGGGCATGGGCTCGACGGCTACGTGCTCGCGGATCGCGCCATGCCATGGCCAATGGTCGCGCTCTCGGTGATGGCGACCCAGGCCAGCGCGACCACGTTCCTGGCGACACCCGGACAGGCCTACGTCGACGGCCTGCGCTTCGTCCAGTTCTACTTCGGGCTGCCGCTCGCGATGGTCGTGCTGTGCATGAGCGCGGTGCCGATCTTTCACCGGCTGCACGTCTATACCGCGTACGAGTATCTCGAGCGGCGCTTCGACTCGCGCACGCGCACGCTGGCCGCCGTCCTGTTCCTGATCCAGCGCGGACTCGCGGCCGGGATCACCATTTACGCGCCGGCGCTGATCCTTTCGGTGCTGCTGGGCTGGCAGCTGAACCTGACCTGCCTGCTGCTCGGCGGGATCGTGGTGCTCTACACCGCAAGCGGCGGCGCGAAAGCGGTCGGGCACAGCCACGCACTCCAGTTCCTGATCATCCTCGGGGCGATGGCGGTGGCCTTCGCCCTCACCGTCACTCGCCTGCCGCACGGCGTCGGGTTCGGCGACGCCGTCTCGCTGGCCGGGCACCTGGGCAAGCTCAACGCGGTCGACACACACTTCGATCTCACCAACCGCTACAACCTGTGGTCGGGACTGATCGGGGGATTCTTTTTGCAGATGTCGTACTTCGGCGCCGACCAGTCGCAGGTCGGGCGCTACCTCGCCGGAAGTTCGGTGACCCAGAGCCGGATGGGGCTGCTGTTCAACGGCCTGGTCAAGGTGCCGATGCAGTTCCTGATCCTGTTCCTCGGCGTCATGGTGTTCACGTTCCACCAGTTTGCGCCGCCCGCGCTGTGGGCGGATCCGGTCGAGGCCGCGAAGCTCGAGCGCCATGCTCCGGCGGAGTGGCGTGTCCTCGAAGCGCGCTGGGCGGACGCGACCACCCGGCGCGCGAGCGCGGCCCGCATGCGCATCGATGCCCGGCACCGGCACGACTCTGCGGCGCTGGCGCTCGCCGAGGCGGGGCTCGGCCAGGCGGTGCAGGATGCGAACGCGGTCCGCCGGGACTGTGTTTCGCTGATCCGGACGCGCGACCCCGCCGCAAATCCGAGCGACACCAACTACGTGTTCCTCGGGTTCGTGCTCGGCCATCTGCCGGCGGGAATCATCGGCCTGGTGCTGGCTGCGATCTTCGCGGCCGCGATGAACAGCATCTCGTCCGAGCTGAACGCTCTGTCCTCGACCACGATCGTGGACGTGGTGCGGCGCCTGCGCGGGCGGCCAGTCTCCGAAGCGCACGAGGTCACGGCCTCGCGGATTGCGACCTGCCTGTGGGCGGCATTCGCGGTGGCGTTCGCCGAGTTCGCGAGCCGGCTGGGATCCCTGGTCGAGGCGGTGAACATCCTCGGCTCGCTGTTCTACGGCACCATCCTCGGAATCTTCCTCACCGCCTTCTACTGCCGCGGAGTAGGAGGGCGCGCAGTGTTCGCCGCCGCGCTCGTCGCCGAAGCCGCCGTGATCGCCTGCTTCACCTCCACGAAGCTCTCGTTCCTCTGGTACAACGTCGTCGGCTGCGCCCTCGTAGTCGGCCTCGCGCTCGCACTACAGCCGCTGATGGGAAAAAAGATGCCAGCAGAGCCGGGCAGCACGTCACCCGATGACCGGAACGAGTAGCCCGCAGAGCCGGGCCCCACGAGTCATCGGCTGACGGCTACTTCTTCGCCTGCCACTCGGCGACCAGCTTCTCGGTGGGAGCGGTATCTACTTTGTCCTTGCTCGCCTTCCCCGCCGCGATCGCCTTCTGGGCGGTCGCGATCGCGTCCTTGGTCTTGCCTTCTTTCTGCTGCAGCCTGGCGAGAAGGGAGAGGTTGCTGTAGTTGGCGTCGATCGCGACCGACTTCTTCGCCCAGGTCATGGCTTCATCGAGGTTCAGGTCGTTGTCGTTGAGGTAGCCGGCGGCGCGGAACGGAGTGCGCCAGTCGTCGCTCTTGGCGGCTGGCACCTCGCGGCGCGCGTCGGCCAGCACGCGGTTGGTCACGTCGGCCTGCAGCCGGATCGGCACGTCGAGCTTCTCCCAGCGCAGGTGCAGCTCGGCCGAGTTCGGCGTGAGGTTCTCGAACGCCAGCCGCATCCATTCCTCATGATCGGCGGGCTGAGGCTTCACCGTCACGCGCAGCGCGTCCTCCTCGGGCTTGTAGTCGAATGCGCCCCATAGCTCCTTCTGCTTGCTGAACACCACCGTCCATTCATCCTTCCCCGGGATGGTGAAGAAGCTGTAGGTGCCGGCGGGCAGCTTCTTGCCTTCGACCTGGATCTCGTCGGTAACCGTGAACGTGGTGGCCTCGTTGGCCCCGGTGCGCCACGGCTTGTCGTACGGCACCAGCTCGCCCCAGATGGTTCGGGCTTTCACTCCCGGCCGGCTGTAGACCAGCGTGATGTCGGTGAGACCGATGGTCTGCGAGACGGTGCCCTTCTGACTCACCCGCGGCAATTGAAGCTCGGCGCGTACGGACGGCGCGGCGAACGTCACCAGCGCGAGCGCAATGGTGGCAAGACGAATCAGCATGGATGCCTCCTGATGGAGAGTTGGGGGTTGCGGTGCTGAGTGGCCAGGGTTCCAGGGACGGCGGCGGAGAGTAACAGAGGGCCGGCCGACATTCGTCCAGAGGTCGTTCAGTCTGCTGGATTTCCCGCACAACCCAGCGCTTCGAGGCTGCTCTGCCCTGGTCGCAGGGATGCGCTTCAACCGCGCGGCATTGCACCTTCGAGTGCGTAGAGCGGCTGGTACTTGTCCCACAGGTAGGAGAGGTAGGGCTCGATGCTCATCGGGCCCCCGGTGGCTCGCTCGACCAGCTCGGCCGCGGTGAATTTCGCGCCATGCCGGTACACGTTCTCGCGCAGCCAGCCGTGGAGCGAGCCGAAGTCGCCGGCGCCGATGCGCTGCGGAATGTCGGGGTGGGCGCGGCGCGCGGCCGCGAAGAACTGCGCGCTGAGCACGTTGCCGAGGGTGTAGCCCTGGAACGCGCCACCGATCAGCCCGCCGAACCAGTGCACGTCCTGCATCGCTCCGTCGCGATCGTCGGGCACGGCGACGCCGAAGTCTTCGCGAATTCGCGCACGCCACGCTTCGGGCAGGTCCTTGATCGCGAGCCGGCCTTCGAGCATGTCCATCTCGAAGTCGAAGCGCAGCATGACGTGCAGATTGTAGGTGACCTCGTCGGCGTCGGTGCGGATCAGCGAGCGCTCGACCTTGTTGATCGCGCGATAGAACGTGTCGAGCGGCACCTTGCCGAGCTGGGTCGGGAACGTCTTCTGCATCTCGGGATAAGCGCCCGTCCAGAAACCCAGGCTCCTGCCCACGATGTTCTCCCACAGCCGAGACTGGCTCTCGTGCACCCCGGACGATGCACCGTTCGCGAGTGGCGTGCCCTCGAAAGACGGCTCGATGCCCTGCTCGTACATCGCGTGACCGGATTCGTGCAGCGTGCTGAACAGAGCGTCGGTCACGTCGTCCTCGCGCACGCGGGTGGTGATGCGCACGTCTCCGAGCGAGAACTTGGTCATGAACGGGTGATGGGTCTTGTCCTGCCGTCCGCGATCGAAGTCGTAGCCGAAGCGGCGAATCACCGAGAGTCCGAACCCCAGCTGCAACGCCTCGGGCGCGTGCTGGTGCAGGCACGACGCGTCGGTCGGTGGCCCCGAGGTGATGGCCTGCACGATCGGCACCAGCCGTGCGCGCAGCGCACCGAACAGGCGGCGCACGTCGCTGGCCTTCATCCCGTAGTCGCTCAGGTCGATCAGCGGATCGGCGATGCTTTCGGTATTCGGAAAATAGCCCGCGTAGCGCCGGCTCAGCTCGAGGGTCTTCTCGAGCAATGGGCGCACCGCGGCGAAGTCGTTCGCCGGGCGCGCTTCGGTCCATACCTGATAGGCGTGCGCAGTGTGGGTGTTCATCTCCGCGATGAAGGCCCCCGGCACCAGCACTGCCTGATCGTATTCACGCCGGGTCGCCCGCACCAGGCCGGCTTCGTCGGATTCGAACGGGCGCTTGGCCATCTGCGGCTCGAGCGTGTCGAGCAGCCGCCCGATCGCAGGATCGGTGAATTTCTCGTGAGCGATCCGGCTCAGGGTGGCCATCTGCCGGCCGCGCGCCGCGGCGCCACCCGGGGGCATGTAGGTCGCCTGGTCCCAGCGCAGGACCGCGGTGGCCATCTGCAGGTCGTTGACTTCGGCGAGGCGCTGCTTCAAGTCGGCGAGCGAAGGCTTCATCCGTGTTCTCCGTGGGGGAGGCGGGGAACGGCCAACGCCCCAGAGCCAGGGCGCACAGGGGATGTCATATCGCCGCATCCTAAGCCCGCCTGCCGCTGCGGGCCAAATGCCACGCGGCGGCCGGCGCGACGGACGGGGCCAGAGCGCCCGCTGGCCCCCCAGGGCCGCGCTGGCCGCGCGTCCCTGGAATGGGATGGCGGCGGGACCGGATTCGGCTAGGATGCCACCTGTCCGACCGTCATTCTCCCCAGTGAAAGGAGGCACACGATGCGACATCAGCCCATTCTGGTGCTGGCCGGCGCGTTGATTTCAGCCGCTGTGCTGGTTGCTCCTCTGCGCGCAGAGGAGGCGGTTGCCCCGCTCTCGGGCGAGCGCGGGGCCATGATCGCCCAGATCAAGGAAGCCGAGGTCAAGCTCGTCGATCTGGCGGGCGCGATGCCGCAGGCGAAGTTCTCGTGGCGCCCTCGCAAGGGCGTGCGATCGGTGGCCGAGGTGTTTCGCCACGTGGTCACCGCGAACTACCTGCTGCCGACCCTGTTCGGTTCCGCGCCGCCGGCCGGGTTCGACATGAAGACCTACGAGACCGCGGGCAACGACAGGGCTGAGATCGTTCGCGATCTGAAGGCGTCGTTCGCTCACCTGCGCAAGGCCATCTCCGACACGCCGGATGGCGACCTGAGCAAGACCGTCAAGATCTTCGACCACGACGGAACCGCGCGCGAGGCGATGATGATCGCGGTCACGCACGCCCACGAGCATCTCGGGCAGTCCATCGCCTACGCGCGCATGAACGGCATCGCGCCGCCGTGGTCCGCGCCCCAGCAGGCGAGCGCGGCCGGGCCGAAGGAAACCAGGGAAGCGGTCAGGCACTAGCGCGCACTCGCGAATGCTCCAGGGGCCCCGACAGATCGCGAGTCGGGGCCCGTCACCCACGGAAAGGGTCCTCATGAAGCGGTACCTCACCGAGTTCATTGGAACGCTGTTCCTCGTGCTCACCATCGGCCTGAGCGTGCTCGGCGGCTCGCCGCTGGCCCCGCTCGCGATCGGGGCGGCGCTCACCGCGCTCGTATACATGGGCGGCCACGTCTCGGGCGCCCACTACAATCCGGCGGTGTCGCTGGCGATGCTGCTCGGCGGCAGGTTCGCCGCGAAGGACCTGATCCCTTACGTGGTGAGCCAGCTGGCCGGTGCGATCGCGGCGGCGCTGCTGGTCGTCGCGATTCTGGGCAGGACGTTCGCGCCCGCGCCCGGCGCCGAATTCCCGGCGCTGTCCGCGCTGCTGGTCGAAGTGGCGTTCACCTTCGCGCTCGCTCTGGTGGTGCTCAACGTCGGAACGACGAAGGCCAACGCCGGGAATTCGTTCTACGGAATCGCCATCGGGTTCACGGTGATGGCGGGCGCGTTCGCGGGAGGTGGCGTGTCGGGCGGCGTGTTCAATCCCGCGGTCGGCGCCGGCCCGATCCTGGTTCAGGCCCTGCTCGGCGGGGGATCGTTCGCCCACCTCTGGCTCTATCTGGTGGGCCCGTTCGTGGGTGGCGCGCTGGCCGCAGCGGCGTTTCGGGTGCAGGTGCAGGAGCCCTCCTGAGCGACGAGCTGCAGATTCCTGCCGCGCCCTCGCCCGCGGCCGCGCCGCGAACGCCATCGCGGCGGCGGGTGTGGCTGGCGCGCGGGATCGCACTCGCGGCGGACATCGTTCAGATCGCGCTGCTGCCGCTTTTCGCGCCCGGACTGGCCTCGCCGCTCGAGGACGCGCTCGATATCGCGATTGGAATCGTCATGGTCCTTCTGGTCGGCTGGCATCCGGCGTTTCTTCCGGCCCTCGTGGCCGAGCTGATTCCGGGCGTGGACCTGTTCCCGACCTGGAGTGCGGCGGTGTGGTTCGCGACCTGGAAGAAGCGCGCCTGATCGAGCAGCCGCACCTGTCGCCGCAGGTAGCGCGACTGCTTCGCGGGAGTCGAGGTGAAGCTCCCGAGCGAAGCCGAGATCGCGGCGTCCGCGTGCTCTGCCCATAGGGTGAGCGATGCGATCGCGGATGCCTGATCAGGCCGCGGCGGAATCGCTGAATGACGTCGTCAAGAATCGTGGCGCGGGGCCAGTCGGTCAAGATTCCTCAGGCGGCCTTGCGCAGAGACGCCACCTTCGCGACCTCGGCGGTCGAGATGCCGTGACGCTTCCGCCACTCGATCGCCTCACCGTAGGCGTCCTCGAAGTCGCTCTGCGCCCGCGGCGCGCTGACCGGCGCCATCGGACCCTTCGGACGTTCGGCACGCGCCCGCCTGAGCAGCGCGTTCGCGCCGGCGCCCGACACGTTGACGATCGGGTGGCCGGGACGCGCGGAGAGGCCGGTCGGACCGTGAGAGGTGAAGGTGATGCTGGTGCGGTCGCCGTACCGCGTCACCAGGTCGAGCCAGTGGCCGGCCTTCGGATGCTCGTACACCACCGCGAGGAATCCGTCTCCCGGGTTCGCCAGCAGACGCACCACCAGGCCCGGCATTTCCTGAACGCGGAACGTTCCCGCATCGTCGAAGCCACTCCTCACCAGCGGCTCGGCCAGGGCGCCCGCCGCCGACGCGTTGCGCCACGCGCTGGGTGCGCTGCGCACCAGCTGGATGCGATCGGGCTGCTGGGCGACCGCGTGTTCGCCGATCGCGCGGCCGAACAACCGGACGATGATCGCCATGAGAAGTCCTCGGCCAACGGTCACCAGGGCCAGAGCGGCGACGAGAATCATGATGCGCACGTGCGACCTCCTCGAGGATTGAACGACCCGACCCGCTGCCTAGGCGGCCTTGCGGCGCAGCAACTCGCGCAGCGCCGGAGTGAGCTGCGTCAGCTCCAGTCTCAATTCCTTCGTCAGACCCTCGGCCTCGCTCAGATTTCCGCAGCGGGCGACGATCTCGAGCTGCAGCGCCACGTCGGCCGACGGCTTGGCCCCGAGCGTCAGCAGCAGGCCTTTCATGGTGTGGGCCGCGCGCGCCAGCGTCGGCGCATCACGCCGGACGAGCGATTCCTGCAGCTCACGCTCGCGCTGGGGCAGGTCGCGAAGGAAGGTGTCCACGATGTCGCGCAGCATTTCGGCGTCGCCGTCCATGTTCTGCTCGAGCTTCTGAACGTCGAGCAGCTCGCCACGCGTGCGCGCACGCGTCGCGGCGGTACGCCCCGGCGTCACGGCCCCGGAGCGGTTCGGGAACAGCCGCTCGAGCGTCCCGAACAGCTCGGCGGAGTTGATCGGCTTGGAAACGTATGCGTCCATGCCCGCCCGCAGGCACTCGTCACGATCCCCGTTCATGGCGAGTGCGGTGAGCGCCACGATCGGCAGATGCGCGCCGGTGCGGCGCTCCTTCTCGCGAATCGCCGTGGTCGCTTCGAATCCGCCCATGCGCGGCATGTGCACGTCCATCAGCACCACATCGAAGGCGGAGCGCTCCAGCGCCTGCAGAGCCTCTTCGCCGTCGTTGACCACGGTGACCTTGTGACCGCGCTTCTGAAGCAGGGTCACCGCGAGCTTCTGGTTGACGAGATTGTCCTCGGCAAGGAGCACCTGAAGCGGCGCGCGGTCGGTTGCGGAGGGCTTGTGCGAAGGGAGAAGTGACATCGGAGCCTCCATCCTGGGGGCAGGGGTGGACTTGGCGCGTGCTTTCGGGCCGCCGAGCATCTGGATGACGGTCTGATACAGGACCTTCTGTGAAATCGGCTTGGTGAGATAGGCGGCCAGCCTCAGATCTCGGCAGCGGGCGGCATCGCCGCTCTGCCCGCCGGAGGTGAGCATCATGACGGTCGAGCCGCTCACCCCGGGCATGTCCCGAATGCGCTCGGCAAGCATCATGCCGTCCATGCCGGGCATGTGGTAGTCGACGATGATCAGCCCGAAGGGGGTGAGGGTCGCCTTCGCGCGCTCCAGTTCCTGAAGCGCGGCCCGCGCCCCATCGACCGCGATCGGGCGCATGCCAAAGCGGAACAGGTGCTCGGCGAGGATGCGCCGGTTGGTGGCATTGTCGTCGACGACCAGCACTGGCACGCCGCGCACGTCGGGAGGAATCAACTCGTCCCGATCGCCCAGGTCGCTCTCGAGCCCGAAGCGGGCCGTGAAGTGGAAGGTGGTGCCGCGTCCCTCGACGCTCTCGACCCCGATGCCTCCGCCCATCAGCTCGACCAGCCGCTTGCAGATGGTGAGTCCGAGGCCGGTTCCGCCGAATCGGCGGGTGGTCGAGTTGTCGGCCTGGGTGAAGGCCGCGAAGATGGATTCGAGCTTGGTGCTCGCGATCCCAATGCCGGTGTCACTGACTGAGAAGGAAAGCACGCCCGGGTCGGCCTCAACCGGGCCGACTTCGACCCGCACCACCACTTCGCCACGCTCGGTGAACTTGATCGCATTGCCGAGCAGGTTGACCAGCACCTGGCGAAGCCGGTTCGGGTCGCCGACCAGCCCGGTGGGCACGCCGGGCCGGATGTCGCACAGCAGCTCGAGCCCTTTCTCGTGCGCACGCAGCGCGACAGTCTTGAGCGCGGTCTCGATCTGGTGCTCCAGCTCGAAGGCGACGTTGTCGAGGTCCAGTCGGCCGGCTTCGATCTTCGAGAAGTCGAGGATGTCGTTGATCACGAGCAGCAGCGTGTCGGCCGAGGCGCGCGAGGTCTGCAGGTAGTCGCGCTGCTCCTCGCTCAACTCGGTCTCGAGCGCCAGCTCGGTCATCCCGATCACGCCATTGAGCGGGGTGCGGATCTCGTGACTCATGTTGGCGAGGAACTCGCTCTTCGCGCGGCTCGCCGCCTCGGCCCTGTCGCGCGCCAGTCGCAGCTCGGCGTTGGTGGCGGTCAGCTCCGCGGTCCGGTCGGCGACTTCGGTCTCGAGGCGTTCCTGGTGCCCGCGCAGGCGGTCGTCGCGCTTCTGGATCTGGGCGAGCATCTCGTTGAAGCCATCGATCAGCGCACCGATCTCGTCTTCGCCGTGTTTCTCGGCACGCACCGCATAGTCGCGTCCCTCGGTGACACGCCGGGTGACCGCGCCCAAGGCCAGCACCGGACCCGAGATCAGACCCTCCAGCCTCGAGGCGAGCATCAGGGCGACCAGCGAAGCCAGCCCCAGCACTCCCAGCATCAACAGCCCGTAGCGCCGCACCCGCGCGCGCATTTCGTCCAGATCCGAGCGGATGTAGACCGAGCCGATCGGCTCCCGGTCGAGCATCACCTTGCGCGACACGCTCAAGTACTGGCGGTGCATCTGAGTGCCCTCGATCTCGGCGATCTGGGGCCAGGCCTTCCCGGTGCCGGTGGTGCGCTGGTAGGTGGCGAAGGGCCTGCCGTCCTTGCGGTAGATGCACGCCGCGATCACGTGCTGCTGGGCGCGCAAGGCACCCACCTGGTCTCTTGCCGCCTCGGGATCGTTGAAGGTGAGCGCCGCCGTGCTGTTGGCCCCGATGACGTCGGCCAGCACCGAGAGATCGCGGGCCATGGTCTTGCGGAAGGTCAGCAGCTCGTAGCTCACGAATGCGCCGCAGGCCAGCAGCAGTGCTGCGATGCTGGTGAGCATCATCATGAGCGTCAGCTTTTTGCGGATGGAGAGATGACGGAGGGACCGCATCGCTGCTCCCTGGGATTAGGGGGTGGCTTCCACGACGTGCGCAAGAGCGAGCAGCTTGGCGCTGATCTTGAGTCCGGCCTTCTCCGCGCGGACCTGATTGATCTCGAATCGAACCTTGTCGAGCTCCAGCGCGAAGTCGACCATCCCGCCGCGCACCGCGAAGCCCGACGAATCGGCGACCGTGAGCATCCAGCTGCCGTCGATCGCCTTCAGAACTTCGTCGATCCGGCCATGCTCGGAAGCGGCGATATACAGGATCTGGCTTCCGGCGGCGTCCTGCGCGCGGCGCGCGAAGTGCACGAACACCGGCCGACCGTTGATCGTCTTGGTGCTCAACGTGACCGCCAGCGCTTCGGCGAGCGGATCCTCACCCAGGATCGTGAAGACCAGCTGTCCCCGGGTCTTGTCGAATGCCCCATCCGGCCAGCGCACGAACTTGGCGATGTTCCACAGCATGTTCGCCTTGATCTCGTTCTGTTCCGCCTGGTCCGCGCCTGCGGTTGCGGGCCACAGGGTCGCCGCGGCGGCGACGCACGCCAGAGCCATCAGCGCTGCGCGCATCAGGCTCGCGTGTGCGCGGGACCGAAGGGCGAGGTTCCGGGAGCGCTTCTCCATCATCGGTAGCTAGGCCGCGGTCGATTCGTTTCGCACGGTGCGCAGCGGAATCCGGATCTCGAAGCGGCTGCCCTTGCCCGGCTGGCTGTCGACGCTGATGGTTCCGCCGTGCGCTTCGACGATGCCCCGCGTGATTCCGAGCCCCAGCCCGAGACCGCCCGAGTTGAACTCGAGCGAGTCCGACGAATGGTGGTTGGTCGAGCCGCGCACCGCATGGCCGTCGTCGAAGATGCGCGGGAGGCGCTCCTCGGGGATGCCAGGCCCATCGTCCGTCACCTCGATGTGCAGCGTTTCCTCGGACACGAACGCGCGGACTTCGACCTTGCCGCCGTCGGGCGTGAAACGGATGCCGTTCGAGACCAGCTGAGTGACCGCCTGGGTCAGACGGGGACCGTCCACCGCGACCGGGTCGAGCGAGGGAGGCTCCACCAGCACGTTGAGGTTGACCTTGCGATTCGGCGCCGCGGCCTGTGCGGTGCCGACCGCCACATCGAGCAGCGGGCCGATCGGCTGCTCCTCGATGGCCAGCTCGAGGCGCTCGCTTCGCACCTGTGCGATCTGAGTCGCGTGCTCGGCGATCCTGGTCAGCTGCGAGAGGCAGCCGCGAATGGTTTCGAGGGCCTGCTTCTGGCGCGGCTCGATCGGGCCGAGCTTGCCCTCGTCGAGCAGGTCGCGATAGCCCTTGATCACGCTGATCGGGGTGCGCAGCTCGTGCGAGGCGATGCTGATGAATTCGCTCTTGAGTTTGGCGGCCTCTTCGAGGCTGCTGACGTAGACCTGCTCGCGCTGGCGCATCTCCATGAAGCGCTCCGCGAGGTAGCCGATCTCGTCCGAGCTCTTGACCTGGACCGGGTGCGTGTAGTTGCCGCGCTGCATCTCCTGTGCGCCGTGCACCAGCTGCCCGATCGGGCGGGTGATCTTCTCGGAAAGCATCAGACCGGTGATCAGCGCAGCGATCAGGGCGATCGCCGCCAGCAGGATCATGTCCTGCTGCATCTGCTGGAGGAACCGGGTTTCAGGATCGTAGGCGCGCTGCATCACGTAGAGCTGGGGGTGGGGCGAATCCGAGCCCGGGATGCGGCGCACGATGGTCAGGTAGGTGAAGTGCGCGCCGTGGACCCGGAAAACTCCAAGGCGGCCGAAATCGGTCTGCTGCGTGAGCCCGAAGCCGTCGAGCCGCTGGCTCAGCGCGTCGCGGTCCTTCGCCAGGCTCAGCGTCGTGCCGGTGATCTCCTGGCCGGAGACGAACGTGACCTCGCTGAGCATCTGCGCGCGCAGCACCCGCGCCAGGCGCTCGCCGATCTCGGATCCGAGCAGCAGCGCGCCCACGATCTGGCCGTCCGCGCGCACCGGCGTCGCGGTCACCTGATACTGGGCGTCGTGCTGAACCAGCACACCGGTGACCGCGGTTCCCTCGAGCGCGGTGTGCACCAGCGCCTCGCGCGCTTCCCGCTCCGAGGAGACCCCACCGACCGAGGCGAGAATCCGGCCGCGCCGGTCCAGCACCTCGAACAGCTCGGTCTGAGTGATCTGATTGAAGTCGTGCGCCATCCCGCGCACCGTGGCCGCGAACCGCGAGTCGCGCTGAGTCCGGTCCAGGGTCAGCAGCGAGAAGAACCGGGGGTCGCGCGCGATCACCTGCGCGCCACCGGCCAGCGCCTTGGCACGCGCGGCGAGCATGCTCTCGAACACCAGCCGCGAGTGTTCGAGGCTCTCGTGAATCGAGGACGAGTTCACGTGCTGCTTGACGCTGCGATGCACGGTCACGAACGTGGACACTCCGAGCGTGAGCGGGGTGATCACGGTGATGAGCAGGATCTTCCAGCGGAGGCTCAGGCGCATGGCTCAGAACACCAGTGGAAGTTCGAGATTGCCGTGCTTCGGGATCTCGACGTCGCGTCGCAGCTCGCCCAGGCGCGGATGCCACACGCGCAGCGCGTATTTCCCCGGCGGAAGTTTCGGGAGCGAGTAGCTGCCGAGCGAGTCGGGGCGGTCGAAAGCATGGTTTGGCACCACCACGACATAGCCGCTCATGTCCGGATGGATGTCGCAGTGCACGTTGACCACGCCGGCACGCTCGAACCTCACGGTGTCGGCCTTCCCCGGCGGGTAGCGGCCCAGGTCGAAGCGCTTGGCCACCGAAACGCTGAAGGCGTTGTGATAGACGAGGTCGCGGTTACGGAATTCGACCGATGTCCCGGGGGTGACCGAGAGCACCCTGGGCATGAAGCGCCGGTCCACCTGAATGACGCGCGACATCCTGGGCTTGGGCGAGAACCAGCCCCCACGCGAGAGCTTTTTCTCCGACTTTTCGGGAATGCTCTCGATGTAGATCACCGCATCGGAAACTCCGGGCTGCGCCGGCCTCGAGGATGACCTGGCCAGCGCCGCGGCCATCGCGGCCGCGCTGGGGTGTGTCAGCCACAGCGTGCCACGGATCACCCCGGCCGCGGCCACGGAGGAGATCAGGCACGAGGCGAGAACACAGCAGGCCGCGATTGGGAATCCGTGATGTGCGTGGCGCATGCGAGCAGCTTCCCTTCCCTGGACAAAGCAAACGCTAGGGCCCGGACCATGTGGACCGGGGAATGCCATCGATCTGGGTTTCGGCAGGTTGGGGCCCCGGATTGAGCCGGATAAGTCGAAGGGCGCCGGGGCTCGCAACCCATCCCAGGGGTTCGCCCCGCCTCCGCCCGGGTTTGGGGCGCCCAGGAGGGGCGGTGGAACCGAACCCCGGAGCTGGCGCATCATGACGCCACCGGCCAAACCAGACGGAAACCCATCCTTCCAGGAGCTTCGCCATGCGGCTGGACGCTGAGAAGGTCCGAACCTCGATCGACCCGGCCACGGCTCTCGGGTCGGTTCACCTCACCGTTCGTGACCTGGGCCGTGCGGTGGCCTTCTACGAATCCCGACTCGGCTTCCGGGTGCTGGCGCGAGGCCCCGGCGTGGCGCGGCTCGGCGTCGACGGTCGCGAGCTGCTGGTACTGCGGGAGAGCCGCGAGGCGCCGCGTGCCCGCGGGACGACGGGGCTCTATCACTTCGCGGTGCGCGTGCCGTCCCGCCGTGACCTGGCCCGCTCGCTGGCGCGGCTGATCGAAACCGGAACTCCGCTCGATGGTGCCGCGGACCATTCGGTGAGCGAGGCGCTCTATCTGTCCGACATGGAAGGCAACGGGATCGAGATCTATCGCGATCGACCGCGCGAGCAATGGGCTGCGAAGGGTGGCAAGGCGCTCATGACCACGGAGGCGCTCGATCTGGCCGGCCTGCTCGCCGAGCCCGGAGCGGACGATGGAGCGTGGAGCGGGCTCGCGAAAGGGACCGACCTCGGCCACGTGCACCTGACCGTGTCACACCTGGGCGAGGCCGAACGTTTCTACGTCGGCGCGCTCGGGTTCGACGTGATGATGCGCGCCGGAAAGTCGGCGTTGTTCGTCTCGGCGGGTGGATACCACCATCATGTCGGGCTCAACACCTGGGCCGGAGAGGGCGCGCCGGTTCCGCCGGCAGGAGCCGCAGGGCTTCACAGCTTCGAGGTGCACCTGCCGAAACGCGAGGGACTCGAACGCACCGTCGCCCGGCTCGAGGCCGCGGGTTTCTCCGCAGCGCGGGTCGAAGACGGCTTCGAGACCCGCGATCCATTTCAGAACGTGGTTCGGTTGACGAGCGCCGAGGACGCTCGCTGAACCGTGCGCATGAGACCGGGGTGCCCGCTGCTGAGCCCTCTAGCCATTCACCATCGGAGAAGAACATGGAACCGCATTCAACCGAGACCGCCACGCTGGGCGGCGGGTGCTTCTGGTGTCTCGAGGCGGTGTTCGAGCCGCTGGCCGGCGTACAGAAGGTGGTGTCGGGTTACGCGGGCGGGCGCGGGCAGCGGCCGACCTACGAGGAAGTTTGCAGCGGACGGACCGGGCACGCGGAGGTGGTGCAGGTGACGTTCGATCCGGCGGTGATCTCGTATCGAGATCTGCTCGAGATCTTCTTCGCGTTCCACGATCCGACCACGCTCAACCGGCAGGGGCCGGACACCGGCACCCAGTACCGCTCGGTGATCTTCCATGATTCGAGCGCTCAGAAGGCGACCGCCGAGCAGGTCCTGTCCGAGCTGGGCTCCTCTGGCGTGTTCGGTGCGCCGATCGTGACCGAGCTCGCGCCGCTCGAGGCGTTCCATCCCGGCGAGGAGTACCACCAGGGCTACTACCGCCGGAATCCGGAACAGGCCTACTGCCGCGCGATGATCGCGCCCAAGCTCACGAAGCTGCGCGCGAAGTACGCGGCGCGACTCGCCGGCGCCGGCGCAGAGAGCCGCCCCGGCCGCGCCTGACTCGGCGCCGGCCTCTATCCGCGATGTCGATGGAATCCCGGGTGAAGGCCTGGACCGCCCAGTGCGGCAGCCGCGCCAGGTGCGTGGCCAGCCAGCCCAGCCCGACTTCTCGTGCGGCTTCCACGCCAGCCGGTCCTCCGGGACGCGCTCCAGCGAGCGGCGGGTGCCGGCCATCTCGTGATCGAGCCCGGGAAGGATGTGATCTCGGATCGGCATCGTCGCTCAATGCTTCAGTAAGGCGAGCGCGATCTCGATCACGATCAGGGCGACGATGATGATCTCCAGCACCTCGGAGCGGCGCGCCTGCGACTCGGCGTTGAGCATGCCGTAGGTCTCGCGCAGGATCGCGATCTTCCGGTCGATGCCGCTGCGCCAGGTGCGTCCGCGAAAGATCTCGAGCGCCGCCGAGTAGATGCGGGCCAGGAAGACGTCGTCGGTCACTTTGAGCGAGTTCTCGACGCGCTCCACCAGCTCGGTCGCGTCCGCGACCCGGGTCTGGAGCACCGCGAGCAGCCGGTTGAAGCCGCGCCCGAGCAGTTGAAAGCCCTGCCGCGCCTCTTCGATGCGGTCGTAGATCTTCGGAATCTCGGCGTCGAGCCGGGCGTCGTAGAAGCGCAGCTCGAGGAGCTGCGCGTTCGCGAACTCGAGCACGTACTGGATGTCGGCGTCCTCGTGGACTGGCTCGATGATGAGCGCGGAGTTCCAGGTGAGCACCGTCAGATCGTCTTCGAAGTAGGAAAAGCGCTGCGAGAGGAGCTCGCGGCGGGTGGCGCCCGAGAGCGGACGCAACTCGCCGAGCAGCAGCCGGGCCACGTCCTCGTCGCGCAGCGCATCGGGCGAGAGTCGCGCGCGCGGGCCCGTGCCGGCCGCCGCGCCGTCCTCCAGCCGATTGACGCGGAACACGACGTAGTCCTCGACGACCGGCGCCTCGCCCGACTTCTCGATCGCGGGAGCGATGCGGGCGAGCAGGCGTTCGCGCACCCGGGCGAACATCTCTCCCCAGAACTGAGCGGCGCCGATCGCGGCGCCGAACGCCGCAAACTCGCTCCAGGCCAGGCCGGGCGGTGCGACCAGTCGCGCGCGCAGCGAGACCACGCCGAAGTCGAAGAGCCGCGCCGAGAGCTCCACCTCGCGCGATTCCCCGGCGAGTTTCACGGTCTCGACGCCCAGTCCGACCGTCACCGGCGGGTTCGGGATCTGGATGGCCTGTGCTTCACCGCGCACCGGGCGCGGGCGCTCCGGTGTGCTGGAAGCCAGCAGATGGAACGCCTGCTCGAGACGGATCTCGTAGCCGACGTCGTAGAGGCGATACACCACCGCTTCGGCGTCCACCCGCGGCTCGGGCGCGATCATGTCGTCCACCAGCGTTTCGGGCCGGGTCAGGGACATGGGCGCGAGGATACGGCATGCCTGCCGGGCACGGACAATCGGCGCGGCGCGCTCGAAACGCGGCTCAGGCCTGGTTGGTCCAGGCCGGGAGCGGATGTCGCAGTGTGCCGAACGCGAAGCTGGCGGAGAGGCCGCCGCCGAAGCC
Source organism: Candidatus Eiseniibacteriota bacterium (assembly GCA_031370785.1). GTDB lineage: Bacteria > Eisenbacteria > RBG-16-71-46 > RBG-16-71-46 > RBG-16-71-46 > DATJGS01. Next base: position 54,302 of record JANMQY010000061.1, on the reverse strand, counting down.
GAACAGGCCGAATTTCCGGCCCACGGTCAGCTCGTCGGGATTCATGGCCAGCGCCAGCGGGATCGAGGCGCTGGTGGTGTTGCCGAAGCGTCCACCGGCATCGAGCACCCGCCCGCGGAAACCACGCGCCCGCCATTTCTCAATGATCGAGGCGTTGAGTACCAGATTGGCCTCATGCAGCGTGACGAAATCGAGTTCATCGAGCCGCATCCCGGCCTTGGCCAGCGCCGCGTCCACGGCGGGACCGCCCATGAACGGAACCAGGATCTGGCGCACCGCGGCGCCGTCCATCGCCAGCCGGTTCCTTCCGGAGGTGACATCGCCGCTGGGCGAGGGATGACGCGATCCTCCCTCGGGCGTGAGGATGATGCCGGCGTGCCCGCCATCCAGCCAGCTCCAGAACCGAGAGGGCGCGAACCAGTCTTCGGCTTCGGGGACCGCCACGCACAGGGTGGCGGTGCCCGCATCTCCGAGCACGGTCGCGAAGCTGCGATCGCGCCAGTTGATCGCGGCGCTCATCCGGTCGGCGCCGATCAGCAGGACGCTCTGCGCCATGCCGGAGCGGATCAGCGCGTAGCACAGCATGAGCGATGCGACCCAGCTGCTGCACGCCAGCGAGACGTCGACGCCCTTGATCTCGCGGGGGGCTGGCCCCTGCCACACCGGAATGCCGAGCGCGTGCTGGAGCAGCGCGGCATCGGGAGGACTGTAGAGATAGGAGGGAGTGACGCTGCCGAACACGATCGCATCGATGTCGGAAGGACCGTGGCCCGAGCGTTCGAGCAGCTGCCGGGCGGCGTGCGTCGCCAGATCGACGGTTCCCTCGCCGTCGCACGAGAAATGCCGCTCCTCGAAACCGATGAAGCGGCGCACCCAGCGATCGCTGGTCTGGAACAGCTTGGTTTCCTCGGAGGTCAGTGTCCTGCTACCCGCCTGACGCATCCGGGCGCTGGTGCGCATGCGTTCGAGCCGAAGGCGCGCGGCGACTCGAGCATTGCTCCACACCTGTTGAGGAGCGTAGGCCGAAACTCCGACCAGCCGCATCCCCCGGACCCCTGAACTCAAAGGCAGCCTCCTCTCGGTGGCGGCAGAATACAGGTTTGCGCGGCGCTTTTCCGCCATTCCCGCACCTCCCGCCCGGTCGAGTGAGATCGCGCGCTCGGAGGCGCGAACCAGAGCGCTGCCATCTCGTTCCGCGAAATCCCTGCAAATCGGCGCGAACTCTGCGATGATGCGCACGTCGCATTCCAGACGTTCGTCACCCGACCCCGTCATTCCTGTCGACGAGGCGGAGGCCCCTGAGAGGAGTTCCCATGGCAGCAAGCAAGAGACCGTCATTCCTCAAGCGTCAGAAGGAACAGCAGCGCCTGGCCCGTGCCAACGAGAAGCGCGAGGCGCGCCGTGCGAAGAAGCACGCAAAGACCGGCGGAGCCGAGGCTCAGGCCGAGGCCGAGGATCACGAAGGGCTGGACAGTCCGCTCGAGGGCATGGGAGAGGGCCCGAGCGACCTGAACGGCGAGGACGTGCGCTAGAAGTCGAGGGAGGCCCTGAACGCGTCTCCTGCCGCTCCTAGCCCCTGGCGCCCGAGACCGCCTCGCTCTCGCGTGCGGCGGCGCCGGGTCGATCGCCGGAAAGCGGCGTCGCCGCCGGGGCGCGCCGGGTTCGTGCCGCAGCGCGCCGCGCCATCCACTTCTGGAACGAGTCGAGGTAGGTGTAGATCACCGGCGTGATGTAGAGCGTGATGATCTGCGAAAACGCCAGCCCTCCGACCACTGCGATGCCGAGCGGGCGGCGTGACTCGGAGCCCGCTCCGACCCCGAGGGCGATCGGGAGCGTTCCCATGAGGGCGGCCATGGTCGTCATCATGATCGGGCGGAATCGCACGCTGCACGCCTCGAGGATCGCGTCGCGCGCGGTCTTGCCTTCCCTGCGCTCCGCTTCGAGCGCAAAGTCGATCATCATGATCGCGTTCTTCTTGACCAGCCCGATCAGCATGATCACCCCGACGAATGCGTACACGTTGAGCTCGGTGCGGCACAGCCACAGCGTGATCAGCGCGCCGAATCCCGCGAACGGTAGGCCCGAGAGAATCGTGAGCGGGTGGATGAAGCTCTCGTACAGCATGCCGAGCACGAGGTAAATGACGAGCACGGCGACCAGCAGCAGGAACAGCAGGCCGCGCTGGCTGTCCTGGAACGCCTGCGCGGTGCCGGAGAAGTTGGTGATGACGCTCGAAGGCAGCACCTCGCGCGCCGTGCGCTCCACCAGATCGACCCCGTTGCCGAGCGCGACACCGGGCTTGAGATTGAACGACAGGGTCACGCACGGCACCTGCCCCGAGTGATTCACGCTCAAGGGCCCGAGTCCCGGCGTCATCGTGGCCACCGCACCGAGCGGCACCAGATCGCCGCCCGTGCCACGGATGTGCAGCTGCTGGAGCGCGGTCACGTCGCGCTGACGCTCGGGCAGCAGTTCGAGGATCACCCAGTACTGATTGTCCGGCGTGTAGATGGTCGAGACCTGTCGCGAGCCGAACGCGTTGTACAGTGCCTCCTCGATCTGCTGGCTCGAGACGCCCAGCGCCGAGGCGCGGTCGCGGTCGATCTTCAGGTTGACCTGCGGATTGCGGATCTGCAGGTCGCTGGTCACGTCCTCCAGCTCGGGAAGGGTGCGCAGCCGGGCCTCCAGCTGCTGCGCCGCAGGATAGAGCGCGGCCACGTCGGTGCTCTGCAGCGTGAACTGATACAGGCTCTTCGCGACCCGTCCTCCGACGCGGATCACCGGCGGGTTCTGCAGGTATACCCGGATGCCGGGCACCGTGACGAGCTTGGACTGCAGGCGGCGGATCACCTCGTCGACCGGGCGGCGTTGCGAGCGCGGCTTGAGCCGGATGAAGAGGCGCCCCTGGTTGCTTGCGCCGGACGGTCCGCCGGCGCCGACCGATGACATGAAGCCGGCGACGTCGTGGTCGGCGAGGATGATGTCGGCGATCTGTTTCTGGTGTGCGCGCATCGCTTCGAAGGCCGTGCCTTCGGCGGTCTCGGTGGTCCCCTGGATCTGGCCGGTGTCCTCGTTGGGGATGAAGCCGGTGGGCACGATCTTGAACAGCACCACGGTCGCGACCAGGATCGCAAGCGAGAACCACAGCGCGAGCGGGCGGCGCTCCATGACCCATGCGAGGCTGCGCTGGTAGGCGTGGAGCGTGCGGTTGAAGCCCGACTCGAACACCTGGTACAGGCGCCCATGTTGCGTGCCGTGCTCGTGCTTGAGGAAGCGGCTGCACAGCATCGGCGTCAACGTGAGCGAGACGAAGCCCGACACCAGGATCGCGGCGCTGATGGTCACCGCGAACTCGTGAAACAGACGCCCGAGCAATCCGCCCATGAACAGCACCGGGATGAACACGGCGGTGAGCGACAGCGTCATCGACAGGATGGTGAAGCTGATCTCGCGCGATCCGTCGAGCGCCGCCTGGAGCGGCGACTTGCCCATCTCGCGATGCCGGACGATGTTCTCGAGCATGACGATCGCATCGTCCACCACGAAGCCGACCGAGAGCGTGAGCGCCATGAGCGACAGGTTGTCGATGCTGTAGCCGAGCCGGGACATCACCGCGAACGTGCCGATCAGCGACAGCGGCAGCGCGAGGCTCGGGATCACGGTGGCCGTGATGTTGCGCAGGAACAGGAAGATCACCAGCACCACCAGGCACAGCGTCAGCAGCAGCGTGAACTGCACATCGTTCACCGACTGGCGGATCGAGATCGAGCGGTCGAACAGGGTCTCGACATGAACCGAATTGGGCAGCTGCGCGCGCAGGCGTCCCAGCAGAGCCTGCACACCGTTCGCGACCTCGACGGTATTGGTGCCGGGCTGGCGCTGGATCGCGAGCACGATCGCGCGCTTGTCCCGGTACCAGCTCGCGGTCTTGTTGTCCTGCACGTCGTCGAGCACGCGTCCCAGGTCGCCGAGCCGCACCGGAGCACCACCGTGGGTGGTCACCACCAGCGAGCGGAACTGGGAGGCGCTGGTCAGCTGGCCGTTGGCGCGGACGGTGAGCGTCTTGTCGGGCCCGGTCAGCACGCCGGTCGGCAGGTTCACGTTCGCGCCGTTGATGGCGTCGGCCACCTGGTCGATGCCCACCCCGCGCGCCGCCAGCGCCTGCGGGTCGAGCTGGACCCGTACCGCGTACTTCTGTGATCCGAACACGCTCACCTGGGCGACGCCCTTGACCGTCGAGATGCGCTGCGCGAGGAAGCTCTGCGCGTACTCGTCGAGGGTGGAAAGTGGCAGCTGGTCGGAGGTGAGCGCGAGGAACAGGATCGGCGAGTCGGCGGGGTTCACCTTCTGGTAGGAGGGCGGAATGATTCCCGAGGGCAGTTGGCGCAGGGTCTTCGCGATCGCGGCCTGCACGTCCTGTGCGGCCGCATCGATGCTGCGATCCAGCGCGAACTGCATCGTGATGTTGGTACTCCCGAGTCCGCTGGTCGAGGTCATCGCGTCGAGGCCCGCGATGGTCGAGAACGCCTTCTCGAGCGGGGTCGCGACCGCGGAGGCCATGGTCTCGGGGCTCGCACCCGCGAGGTTCGCGCTGACGCTGATCACCGGGTAGTCGACGTTGGGCAGGTCGCTGACCGGCAGCGTGCGATAGCCAAGCAGTCCGACCAGCACGATTCCGATCATGACCAGGGTGGTCATGATCGGACGGCGGATGAAGAGCTCGGACAGATTCACGGTCGCGACCCCACGCTCTCACCGGCGCTGGGCTGAGGCGCGGGCTTGATCGTGATCTTCGCGCCGGGCGACAGGCGAAGCTGGCCGTCGACCACGACGCGCTCGCCCGGCGCGAGGCCGGCGCGAATCACGGTCATCGAGCCGCTGTTGCGCGCGACGGTGACGGTTCGCGAGGCCACGGTGGTGTCGGGATTCACCACGTAGACATAGGCCCCCGCCTGCCCGAGCGTGACTGCCTGCGCCGGAATGACAATGGCGTGCGGATCGGTCGCGAGAATCAGCCGGACGCGCACGAACTCCCCGGGCCACAGCCGGCCGTCCCGGTTGGGGAACTCGGCCTTGAGCTCGATGGTGCCGCTCGAAGCGTCCACCGCGTTGTCCATGAACGAAAGCGTGCCGATGCTGGCGAGCGTGGTGTCGTCGGAGCTGCTCGCGCTCACGGCCAGGCGTTCTCCCCGGTGACGCAGGATGCGCGGCAGCTCCTGCTGGGGCACAGTGAAGCGCACCAGGATGGGACGGATCTGATTGACGGTGACGACCGGGGTGGCGGTGTCGCTCGCCTTCACCAGGTTTCCGAGGTGGAGGTTCAGGCTGCCGGTGCGACCGTCGATCGGCGAGCGGACGGTGCAGTTGTCCAGGTCGAGCGCGGCGCGCAGCACGTTGGCCGAATCGCCGCGCACGGTGGCAGCGAGCGCGGCGGCCGAAGCGCGTTGGGTTTCGAACTCCTGCTGCGAGATCGCGCCGCTTCCGACCAGAGTCTGGGCGCGCGCCAGGTTGAGGCGCGCGGTTTCGGACTGCGCGCGATCGCGCGCGAGGCTCGCGTTCGCCTGCTCCAGCGCCGCGCGATACGGGCGGCGATCGATCTCGATCAGCACCTGGTTGGCGCGCACCTCCTGGCCTTCGCGAAAGCGCACCGCGGTGATGAGACCGCCGACCTGCGGATTGATCGCCACGGTCTGGCGGGCCTCGACGGTGCCGGTCGCCTCGATCACGTCCGGCACCGCCTGCTGAACCGCCGCGGCGACGGTGACCGGAACGCGCACCTCGCGACGAGCCGTGGGGGCGGCGCAGCCTCCGGTCATGAGCGCTGCGGACGCGAGCAGCGCGACCACACGTACGGGAATCCCCGGGCGGGTCGCGCGGGCGGGAAGAAATGGCGTGGCGCTCTCGGATCCGAATGGTGTGGCAGCTCTCATGTGCGTCGGGCTCCCTCGAGGAACAGCCTGTGGATCCGCCCGGGGAGATCCGCTGAGCCGCCGCGCGGCGCGGGGCCGAGCAGCTCGCGAACCAGCACCGAGCGCACCATACCGACGAGCATCGCGGCGAGAAGTTGCGGCTGCTCGCGGGCCAGGGCCTTCTGCCGCACGCCCTGAGCCATGAGCTTCTCCGCCCGCTCGACCAGGGCCTGCAGGATCGGAGAGGGAGGGGTGTGCGGGCGCGTGAGCAGAAGACGCGAGCCCGGCTGTTCGCCCTGGGCCACGATCGCGAGGAACCTCCGATGCTGCTCGAAGTGCGCGAACACCGCCTCCAGGAATGCGGCGAGGCGCGAGTCGAACGGTTGCTCGGCGCTTCGGAGCGCCGCGTCCACGTGCTCGATCAGCTCCCGGCGGCGTTGCTCGATCAGCGCCGTGATCAGCGCCTCGCGATCCGCGAAGTGGTTGTAGAGCGTGCCCACCGAGACGCCCGCCTGCTTCGCGATCCGCTCCATGCGCCCGTGATCGAGGCCATGCTCCGAGAAGGTGCGCTCGGCGGCGTCCAGGATCGCGGCGCGCGCGGAGTCACGGAACTGTGCGCGCAGCGATCCGCGCGACTCGAGTGAGGGTGAAGATGTCGTCATCAGGTGAATGAAGATTCAGGAATCCAAGCCCCGGTGCAAGAAAGGACGGAAGGCACCGTGACCAGCGCGGCCGGAGAGGGGGACGGGCGCGACGCTTCAGGCGAGATGACGGTCGAAGAACGCGAAGATGCGGCGCCACGCCTCTTCTGCGATGTCGGCGCGGTACTCGACGTGCGTGAGCGGGCGACCGAGATAGGAGAGCACCGGATGGTGCCCGTCAGTCAGGAATGCGTGCCCGGCTTCCTCGAACGTGTGGCTCTCGACCTCGACGCCCACCGCTTTGAGCCTGGCTTCGAGGCGCGCGCCGCTTCCGCGCATGGGCCGGTCACGTCCGCCGTAGCAGCCGATGGTCGGTCCCATTCCGCGCAGCACCTCGCGGCGGATCGGAATCATCCCGTAGTTGGTGGAGACCGCGCCCCAGCCGCGCCCGACCGCGAGCGCGAAGCCTCCGCCAAAGCAGAAGCCGATGATCCCGACCTTGCGCTCCTCGATCCCGGTCTGCTCGCACAGCCAGGAGCGCACCGCGCTGGCCTGATGCACGACCGGCCCCTTTCCGGTGTGCACCGCCTCCATCGTGCGGCGGATGCACGCGAACACCGAAGGAGCGCGGAACAGCTCGGGCTCGACCGCCGCGTAGCCTCGGGCCGCGAAGCGCTGCACCACGCGATCGATATCTGGCCGCCGGCCCAGAATCTCGTGAATGACGACCACCCCGCGGGTCGCGCCGGGCGGAAGCACCGCGTAGGCGGGCGTCTCCGGAAAATCCTTGCCGGCCGGAATCATGACTTCGATACCGGGATCGTTGCTCATTCCAACGAGCCTACCCGTCCACGGACGGACCGGGCAAATCGGTCGCGAGCCTGATACCCTACGGCGTTCATGCCTCGCCGTTGCTCGATGGAGGGAGATCCCATGCGCAGCGTTTCCGCACCTGCCGTTTCCGCGGCGCTCGAAGTTCGGGGGCGGGCCGCGACCGATGCGGCGCGCGCGGATTGGAGCCTGTGAGCGTCGGCGAGCGAGAACCCGGGCGGCGCGCGAGCGACAATCGCACCCGCTCGGCGATTCTCTGGATCGGCCTGGCGCTGGCGATCGCGGTCTGGCTGCTGCGCGATCTCGCGCTGACCGTCGGCTACTCGGTGCTGCTCGCCTACGCGCTGCTGCCATTGGTCAATGCGATCGAGCGCATCCGATTCAAGGGCGGGCGCTCCATCCCGCGCCACGCCGCGGCCGCACTGGTGATCCTCGCGCTGGTCGGGCTGGTGGGCTGGATCATCGTGCTTGCGACCCCGCGAATCGCCGAGGAGGCTTCACGTCTCGCGACGTCCGCGCCCGATACCGTGGCGCGGCTGCTGCAGGGAACGAGGGCCTACGCGGCCGAACACCAACTCCAGCCCTGGCTCGAACCGGTGATCGACAGCCTGAGCGCGAACGCCGCGGGATGGGTGCAGAACCTGGGCGGCATCGTCGTCGCGGCCATGGGGCGGCTGTTCGGCAGCCTCGGACTGATCTTCGGCTTCCTGCTGGTGCCGCTGCTCGCCTTTTATCTGATGGCGGACTCCGATGCGGTGCAGGAGAGCGCGCTCAGTTTCCTTCCCGAAGACATGCGCGCCGAAGTCATGCGGCTGGGGGGTGCGGTGGACCGCGCGCTGCGCAGCTACGTCCGAGGGCAGGCGGTGGTGTGCGTTGTGATGGCGATCTCGGTCGGCCCCTCGCTCGCGCTGATGCATCTGCCCGGCGCGCTGCTGCTCGGGATCCTGGTCGGGCTCGCCGAGCTGATCCCGTACATCGGGTTTGGGATTGCCGCGGCCGCAATCGTGCTGAGCGGCATCAGCGTGAGCCCGTCCCTCGCGGTGCTCGGACTCACCCTCTACGTGTCGGTCAACTGGGTGGTCGGAACGTTCATCACTCCGCGCGTGATGGGGCGCTACCTCAAGATGCATCCGTTCGTGGTCACGGTGAGCGTACTGGCCGGCGCGAAGCTGCTCGGTCCCGCCGGCGCGCTGCTCGCGCTGCCCGGTGCCGCGGTGATTCAGGCGCTGATCGGCGAGCTCGCTCCGACCGATCGGCGCGCCAGCAAGCGCTGAGCGGCGGCGCTCACAGTCCGTCGTACTTCGAGTAGCCGCGCTCGTTCCAGTAGTCGGGCGGTTCGTTTGCGGTGTAGGCGATCTCGGTGATGGCCTTGATGTTCTTGAGACCGAGCTTCATCGGCGCCAGCAGCCGCAGCGGCGCGCCGTGCTCGACGGTAAGCGGCCTGCCTTCGAGCCGGGTCGCGAGCAGCGTCTGCGGATGGCGCGCGGTCTCGAGATCGATCGAGACGTAGTAGGGATCCGGTCTCCCTGCGGGATCGAGATTCACCGAGGAGCGCAGCGCCGCCCAGCGCGCGCCCGGCGCCGGCGGAAAAGCGGCGAGGAAGTCGGCGAAGCGGATGCCATTCCACCACGCCACCGCGCTCCAGCCCTCGACGCAGACCAGGCGCGTGACCTGGTCGCGGAGCGTGAAGCCGGTCTCGAATCGATCGGCGGTGAGCCGCTCGGTCCGGCCCGATGCGAGGCCCGAGACCTGCAGCGCCCAGGTCGCGAGGTATTCGGGACCCGGGGTGCGTCCGTTGTAGTTGTTGCGCAGCGGCGTCACCGCCGAGCGTGGATAGGTGCGCACCCGCCGATCCCTGGAATAGAGCGCCTCGGCGATGTCGTCATCGAAGGTGAGCGCGCCATTGAGCACGCGCTCGCGACGCTCCCGCGTGAGGCCGATGCGCGCCGCGAGGGTGTCGAGACGATCGCGCTCGCTTCCCGGGAAGAGTCGCGCCCTGGTGCGGTCGGGGAGGAGCCACCACGCGCCCGCGCCGGTGGCGAGCACTCCCGCTGCGAACACCAGAAAATCGCGGCGCGTCTGTGCGGCGAGCTTTCGCCGCGGGATCTCGATGATCTCCGGGCGCTCGGCCAGCGCATCGACGAGCCGCGGACGATGCGGCCTCGCCGGCGCGGCGGTGGGGGCGGTGAGTTCCGTCGATGGCTCCCGCGCGGTGGGCGACTGTTCCGCGGGAGCGTCGGAAGGCGGCGGGAGCGGCGGCTCGTGCCCGTGGTCATTCATGAGCGCCGTCCTTCCCGCGGGCCGACCAGCCGACCACCATCGAGCGGAACGTGTCCCAGCCGTCGGCGATGACCAGCAGAACGTGCGGGACCACGAACGACGCCATCACCAGCATGCTCACGAAATGGACGACGCGTGCGCCCTCGTAGTTCACGAACGCTCGCTCGAGCCAGCCGAGCTGCACCGGCTTGTGCATCGCCCACCCGGAAAGCACCATCAGCGCGCCGAACAGCGGCATCGAGAAGTACGCCGCGCGTTGCAGCGCGTTGTACCTGGAGCGCACTTCGGGGTGGGGCCACGGGCGCCGGAGCAGCGCCATCGGCACCACGCCGAGATAGAACCGCAGCATGGGGAGTGCCTCGCGCGCGTCCGAGCGGCGCGGCAGGAGCGCCCGCCATCCGCCGCCCGCGGCCAGCCCGATCGCGTAGAGCACGCCGTTCACCATGAAAAGGTAGGCGAGCGCCCAGTGCAGGCGCAGCGCGGGCGCGAGCTGGTACCTGCCGAGGCTCAGGTGATCGTAGATCCAGTTGCCCGGATCGCCCCTGTCGTCCTCCAGCCCGCGTGCGATCACCACTCCCGCATCCTTGAGGTAGTCGCGATTGTGTGTCACCGGGTCGGGCGCATGCTCGAAAACCGGCGCGGCCCAGTAGATCGCAAGGCCGCTCGCGATCAGCCCGAAGAGCAGTGGGACATGGGTCCAGTGCGACAGCCGCACCAGCATGTGGTGCTTCCGCACGACACGGGCACTGTCCTCTGTTTTCGTGGGTGGTGCGCTCTTCATCGGATCGGGCATGACCTGAGACCAAGGGTTCGCAACGAGCAGCGTCTCCTGCCCTTACGCACGAGGCGAACGCAGCGTGACCGGCCTATTGTTTTGGCTTTGCGGCGGGTCTCACGAACACGGTTTCGATGTTCCACAGGATGCGGTGGCGGATGGTGCTGGGCTCGACATTGCCGAACCGGTTCCGCACCGGCACCTTGAGCTTGAGCACCGGCAGCCAGACCACCCAGCCCTGCTCGCCGATGACGTTCTCCATCTCGGCCGAGATCCGCTTGCGCGCCTTCAGGTCGACGGTGGACACGATCGCGTCGAACAGGCTGTCCAGGCTCGCCTCGGCCGGGGTCTCAGGGTGGCGCTGGCGGGCGTTCCAGAAGTGGGTCGAGCCGCGCGAGAGATAGAAATTCGCTCCCAGCCCCGGATCCGGCGGGATCGTGCTTCCGAGCCCGCCGAGCGCGGCTTCGTAGTCGAAGTCGTTCTGGATGTTTCCGATCATGGTGTTGAACTCGACCGGCACCAGCGTGCACTGGATTCCAACCCGGGCCAGGTCGTCGCGAACGAAGTTCGCCATCTGAACGCGCGTGTTGCTGTTGGAGTTGGTCTTGAGCGTGAATCGCACCGGGTTGCCTCTTGCATCCTCGATCACCCCGTCGTGATCCCGGTCCTCGAATCCGATGCTGGCCAGCAGCCGTTTCGCCTCTTCAGGGCTGCAGTCGAAAGCAGGCGCGTTGGGATTGTAGAAGAGGCGGTTGCCGGGAGTGATCACCGACCAGCTCTTGACCCCGTCGCCGAAGAACACGCTGCGGATCATCGCATCGCGGTCGATGGCCATCGAGACCGCGCGGCGGAAGTCGCGATTCGAGAACCAGGAGTAGGTCGCCTCCTCGACGTACGGCTGTCCGACTTGCCTTCCGCCCGTGGGGGTTTTCACGGTGTTCAGGTTGAACCAGAAGAAGTTGCTGGTCAGAGTGGGCCCAAGATCGTAGAGCGTGTAGTGGCCTTTGGCCTGGTTCTTCGCGTACTCGGCGTAGTCTTCGGCCTTCACGTTGTCGAGCGCGTCCAGCTCGCCGTCGTTCGACTGGAACTTGAGCGCGGCCGTGTTCTGATCGCGCACGATCAGGAAGATGAGCTGGTCCAGATAAGGCAGTCGCCGCCCGAACATGTCCACGCCGTACCAGCGGGGATTGCGGGCGAGCACCGTCTTCTCGTGCGGCACGAACTCGCGCAGCGTCCACGCGCCGCTGGTCACCAGGCTCTCGGGCGGCGTGGTCACGGAGTACGAAGCCGCGAAGCGCCCCGCCCGCCACGCCGGCTCGAGCACGTGCCGTGGGAGAATGCGTAGCGACGCCACCGTCGGGACCATCAGGGCGTACCGCCGCGAGATCCGCGTCACCACCGTATGGGGGCCGCGCGCCGTGACCTGGATCGGTTCGCCATGCACCAGCAGCGCATCGTGGACCGGCGAGTGGAGCGTGGTGTCGTTCGCCACGTTGAAGCTGAATACGACATCAGCCGAAGTGATCGGATGCCCGTCGGAGAAACGCGCCCCACGGCGCAGGTGCCAGACCCACTCCAGCCCATCGGCGCTCGCGTCCCATCTGCTGGCCAGTGCCGGAACGTACTTCTGCGTCGAATTGTTGAACTCGGCGAGCGCGGTGAAGAGTCGGTCGGTGACGTCGCTCGAGTTGGTCTCGCTCGTGAGGATCGGATTGAAGGTTCTGGCGTCGTTCGCCGAGGCAATGACGAACCGCCCGCCGAAGATGCCCGGCTCGTGCATCGGTACGAGGAGCGCCTCGTATGTCGGGTGAGGTTGGAGGTCCGCCGCACCGGCGCCACTCGAGACCCCCGGACCGTGCGACGCGGCGAAAAGTGCGAGCGCAATCAACACTGCGATGCGGCGCATGGGTTTCCTCCGGGGAGCGGCGGTTTGCGTGCAGGAGCGGGAAGTATCGTCGGGGGACTGCGAGGGGTCAATCCCGGGGCGAGGCGGCGGTGCGGCCACGTGAGGCCTTACGGTCGCCGCCCTTCGGCCGCATCATCAAAACGGCCGCACGGGAGCCTGCGGCCTCATCGACCGTGCGACGATCGGAGCGGAGCGGGATTCCAGGCTCCAACCCCCGTGTGAATCACACCGGGATCAGATCCCATCTCCGCCCGATGTCGCACGATCTTCTTCGTTCGTCTTGCCGCGGCTTTGTCGCTCAGGGACGAATGACCGCGACCCGCACCACTTCACTCCTGCCCACTCTCGCCAGGTAGATCCCCGGAGCGAGCGGCTGTCCCGAGGCATTTCGCGTCGACCATCGTGCGATGGCCCCGCTGCTTCCCGGCGTGAACGGCGCGCGGGCGACGCGACGCCCGCTCAGATCGAATACGTCGAGCGTGCGATCCGTCGGCACTGATACCGCGAACGACACGGTCGAGCCCGCGACGACCGGATTGGGCCCGAAGCGTAGCGGCCCCGCCGACGGCGTGGGGCCACCGACGCCGGTGGTCGCGTAGGGGATCGAGGCGAACACCGACTGTCCCTCGATCGTGGGCATCGGCACCGGGCCGCCCTCGTAGATCTCATCGCCGCCCGCGCCGTGCCAGATGAGTCTGTACCCGGTGACCCGCCCCACGCGATTGACGTAGCCGGCCTCGTCGACGCGCAGCCACCAGGGCTGGGATGAGCTCGGACGATCGGCGACTCCCTGCGGAACATCGAGGTGGAAGGTCCATTGGACCGTCCCCGTCGTGCTCTCGCCGGTCACCCACTCGCTCGAGTACGCGGCGCGCGTGCCCGGCAGCGTCGTGCAGTAGGAGCCTCCGGGGCCGGTCGTTGAGATGAGCCCGGCGATGTCGTGGTCGTAGGCGTCGTGCACGACGGTGAATTCAAGGGTGGCCGCGGGCGGCCCGATCGGGCTCACGAAGCGCAGCTCGGGCGAGTCGTAGCGCGCCCCGCCTTCCGTGAATGAAACCCGATACCAGAACGCCGTGCCGCGTTCTCCGACCGGCACGATCCAGCTGCGCGGATACGTGGCTCGATCGGTCGCATCCGCGAGCGAGGAGTCGCCGGCCGCCGCGACCGAGTCGTAGCCCGCAAAGGCGCCGGGCGCGCCGCCCACATCCGGCGCGCGCTCGAACACGAACGCCGCCGCGCCACGCTCGCGCTGCATGCGCAGCACCGCCGAGATCGCGGTCGCGGATGCGCTCAGCTCGAGCTGGACCGGCTGCGAGCGCAGAGGCTGTTCCATCTCGATCCGCGCGGCGTAGAGATCGATCACGCCGAATCCGATCGACGATCGCCAGCGTGGATCGGGGCCGGTCGTGCCCGCGGGTGCGCCCGCCAGATCGCGGCGCGCGGTCCTGCGCAGCAGATCGCCGATTTCAGCGGGAGTGAGCGAGGGATAGGCGGAACGGAGCGCCGCGACCGCGCCGCTCACGAACGCGGCCGCCATGCTGGTTCCGTTCAGCCGCTGATACTGGGCGCCGTTGCTGACCAACGAGCCGTCGGCGGAGAGCACCGCCACTCCCGGCGCGAGCAGGTCGGGCTTCTGCTCGTCGCTGGGGTCCAGGTCGCCGTCGTCGGCTCGCGGACCGTAGTTGTCGAACGAGGCCCAGGTGTCATCGCCGATCGGACCTGAGTGCTGCACGTCGATCGCGCCGACCGCGAGCGTGCGGCTCGAGCCCGCCGGCGAAGGGATGAAATGATCGTGCCCGCCATTCCCGACCGATGCCACGACCACGATCCCGAGCTCGGCGGCGCGGTCGGCCAGACGCGAGACCACGTCGTTCCCATCGGTCCGATCGATGCTCGAGAGCGAGAGATTGATCACCTGGATGCCGGCGTAGCCCGGGACGCCCCAGTTGCGCGCGCGATTGTGGATGCACCAGTCGATGCCCTCGCCGACCTCGGTGCCGGTTCCCGTATCGTTCAGCACCTTGACGTCGACGTATCGCGCGCCGGGCGCGACACCGATCGCGTATCCGCTCGCGCCGCCCGAGCCGAGCGTGATTCCCGCGACGTGCGTCCCATGCGAGTGCGTGGCGGTTCCGCCGCGATCCTCGGGGTTCTCACTGCCCTCCTTCGGCGTGTCGACCAGCGAATCGTCATGCACGAACTCGGCTCCGCCGAGGGATCGGCCGATGAGCGATTCGTGCCCGGGATAGGCGCCGTCCGGGGCGTCGTTGATGCCGGTGTCGAGGAAGGCGACCACCACGCCGGTTCCATCGGCGCCGCCGCTCCCTGCCCAGGTCGGAAACACGTGTTCGGCAGGATCGCGCGCGCCGATTCCGGCCAGCCCGTCGTGAACCTGCGGGTAGAGCATGGGCACCGCTTCGATGCGCTCGACGCCGCTCAGTCCGGCCGCGGCCTCGATCTGGACGTAGGTCGCACGGGTGCGCACCGCCGGCACATTCTCGTAGCGGTGCAGCACCGGCATGCCGAGCGAGGTCAGCAGCAGGAGATCCGAGTCGGTGGGCGTGTGGTCGAAAACGACGTAGGCGCCGAAATAGAGGCCGCCGGCCTGACGCACGACTTCGAATCGCTGAGGCGCGAGCGTGTCGGCGCCCTCGAACGAGAAGGAGAAGCCGAGAACGTTGACGGTCTCGATCCGATCGTCGATCGCGTCGTCGTCCTGGTCCCAGATGAACGGCGCGCCGAGAGCGAGCGAAGGCACGAGCGCGCACGCGGCGATCGACAGCGCCAGGAAGACGCGCGTACGCCGGGCGCAACGAGTGCGCTTCGATTCGCCAGCAGCCTGGAGGGCTCGCTTCATCGGGAAGATCCTCGCGCCGAGCCCTTGAGCGAGGCTTGAGCGGTGGCTCTAGCGCGCTGTGCCACAGTGGGTTGTACCAATTGTTGCGAGCCGGGCTCCGGCCACCCGTTCACGCCTTCGCCGCTCAACAGCTGACGCACCGCCTCCGCGGTCTCGGGGAGTGGCTCGACGCCGACCTCGGTGCGAAGCAGCGTCTTCAAGCGCTCGAATTCGACCATCGCCGCCCTGCGATTGCCGAGCCGGATCTGGCACTCCATGACCGCGAGACACGTGCCCTCGCGATACGCGTCGAACTCCAGCGCGCGACGGAAGTGGGCGAGCGCCGCATCGTAGTCGCCGGCAGAAGCTGAGAGCGCGCCCAGATCGAGCAGCAGCTTTCCCATCCGATCGCGCTCACGCACGTGAAGCTCATCCGCCCAGTCGGCGTAGAGCCCGTCGAGGAATCTGCCGCCGGCCACCAGCACCGCACGTTCGAGCGCGGCACGGCGGCGCGCGGCATCGGGCGCGTTGCGCGCCGCATCCAGCGCGTGGTCCACGTCCCAGGCGTCGCAAGTGATCGGGTAGGCGGGGTTCAGGAAATAGCGCTCGCCCTCGCGCAGGATGGGCGCCGCCGAAGTGCGAGGAAGCACGCTGCGCACGTAGGAGAGCGTCGGGTGCAGGTTGCGCCGGCCCGCCGCCGCCTGCCTGCCTGGCCAGAAGCGGTCGATCAGCACGTCCCGGCTCACCCCGCGCGGATTCAGCGCGAGGTAGACCAGCATCTGGAAGGCGCGCTGCGTTCGCCATGCCGACCCCGGCAGCGCCAGGCCGTCGACTCGCAGGTGGGGAGGACCGTAGAGCGCGAGGTGCACGGTGGGCGCCGCGCTGTCGGACGCCGCCGCGGCACCGCGATCGCCGCGCCGTTCGATGTGACGCAGGGCGCTTCGAATCGAAGGCTGCAGCGCGCGCCGCTCTCTTGCGAGCCGCGAAAGCTCGGTGTGCGCGGTCTGCCCGCCGACTTCGGCCAGCACCGCGAGCACCGTCTCACCGGCTGCGGTGTCGGCGTCGTTCAGGATCGCAAGCAGCGGCGTCTCGATATCCGCGCCCACTTCGACCAGCGCGCCCGCCACGGTGTCGGGTTCGATGCCACGCGCCAGCGCGTGCAGCGGGACCGAGGGGTCCTCGCGTGCCTGCACCTTCAGGAAGTAGAGGTAGCCGCGTTCGCGCACCAGCCGTAGCGCCAGCTTGAGGTGGGCGTCGACCCCGCGCTTCTCGCCGAGAGCGAGCAGGGTTTCTCCCAGCCAGTAATGGGCGCGCATCGCCAGATAGTCGTTCTCACCGGCGTCGGTCTGCACCACCAGCGACTGGAGCAGGCTGCGCGCCACGTGGAGTCGTCCGGCGCGCAGCTCGCACCAGGCCAGCACCGCCTGCGCCTCCGCCAGACGCGGATCCTCGGGACGCTGCTTCAGCCCTTCGATCGCCTCGCTCACGAACTCGACCGCGCGCCGGTACTGCCCGCGCGCGAGGAACACCCTCCCGTGCAGCAGGAGGAGGTCGGCCCCGATCACCTCCATGCGCAGCTCGGCATTCAGCTCTTCGGCGCGCTTGAGCGCGCCCAGCGCCCCATCGAGATCGCCGCTCAGCGCCAGCACCTGGGCGAGCGCCTGATGGCAGACGCACTCCTGCGCGCGGTTCGAGAAACGCTGGGCCGCAAGCAGTCCCTCCTCGGCCGCGCGCCTCGCGTCGGCAAGCTCGCCGAGCTCCGCCAGGTGGAAGGCGAGATTCGAAAGGTAGAGCGGAGCGCGCGGCGAAGAAGTGCCGCGGACCTGGGCCAGCGCGACGCGGAATTCGGCGGATGCCTCGCGGAACTTGCCGAGCGCCGCGTAGGCGCCGGCGAGATTGTGGATGGTCGGAAGCAGCAGCTCGGGATCGGGCGTGCCCTCGAGCAGCGCGCGCACCTGGCCGAGCACTTCGACCGCGGCCTGATACTGGCCCAGATAGAAGTGGGCGCCGGCCTTCATCTGCAGCAGGCGGGCCCGAAGGCCGGCCCCGAGCTTCTGCGACATGGCGAGGCCGCGCTCGGCCATGCCCAGCACCTGCTCGTGGCGTCCGCGCAGGTTCAAGACCTTGCCGAGCCCAAGCAGTGCGCGGCACTCGATCTCGCGCAGGGCGGAGGCACGGCAGGTCTCGAGCACGTCCTGATAGAGCGCCTCGGCCTCGTCCCATTCGCCGAGCGTCTGGCGCGCGTCGGCCAGCGCCAGCGCCAGCTCCGCATCCCCGCGCACTTTCGCGGCGGGCAGCTCGCCGAGGAATTCGCGCAGCGCAGCGGCGCGCCCCTGACGAAGCAGCCCGGGCGCGAGATCCCGGATCACGCCCGCCGCGTCCTCGACCCGACCAGCCCGCAGCCAGTGGCGCAGCGCACGCTCGGGCTCGCCCCGCGCCGAGAGCGCCGCCGCGGTGTCGGCCTCGAGCTCGCGCAGGCTGTCGCTCCCGGCGCGGGACTCGAGCTCGTGCTGCACGAAGCGACGCACCAGATCGTGGCACTCGTACGACATCTGCGCCCCGTGGCCGAAGGCGCGCACCAGACCGCGGCGCACCAGTCCATCCAGGGTCAGCTCGGCCGCAGGAAGTCCGGAGAGCGTCGCGGCCAGCGCGGAGTCGAAGCGGTGCAGCGCCGAGGTGCGATCGAGAAGCCGGCGAGCGTCCGGATCGAGGCGCATGTACACCTCGGACGACAGGTACTCGTGCATCTGGAGGTTCGAGGAGCGGACGTCCGCCAGAACCTCCTCGAGGCTCGCGCTCTGGTCGCGCCGCAAGGACTCGTGCACCAGATGGACGGCGGTCGGCCAGCCGAGCGTCGTTTCCTCCAGTGCCGTGAGCTCGGTCTCGGACAGCGGACGCCGGTACACCTCGGCGAACAGACGCTCGATCTCCTCGCGGGTGAGGCGCAGGTGGCTCGAATGCAGCTCGAACACTTCGCCGCCCGAGCGCAGGCGCTCGAGTGCGAGCGGGGGCGCGGAGCGCGAAGCCACGACCACGCGCACCGTGGCGGGCAGGTAGCGAAGCAGCGTCTCGGTGAACGCGACCACCGCGCGATTCCCCGACACTTCCTGAAAGTCGTCCAGTACCAGCAGCCGGGTCGGGCCGCGAAGCGTCGCCAGCTCGTTCGCCAGAGTGCCGGCCAGCATCTCGACCGAGCGGCTCCCCGGTCGCGCCTCGTCGAGCACGCGGCTGAAATCGCGACCGAACCGTGGGATCTCGCGCCGGAATCCTTCGAGCAGATAGCGCCCGAACACGACCGGGTCCGCGTCGGAGAGCATCAGCGAGTACCACACCACCGGTCGCGCGACCTGGCGCGCGAAGCTCGCGACCAGCGTGGTCTTGCCGTAGCCCGCATCGGCGATGATCAGGGTGACTGGCCGCGCGGCGTTTTCCGCGAGCGCGCGAAGCAGGCGCGGGCGCTCGAGTACGTCTCCCGCCACGTTCGGGCGGTTGAGCTTGGCGCGCAACAGCGGGAGCGGCTCGATGTTGCGAGTGGGCGCTGCGGCGCGTCGGGTCGGGGTCACGGTGCCCTCGGGACACTGGGCTGATGTCATCGCGCGAATCGGAACGCCATCGTCCGGCTCGCCCGAGCCGTCAGCCGGGAGCGCAAGAAAGGACGGCAAGATTATATACCGCCGGACGATCAGGCAGGGAAGGCCGACTCGGGGGGGAGTGAAAGGGCCGTTGAACTCAGGTCGGGGCAATGTCAGGCTGCCCGAGTGAGCCCATCCACGACTCGATCCACCTGGTCGCGAGCCCTGGACTATGCCATTGCGGGGGCGTCCGTCGTTCTGGCCTTCGCGGGCATGGTCTGGATGCCCTCCCTTCGTCCGTTGATTCCCACCGCGCTCCTCCTGGCAACCGTCCTCGGCACCTGGGTGCGCGGTCGAGGAGTCGGGCTGGTGTTGGCTCTGGGTGGCGCGGCCGCGATCGCCGCGCCGAGCTGGTTCGTCGAGGCAGGGTGGGTCATGACCGGGGCCAACCTGCTCTTTTCAGGCTTGTGCGGCCTGCTCGTTCTGGGCTGGCTGTTCGCCGCGTTGGAGCGAGCCCGCGCCGAGTGCAACGCGCGGCTGATCGAAACCCTGCGAGCCGAGATTTCCGGAGCCGGTACCGGCACGGAAGAGAGGATTGCGAGCGCAGCCGACCGAGCCGAGCCGCCATCTCAGGTCGAGCGCGAGTTGAGGCAGATCTCCCACGATCTGGTGCAGCCGCTCGCCGCGATCACCAACTACGCGGAGTTGATCCGGGGAAAGAGCAGTGGCGAGGTCCAGACCTACGCGCACGAGGTCGCCGGACTTGCTGCCAGAATGGCGAAGCGCATCCGGGAAGTGCTGAATTCGCGGCGGGTGCGGTCGGGTGACTCGGCGCCGGGTCCCGCGTCCATCTCATCTGCTCGAGCGGCGGCGCACGGCATTACTGCCGCAGAAAATGTCGAAGGTCCGGAGTGAGCCGTCGACGCCCCCCTGCCTCGCCTCGACTCAACTCCGGAACCCTCGGACAACCTGGTGATCTGGTCGGAAGCCCTCCGACTACGTGGTACGGCTTCCGATCGGCTGCTGAGGAGAGGTGCGACGGAAGTCGTCGCGACCGTCCGCGAACGAGCCGGTGCCGATGTCTCTGGGCTTCGCGCCGTCCTTGCTGAAGGTCTGCTTCACCTGGTTCAGCTTGTCCTGCGCTCCATCCTTCAGCTGCTTCGTGGTCTCTCCAAGACGGCGGCGCGTTTCCACCCCGCTCGCCGGAGCCAGCAACAGCGCGAGGCCTGCGCCGATCGCAGTGCCGATCAAGAGTCCGGTCACAACAGAACCACCCTGACGTTCAGACATGATTGCCTCCCTGGTTGTAGCGGCGCGTTCTTGAAGGTCCGTTTGTAAAGCGTTCCAGCAGAAACTTCGTCCCTGTGCGCAGCCCACGAAGGACGGCGACCGCCCCGAGCACGGGCTTGGCGACTTCATCGATCACCGAAGCCGAGATGTCGGTCGCGTACCCGACGACATCCTTCACGCCGGCGACCATGGTTCGCGCCGAGTTTGCCACCTCTTCCACGGTGCCCAGCACATCTCGGATTCTCTCCGGAGTCCCGCGGAAGCTCTCGACGAGCTCGTCAACACTCGCCAGCGTCGCATTCACCGACTTCATGAGCCGTATGGCATAGATCGCCAGAGTGACGATGGCGATTGTTACAATGACAACGCAGACTTGGACAATGACGGGCATTCGGATCTCCTTCTCGAGCGCGATTCAGTCGTAGTTGTGCGGTGTTAGCCAACCGGGGCCGATCGCGCTGTGTGATCCCAGCAACAAGCGGACCAAAAGCCGGACGCCCCGGTTCAGCGAGGTGTCGACTCGAGGCGAGCGGAGGTGCGGAGCGTTTCACGCGCAGCGTCGGCCGCCGGGGCGACGGGCCGGGATCTCGCGAACTCTGCGCAGGCAGGAAAGTGCCAGGAGAGAGAGGCTCTGCCCGGCGCGATCAGACGGCTTCGTAGACGTTGAGGCGGTTGTAGAGCGTCTTCAGGCTGATTCCCAGAATCGCCGACGCCTTCCGCTTGTCGTTCCCGCAATGTTCGAGGGTTGCGAGGATGAGCTGTCGCTCGACCTGGGCGAGAGAGGTTCCGACCTGAATCGTCTTGATGGGTCCGTCGGCGGCCGGAGGAGCCGGACGTGGCGGCGCATCCGTGAGCAGATCGATGACGTCCTCAGCCATGATGAAGGAGCGGTGGACCTCGTTCTTCAGCTCGCGCACATTGCCGGGCCACGAGCGCGACAGGAACTGATCCCGGCATTCCTCGCTGAAAGTCTTCGTGGTCTCCTCGGCCTGATTCAGATCCTGAAGGAAACTCTCCGCGAGGAGCAGCGCATCTTCACGGCGGTCCCTCAACGGTGGCAGCGCGATCGGGAACACGTTCAGCCGATAGAGCAGGTCTTCGCGAAGCTTTCCGTCCTGAACCGCCTGCTCCGGCTGACGATTGGTTGCGGCGATGATGCGAACGTCGACCGGAATCGCCTCGTCGCCGCCGACCCGCATCAGCTTGCCGGTCTCGAGCACGCGCAGCAGCTTCACCTGCAGCTCGAACGGCATCTCGGTGATCTCATCGAGGAACAGAGTGCCGCCCGATGCGCGCTCGAAGTAGCCGCGGCGCATCTGCGTCGCGCCGGTGAAGCTGCCACGCTCGTGGCCGAACAGCTCGCTCTCGATCAGGGTCGGGGGCATGGCGCCGCAGTTGATCGGGATGAAGGGCTGCGTCCGCCGGCGACTCAACTCATGGATGGTCTGGGCGGCAAGTTCCTTGCCCGTTCCGCTCTCGCCGGTGATGAAGACCGACGCCTGGGTCGGCGCCACTCTCGAGATCAGGTCGTAGACCTTCTGCATCGCCGGAGAGTTCCCGACCAGAGGACCGAAGCGCCCGAACTTCCGCAGCTCATGCCGCAGCGAACCGATCTCCTCCTTCAGCGCGCGTGCGCGGGTGACGTGCCCGAGGATGGTCTTCAGCCGCGGCATGTGGAGCGGCTTGGTGAGGTAGTCGAGCGCGCCGAGCCGCAGGGCTTCGATCGCGGAGTCGAGCGTCGCCTGACCGGAGATCACCACCACGTCGCAATCGGCGACGGATTCGACCTCGCGCAGCAGGTCGATGCCGCTTCCATCCGGAAGATGGAGGTCGGCCGTGATTAGCACCGGGGGGCCGTTTGCGATGCTGGCTCGCGCCTCCTTGATGCTCGAGGCGGTGGAAACCGAGAAGCCTTCGCGCTCGACCAGCGCGGCAAGGCTCTTGGCGAAATCAACGTCGTCGTCGACGATCAGGGCTCGAAGCATGGACTCTTCTCGATTCTAGGTCGGTCACTCGCTCGCGGAACCGGGCGGCGGTGAAGCGGGTGGCATGGGCACCACCTCAGGGAGCAGCCGACGGGAAGTATGCTCAACCGGGCCGCCTGCGCGCAACCAGGCGACAAATCCCGCCGGAAGCGCCTGAACCGGACCCTCCGACGCCGCTGCGTGTCCGGTGTACCGTCTACAAATGTCGGCATCATCCCTTCCCGCTCGCGCCGAGTCGAGATCCCCGCGCCGCCGCAAGTCCGTTGCATCACACCGATCTCGCGCCCGTGCTCTCTCTGGCACAGAAGGTGCCTTATGCCCCAGGCGGAGAGCGAAAGGTCGGCGTGAAAGGCGGTTCGCTCCCCCGTTAGATCAAAAAAAATCGGAGGAGGCCCTCAAATGCTCTGGACAATCTTCGTTGTGCTCACGGTGCTCTGGCTGCTCGGCATGGTGACGTCGTACACGATGGGTGGATTCATTCACATTCTGCTCGCCCTTGCGATCGCGACGGTCCTGATCCGGATCATCCAGGGACGTCGTCCGCTCGCCTGAAGCGTTCCGGAGTCCGAAAAGTCTTCTTGAGCGAAACGAGAGCGGCGTGAGGGCCGCAGATCGTGAAAGGAGATGTTTCATGAACTGGGACGAGGTATCGGGCAACTGGAAGCAGGCCAAGGGGCGGATTCTCGAGGAATGGGGAATGCTGACCGACGACGACCTGGACATCATCCAGGGAAGACGTGAACAGCTGATCGGTCGGATTCAGCATCGCTACGGAATGGAGCGTGAGGAAGCCGAACGCGCGGTGAAGGAATGGCTCAGCCGCGAGGAGATCCGTCGCTAGGCGCCCAAAGGCCGCTGGTCATCAAGGCAACAGGTTCGATCGAGGAGGACTGATGAGCCAGCCCAGGGAAAGTAGTTCGCAGAAGCGCCGCGAGAAGGTGCACCGCCGTCGCCCGGAGAACCCGTCGCACAAGGACCGTTCGCGGACGACCCCCGCGAATGAATCCCAGGTCTGGAACGGCGACGTCGACAACGAGTCCGATACGGCAGGAACGGAACGCGAAGACCCCGACACTCGAGGCCGGGCAGACGAGGAGGACGAGAAGTAGCCAGCTGTAGGGAGAGAGGCGGTGCTGGACCGGATCCAGATCGAGGGTTCCGAAAGCCTCGCCGCTTCTACTCCCGGAATCGCACGGCCCCCCGGCCGGTGCGGCACGCCCCGACCGTGCGCGGGGTTTCAAGACGGGATGGTCTGCTGTCGGCATGCCCGTCTCGATCTCATTACCGACCCATGTTGTCGAATCCGGCGAGCGCGCACAGGATCCGCCGGCGCCCTTACCGGATCTGGCCCCGAAGAACCGCGAGCAAGATCGATGAACCCCGATCGCGCGCTTCTCTCAGTCTTCGGGAAGTTTGCTTCACGTCTCGACGCCGGCTGCTTTCCTGGCGGCGTCTGCTCATCGGGACATTGGCAGGGCACTGAATGGCGCGATTCTGGTCGTTCGATCGCCGCATGATCGGTGGTTTCGTCGCGATGGCTCTCATCGCGACCGCCACCAGCATTGGCGCGATCGTGGCGCACCGGTGGGTGGCAGTGATCGGAAGCGTCGCCCTGGTTCTGTTGGCGGTGATGGTGCTTGCGCTGCGAAGGACGCTGCTCAATCTCTATCGTGCCGAATCCCACCAACGTGCGGCGGCGGCGGACGCGAAGCTCAGTGCCGAACAGCTCGCGCGGGCCCAGATCGAAAACCAGGAGACCACTCGCCGGATTCTCGAGAGCACGCTCGATGCGGTGATCAGCACGGATTCCACGGGGCGGGTCACCGGATGGAATCGCAAGGCGGAGAAGATGTTCGGCCGATCGGGAACGGAGATCCTCGGCTGCCTGCTGCACGAGAGCCTGCTCGCGCCCCAGGATCGCGCGGCCTTCCTGAGCGGCCTCGAGGAATTCAGAGCGACCGGGCACTCCCCGATCCTGGATCGTCGCATCGAGCTCTGCGGACTCCGCCGCGATGGGGAGGAGTTTCCGATCGAGATCGCGCTTGCCGCGATTGGACACGGAGACACCTTCTTCAGCGCGTTCATCCGGGACATCAGCGATCGACGACGAATCGAGAAGGAGATTCGCGCGCGCGTCGAGGAATTCCGCGCGACTTTCGAATGCGTGGGCATCGGGCACGTCCAGATCGAGGTGCCCTCGGGCCGCTTCCTTCGTGTCAATCCCAAGATGTGCGAGATCACCGCATTCTCCGAGGATGAGCTGGTCGGCCGCACGTTCGCCTCACTGATTCCTCGGGGTTCGCCCGAGAGCGAGCGGATCCGGCTGGAGGCTCTCGCGAGGGGTGAAACCGGGCTCGCGCCGATCGAGACCCATCTGGTTCGCCCGGACGGGCAGCCGGTCTCGGTGCACATCACCGCGACCCTGATCCGTGAGGCCCACGGGCGCCCGCTGCGCGTCCTGGCGGTCGTGCAGGATCTGTCGGAGCTGAGAAAGGCGCAGTCGGCGCTGCAGGCGACGGAGAAGCGCTTCCAGCTGATGGCCGACAGCGCCGCGGTCCTGGTCTGGATGAGCGGTCCGGACCGGCAATTCACCTGGTTCAGCCGCCCGTGGAAGGAATTCACCGGGCGCACCATGACCCAGGAGCTGGGCTATGGCTGGATGGACGGCATCCATCCGAACGACCTGGAGCGCTGCAAGGAAACCTATGCCGCCGCCTTTGCGGAACGTCGCCCGTTCACCATGGAGTATCGGCTCCGCAGATACGACGACGAATGGCGCTGGATGCTGGACAACGCCGTGCCGCTCTACGGTCAGCGTGGAGAGTTCAACGGCTACATCGGATCCTGCATCGACATCTCGGATCGCAAACGTGCGGAAGAGCAGCGCGAGCGGTTGCTCGAGAGCGAGCGACTCGCGCGGAGCGAAGCGGAACGCATCAGCCGGATCAAAGACGAGTTCCTGACGACGCTCTCGCACGAGCTGCGTACGCCTCTGCAGGCGATGCTCGGCTGGACAAGGCTGCTCGGCACCGATCAACTCGATGCGGCCCAGGCCAGACACGGTCTCGAGATCATCGAGCGAAACGTGACTCTGCAGAAGCGGCTCATCGAGGACCTGCTCGACATGAGTCGGATCGTGCAGGGCAAGATGCAGCTCGACATGAAGCAGATCGATCCGAGGGCCGTCGTGGAAGCGGCGATCGACGTTGTGCGGCCAGCGGCCGAATCGAAGTCCACCCGGATTACTGCCTGGTTCGATCCGTCGACCGGGCCGGTTCAGGGCGACGCGCAGCGCCTGCAGCAGGCGATCTGGAATCTGCTTTCGAACGCGATCAAGTTCACGCCTTCGGGCGGCGAGATCGAGGTGCGCGTCTCCCGCGCCGCGGATCACATCGAGATCAGCGTGCGCGACACCGGGCAGGGGATCTCGCCCGAATTCCTTCCCTTCGTGTTCGAGCGCTTTCGCCAGCAGGATGCGTCGACCACGCGCCGCCAGGGCGGGCTTGGAATCGGTCTCGCCATCGTGCGGAACCTGGTCGAGCTGCATGGCGGACACGTGCACGCGGTCAGCCCCGGCGAAGGGGAGGGCGCAACGTTCTCCATCGAGCTGCCCCTGCACTCGTCGCAGAGCGGGAGCTACGAAGTGGAGCGGCCCCTCCGGCAGACCATTCCGCCGAGGAAGCGCCGCGACAAAGTCCGACCGGCCGGCGTGGCGGGACTCAGGATCCTAGTGGTCGACGACGAGCGCGATGCATGTGAGCTGCTGCAACGCGTGCTGACCGAGCAGGGGGCCGAAGTCGTTGCAGCCAACACCGTGTCCGATGCCCTCGCCACCTACCAGAGCTTCCGGCCGCAGGTCCTGGTCAGCGACATCGGAATGCCCGGCCATGATGGGTACGAGCTCATCCGGACGATTCGGCAGATCGAAGACGGCGAGCACGGCGAGCACATCCCGGCGATCGCACTCACCGCGTTCGCGAGGCAGGAGGACCGCGAGCTGGCGCTCCAAGCCGGGTTCCAGCTGCATCTGTCGAAGCCGGTCGAGCCGGCAGAGCTCTCGGCTGCGGTCGCCAGGCTCGCCGGAGACGCCGCGACCCATCCCATGACATCGACTGCGCCCGTGGGAGACGCACCCGCCGCGGCGTGAGCAGTCACGCGCCTCTTCCCACCAGCAGCCGCTACGTCGTCCCGGGAACCTTGTCGAGCAATGCCTGGAGTATCGAGAACTCGACCGGCTTGGGGAGATAGGCGTTGAACCCGGAATTCAAGGCGCGCTGGCTATCCTCACCACTGTCGTAGCCGCTCATCGCGATCAGAAGCAGCGCGGGACCCACCGCCTCCGCGCGAAGGACGCGAGCCACCGCATTGCCGTCCATCTCGCCGGGAAGGCTGATGTCGCACAGCACGACATCAGGGTCGAACTCGCGCGCGATGGTGATTGCCTGCGTGCCCTGGTAGGCGGTGCGGACCGTATCGCCGAACATCTCGAGCAGCAGCCGAAGGGTCTCGGCGGAATCGCGATTATCCTCGACGATGAGAATCCGCCTCCCTCGCCTGGGAACCGGCTTCGAGTCGCCGTCAGGCGAGACTGCGGAAGGCGGTCGCGATACTGCCGAAGCCGGATCGTTGGGCGGTGAGTTCCCACCACCATCCGACGGCGAGGTCATCGTATGCCCCGATCCTGTGGGTCAAGCCTGAGTTCCGGGAAGCGCCCGCATTTGCGGGCGATGAATCAGGTTCAGCATCGAAAACGAGGTTGCAATGTAGCATGCGAAGCGCAGCTGGGCCGGCACCTTGCGATGCCGGCCCCAGGCCGAATCCCCCGGTAGCGCAGTCCGCGCCGCACGTCGATGGACCGGTGTGCCGCCCGAGGACAACGCTTGACGAGGTTCCGGGCTGCGCTTTCCCTACTTCCTGCGACTCTCGGTGGCCGCTGCGTAGTTGCGGCTCTCAGCGATCAGCGTGAGCTTCTTGTCAGCCATTTCCTCTTCGTCCAGCGTCTTCTGAAGCGTGGAAGCAACCTCGTCGAACCCCAGCTGCCGGGCCCACTCGCGAAGCGTTCCGTAGGTCGCCATCTCGTAGTGCTCGACCTTCTGAGCCGCTGCGATGATCGCGGCATCCTTCACCGCCGGATCGTTCGACTCTTGAAGGAGATCCTCAGCCTCCTCGAGCAGACCCTTCATCGCCTCACAGACCTTCGAACCCGGCTTCTCGTCGAGCTGCTCGAATGCCTTGTCGAGGCGCAGGACATGCTCTTCGGTCTGACCGAGATGCTCCTTGAGGGCCGTGCTCAGCTCCTTCGAGCTGGCGTTCTTGATCAACTTCGGTAGCGCCTTCACCATTCGGTGCTCGGCGTCATGGATGTCCTTGAGTTCGTCGATGAAGAGCTCCTCGAAAGTCTTGTCCGCCATGCCTTACCTCCTCAGGGATTGGAATGCTGCGTCACATCACCGTACGACCGCTTCGGCCTTTGAGAGGTGCAATGCCGTCACCTCAGTGCGTTGAGACTGCATCCTCCATGCCATCCGAATCCCGCGAACGAAAGCGGAGTCGCAACAGGCGCTTCGGGGAGCGATCGGAACTTCGGCCGGCGAGGAATTGAAAGAGCTGCTGCGATACGGGGGCAGTTTTGCAGAATCGCCTGCCGCCCGGTTGCGACGAGGGCTCGCAACTCTGCCACGAGTTTCGGGGTGCTGGCTTCAGTCGCCCGCGCCGTCCACGATCGAGTATCGGCCGCGCGCGGGGCTCAACGTCTGAAACACGGCGCGCAGTCCATGCAGGTAGAGCCAGGTTCCCGGCGAGCACTGTCCGCCGACCGAATGAATGTCATTGCGCGCGGCCAGGAAGGCCCGGCACAGCGCATCCCCGGCGTCGTCCTCGTTCTTGAGCACGGAGAGAGCGAAGCCGTAAATACAGGTGCAATAGCGCTCGACCAGCTCATCAAATGCGGTGTTGTTGCCCGCGCGAGTGAGGTCGACCAGCGCCTGGTCACTGAAGAGGCGGTACTCCGTCGGATGAAGGACGCTCACGTATCCGGCGGAGGGGATGCTCTCTCTCTCCTGAATTTCGAAAGTCACTCCGCGCGACCGTGAACTCATGGTGAGAGCCTCCGGAATTGATGCCGACATGGAACCCTCTCGAGGGTTTGCGAGCACCCGCTCGCAACTCGTGCCGCTGATATCGCAGATGGCCATAGGCAGGTTCTGTGCCATATGGATAAATGCGCGCCACTAGCTAGGCATTGCGGCCGTTCGGCAGGATGTTCGGATGTAGTGCCTACAATATTCCGGCGTCGGTTTACACGGGCGACTCGCCCGCAGGCGGCCACGCCGGAAAGTTTCGGCTCCCGGGGCGTCATGAATCGCGCAGCATGAATGGTGCTGTCATCTGGCGCGAATGGACGGCGCGAATACGCCGCGAAGGTCGAGAGCCGCAGGCAGGCGATTGCGATCGGTCTCTCCGAGGCGAGGAGAAGGGCGCGAAGGTGCCGGCGAAGAGGCACCCGAGCGCCAGGACTCGAAAGGAGCACTGATCGCCGATGCGGTGCGCGGGGGCGGTGCTACTCGTCTTGCTCCGCCACATGATTCCACGCATCATGTGGCCCGCATGAAGGCCGCTCTCGCGCTTTCGCTCTTGCTCACTTTGCTCGCCCCCGGACTTGCCCTGCCCGCCGGGCTCACACCCGACGAGCGTCGGATCGTGGCGTCGGTCGACCACCAGACACCCGCGGCGCTCGCATTGCTCGAGCGCGCCGTCAATCTCAACAGCGGCACCATGAACTTCGAAGGCGTGCGCGCGGTCGCGGAATGTTTTCGGCCGGCCTTCGAGGCCCTCGGATTCAAGACCCGCTGGATCGGCGGCGCCGCGTGGGGCCGGGCCGGACACTTCGTCGCGCGTCGCGACGGGCGCGCCGGCGCCCCGAAGGTGCTTCTCATCGGGCATCTCGACACTGTGTTCGAGAAGGACAGCCCGTTCCAGCGCTTTGAGCGCCTCAGCGAGACCTCTGCCCGCGGCCCGGGCGTGATCGACATGAAGGGCGGAGACGTCGTCATGCTGACCGCGCTCCGGGCGCTGGCCGATGTCGGGTTGCTGAACCGGATCTCGGTCACCGCCGTGCTCACCGGCGACGAGGAGCATTCGGGTGAGCCGCTCGAGCTCGCGCGCCGGGACCTGGTGCAGGCCGCCGAATGGGCCGACCTCGCGATCGGGTTCGAGGACGGCGACGGCGATCCGCGTCACGTGGTGATCGCGCGGCGCGGCGCAGGCGGCTGGGTGCTGCGTGTCTCGGGGCAGCCCGCACACTCCTCGCTGATCTTTCGCGACGAGATCGGCAGCGGCGCGGTGTACGAGGCGGCGCGAATTCTCGCCGCATTCCATGACTCGCTATCGCACGAGCCGTACCTGACGGTGAATCCCGGCGCGATCGTCGGCGGGACGGCAGTCACCTTCGACGAGAGCGAGAACCGGGGGACCGCGTTCGGAAAGAACAACGTGATCGCCGAGAGCACCGTGGTGAGCGGCGACCTGCGCACGTTGAGCGTCGCGCAGCGTGAGTGGGCGAAGGCCGCGATGCGCCACATCGTCGCCGCCAGCCCGCCGCACGCGGGCGCGTCGATCGAATTCGACGACGGCTATCCGCCGCTGGCACCGAGCCAGGGGAATCGCCGGCTGCTCGCGATGGTGGATGCCGCCAGCCGCGATCTCGGGCAGGGCCCGGTCGAGCCGGTGGACCCTGCCCGCGCCGGCGCCGCGGACGTCTCGTTCGCGGAGGGGCACGTCGAGATGGCGATCGACGCCATGGGGCTCAAGGGCGACGGCGGGCACACCGTGAGAGAGACCGCGGACCTCGGCACGCTCGCGGTGCAGGCGAAGCGCACCGCGGTCGTGCTGGCGAGACTGATCAGGAGCGCCCGAGCACGATGAGCACCCGATGCACCGCCGCGTCGTCCGCAAGTGGAATGTCGCGGCTGCAGGCCAGCGACTTTCCGTCGAGCTCCGTCCGCACCACGCCGCGCGAGACGTGGTCGGGATTCTCGACGCTGATCTCGTAGGTCGCCGAATGGAAGCGCAGCCGGATCGTGTAGCTCGGCCACGCCGTGGGAATGCACGGATCGATCCCCAGCGCCGCGCCGTGCACGTGTAGCCCGAGGATGGATTCAATGCCGGCGCGATACAGCCAGCCCGCGGCGCCCGTGTACCAGGTCCAGCCGCCGCGTCCCACGTGCGGAGGCTCGGCATAGACGTCGGCCGCCACCGCGTAGGGCTCGGCTCCGTAGCGCTCGACGTCGGCCGGCGTGCCGGTGTGGGTGATCGGATTCAGCATCTGGAATAGCTCGCCTGCCCTGTCCCCATCCTCGAGTCTGGCGAAGGCGAGGACGGTCCACACCGCGGCGTGTGTGTACTGCCCGCCGTTCTCCCGAATGCCCGGCACGTAGCCCTTGATATATCCCGGATCGAGCGGCGTGCGATCGAACGGCGGCGTGAACAGCAGGATCAGCCGCTCGGCTCGACGCACCAGAAGTCGATCGACGGCGCTCATCGCCCTGGCGGCGCGCTCCGGGTCTGCGACGCCGCTCAGCACACCCCACGACTGGGCGATCGAGTCGATCTTGCACTCGTCGTTTTGCGAGCTGCCGAGCGGCGTGCCGTCGTCGAAGTAGGCGCGCCGGTACCATTCCCCGTCCCATGCTTCGCGCTCGAGCGCGACGGCGAGCAGCTCCATGTGGGATTGCCAGCGCAGCGCACGATCATGCTCCCCGCGCTCGCTCGCGAGCTTCACGAACTCGTGCAGATTCTGGTGCAGGAACCAGCCCAGCCAGATGCTCTCGCCCCGGCCTTCGCGGCCGACGCGATTCATGCCGTCGTTCCAGTCGCCGGTGCCCATCAGCGGCAGACCGTGGCTGCCGACGGCGAGGCTGCGATCCAGCGCGCGTGCGCAATGCTCGAACAGCGACTCGCGGATCTGGGAGAGCCGCGGCTGGAAGTAGGATTCGTCCTGTCCCTCGGCGAGCGCATCGCCCTCGAGGAACGAAACGACTTCATCGAGCACCGAATGGTCGCCGCTGGCCTCGACGTACCGCGAGACGGCGTAGGGCAGCCACAACAGGTCATCGCTGATGCGCGTGCGCACGCCGCGGCCCGATGGCGGATGCCACCAGTGCTGCACGTCGCCTTCGACAAACTGGCGCGCCGCGGCGCGCAGGAGATGCTCGCGAGTGAGGGCCGGCCTCGTGGCGCTCAGCGCCATTACGTCCTGCAGCTGGTCTCGGAAGCCGTACGCGCCGCCCGCCTGGTAGAACGCCGCGCGCGCCCAGATGCGGCAGCTCAGGGTCTGATACAGAAGCCAGCGATTGAGCAGCAGATTCATGGACGGCTCGGGCGTAGTGACCTGCACCATGCTCAGCAGGTCGTCCCAGCGGCCCACCACCTCACGCACCACCTCGTCCAGGTTCGCGGTGCGATAACGCTGCAGCAGCTCGCGGGCGCGCTCTGGGTTCTCGGTCTGGCCGAGGAAGATGACGATCTCGGCGCGCGCGCCGGGGCGCAGCTCCAGCGTGGTCTGGAGCGCCGCACACGAATCGAGTCCGGCTCCGACCCTGCCCGAGAGCCGCAGGCCTCCTTCCAGCGCGCGGGGTCGCGCCAAATCGCCATTGCGGCCGAGGAATTCGGTCCGGTCCCCGGTCCACGAAGTCTGACGCCCGGCGAGATCCGCAAAGGCGATGCGACCGCCGAATTCGCCGCCCCACGAGCTCCGCGCGAACAGCGCTCCGGTCTGCGGGTCGATTCCGGTAATGACGTGCGGGGTCGGGTCGCCGCGCGAGGCGCCGAGCACCCACTCGACGTAGGCCGTGACCGAAAGGCGGCGCGAGCGGTTGGAGCGATTCTCCACCACCAGCCGCGAGATCTTGATCGAATCCTCGGCCGGCACGAATTGCAGCAGATCGAGCACGATGCCGTGCGAGGCGTGCCGGAAGCGGCTGTAGCCCTGACCGTGGCGCGCGATGTAGGAAGCCGACTCGTCGCGGATCGGCAGAGCGGTCGGAGTCCACACCTCGCCGCTCTCTTCATCGCGGAGATAGATCGCCTCGCCCGCGGGATCGCCGACCGGATCGTTCGACCAGGGCGTGAGCCGGTTCTCGTGACTGTTGAGCGACCACGTGAAACCGGATCCCGATTCCGAGGCGAGAAAGCCGAACACCGGATTTGCGACCACGTTGATCCACGGGCGCGGTGTGCGCTGGCCATCGGCGAGCACGATCACGTATTCGCGGCCCTGGTTGGCGAAACCGCCCAGTCCGTTGAAGAACTCCAGATCCGGCGCCGGCGCTGGCGCGCTCTGGCGCTTTTCGAATCGGGCCGGAGTCGCCGCTGGAGCCGCCGGGGCTTCGGTGCGCTGCGATCGAAAGACCTGCTCGAACAGCGTGCCGCGCCGGCTGAGCAGCACCGCGCGCGCGACGGTCTGGAGCAGAACGCGCTCCTCTTCGGAGATCAGGTCGGCGCGCAGCAGGAACAGATTGCCGCGCACTCCCGACGAATCGGCGGAGAGCCGCTGCTGGCTGCCGCGCACCAGCGCGGCCAGCGAGTTCTGCAGCTCCTGCGCGTACGAGGGCGGGTGTTCGTTGATGATGACGACGTCGGCCCACAATCCCTTGATGCGCCAGTACTCGTGTGCGCGCAGTAGCTGACGGATGATCTCGATGTCCTCCGCGTCGTCGATGCGCGCCAGCACGATGGGGCGGTCTCCCGAGATGCCGTGCGCCCACAGCGAGGAGACCGGCAGCGTGCTGCGCGCGAGCACATCGGACGAAGGGCGCAGCGAGGGGTCCGAATAGATCAGGCCATTGGCCAGCCGCTGGAACACGTTCGCCTCGTCGGGCCGGATGCCGAGGTGATGGAGCTGGACCTGCGCCTGCGTCCAGGCTCGCGCCATGGTGCGCTCGAAGACGCGCGCATCGCGGTATTTCTCGGCAAGCTCCACCACCTGCTCGCGCGAGGATGCGACCATGGTCGAGAACACGACCCGGGCGGTCCCGCCCGCGGGGATGCGCAGCGTGCAGCGCAGGCTCATCATCGGATCGAGCACCGAGCCGACGGTATTGGACAGCGGACGCCCGTCGTTCATCGCGATCGGATCGCGCACTCCGTGCCCTCGCCCGAGAAAGCGCTCGCGATCGGTCTCGTACTGCATGTCGGCACAGGTCTCGCCCTCGACGATCGCCAGATGTGCGGCCCACACCTCGGCGTCGGCCATGCTGCGCCTTCGCCGGGTCGCGAGCAGGGCGCAGTGCTCGGGCATGAATTCGGTCTGCACGAAGAGATTGGTGAACGCCGCGTGTGCGAGATCGGCGGCCTGAGGGGAGAGGCACAGCTCGGCGTAGGAAGTGACCTCGATGTCGCGGGTGCGCATGTCGAGGTTGGTGACCGACACGCGCCGCACCTCGGCATCGTCCTCGGGCGAGACGACGACCTCGAGCGTGGTGATGAGGCCGCGATCGCGCCGCACGATCTCGGCGTGGTCCTCAGAGAAGGTGGCCTCGTAGGCGTCCGCCGCGACGCACGAAGGCTGGTATCCCGCCGACCAGACATTGCCCGTCCGCGCGTCCCTGAGAAACACGTATGAGCCCCAGTTGTCGCGCGTGGCATCCTCGCGCCAGCGGGTGACCGCGAGATCGCCCCAGCGGCTGTATCCCGAGCCGGCCGCGGTGAGCATGACGGTGTAGCGCCCGTTCGAGAGCAGATGCGTGCGCGGGACCGACTCGTGCGGGGTGGTGAACCGGCGCAGCACCGGCGCCATCAGCTCGCGCACGTGGCCGGCGGTCGACACCTCTTCGACGCGCGGTCTCGCGACCAGCACGTCGCGCGGGGTGCGTTCCTGCAGGAGCAGCTCGGTGGCCTTGACGATCGGCTCCGAGTGGAATCGGGTTCGCATCGCGCCCTCGTGCAAGGCATTAAGCAGCGACACCAGCGTCATGCCCTGATGGTGCGCCATGTATGCGCGCACGATCGCGACATCCTGCTCCGGAGGCAGACGGGTATCGGTGAAGTCGAGTGCTTCGTAGAAGCCATAGGTTCCCCGGCCCCCGATTCCGGTGATCCGTGCCAGATTGCTCGTGGCCGCGACCGGATCGAGCATCGCGGCAAGTGCGGTGGCATACGGAGCGACCACGATCGCCTCGCTGAGTCCGCGCTGCAGACCCAGCCCGGGCACGCCGAAGTTCGAATACTGGTAGGTGAGGTGAAGGTCCCGCACGTTGTAGGCCGACTCCGAGACCCCCCACGGGACGCCGCGCTCGGCGCCGTATTCGATCTGCCGCCGCACCACGCGCTCGCACGTCTGCCGCAGCAGGCTTCCCGCCGGCGAGCGCATCACCAGCTCGGGCATCAGGTATTCGAACATCGAGCCCGACCACGAGATCAGGGCCGAGCCATGGCTCACCGGCGTCAGTGCGCGGCCGAGGTGGAACCAGTGTGGCGAGGGAACGTCCCCCTTGGCGATCGCGATGAAGCTGGTGAGGCGCGCCTCAGAGGCCAGCAGGTCGTAGAAACCCGGATCGAGAGTGCCGTCGATCAGTCGGTAGCCGATCGAGAACAGCTTGCGCGTGCGTTCGAACAGGAAAGTGAAGTCCGTCGCCTGAAAGGTGTTCTCCGCGGTCTGCGCGATCGCCGACAGGCGGCGGATCAGCGTGGTCGCCTCGGCGACCGAGCGCCGCAGCGATTGGGTGAGCGCATCGACCCACCCGATCTCGCGACGGTTCGCCGGATCGCTGTGCAGCAGCTCCGAGCGGATCGCGTCGAGCTCGCGCGCGGCAGCGCCGAAGCGCTCGGGAGCGTCCGTGAGCGACGGCATGGTCCGGAGCAGCGGCTCGATCGCCGCCCAGCCGGCCGACACCAGCAATGGGCCGGTGCCCAGGCTCGCGCGGGTCTCCGGATCCAGCCGCAACAGCGGAATGAACATGGCAGCGTCACGCGCCTGGCTTTCAATGCAGGCCCTTGCCGCCTCCGCCCACCGCTGCAATTCCGAGCCCGCCAGCTCTCCGCGCTCGAGCGCGAGCATGGTCGCGAGATCCGAGACCACGCTGGAGCGCGCCCTCAGCTCGACGAATCGCTCGGTCCAGCCTGCGGCATCGGTGGGAGCCGCAGCCAGCAAGGAGGTCAGCGCTTCGATCGCGCGGCCGAGCTGAGTCCGGAGCGCGCTGCGCGCGCGCGGTGAGTCCACGCGCGCGGCACGCAGCAGGAGGAGCGCATCCTCGACACCACTGAAGACCCGCGTTCCCACGAACGGAGCGTTCAGCAGCTCGCGGCAGCTCTGCATCACGACCAGCAGGTGTCCGGCGAGGTTGCCGCTGTCGACAGTCGAGATGTAACGCGGCTCGAGCGGTCGAAGCTCGCGTGTGTCGTACCAGTTGTAGAAGTGGCCGCGATACAGCTCGAGCCGGCCCATGCTGGCGAGCGTGGCCTCCAGCCGATCGACCGCCTCCAGTGTGCCGATCCATCCAAAGTCGCGCGCCGCGAGGGTCGAGAGCAGATACAGGCCGAGATTGGTCGGCGAGGTGCGGTGCGCCACCACCGGCGAGGGATCCTCCTGAAAATTGTCGGGGGGGAGCGAGTGATCCTCGTCGGTGACGAACGTCTCGAAGAAACTCCAGGTGCGGCGTGCGGTCGAGCGCAGGATGCGCCGGTCCGAAGCCGAGATTCGCGCGGCCCCGGGAGCCCGCGGCGGCAGACTGATCCAGCGCGCGATCGCCGGGGCCGCGCTCCACAGCACGATGAACGGGCCGACCACCGGCCAGACGGAGGGACGTTCGAGGACCAGCGCGACTCCCGCGGCCGCACCCAGCGCGACGCCGCCAGCCATGCGCCGGTAGAACCCGGCGAGGTCGAATTCTCCGGCGTAGGTGGACTGCGCTGCCGTCACCCACTCGAGCAGGGAGCGCCTGGTGATGAAAAGGCGGACCAGTGTGCGCAGGATCGCGTCGAGCATCAGCCACGACTGGTGCGCGAGGAACGTGACGCTCAGGGCGAACTGCGATACCCCGATCGCCAGGTCGGACAGCACCCCGCGAAAGTGGCTGCGCAGCGAGATGCCGGAACGACGCGGCTCGAGCCCGGCCATGAACGCGAGCAGTGCCGGCACCGCGATCGTGGTGAGAATGAATCCGGTCCACACCATCGCGGTGCTCGGCACCAGGAACCATCCGGCGATCAGGGTCAGGAACGCGGTGGGGGCCGAGAGCGAGCGGCGCAGGTTGTCGAGCATCTTCCAGCGCCCGATCACGGAGATGGCCGAAGGGGCTCGGTCTCCCGCGGTCGATGGCGCGCTCCGCAGGATCCACGGAAGGAGCTGCCAGTCGCCACGCGCCCAGCGGTGCTGGCGCGCGGCCGCCGCCTCGAAATGGGCCGGATACTCCTCGAACAGCTCGACGTCCGAAGCCAGCGCGGCGCGGGCGAGGATTCCTTCGAAGAGATCGTGACTCAGCATCGCGTTCTCGGGCACGCGGCACCCGAGCGCGGCCTCGAACGCGTCGATCTCGTAGATCCCCTTGCCGGTATACGAGCCCTCCTGGAACAGATCCTGATACACGTCCGAAACCGCCGAAGCGTATGGATCCATCCCGCACGGTCCCGAGAACGCCTTCTGGAAGAGTGAGCCTTCGTGGTCGGTTGGAAGCGCGGGAGTGATGCGCGGCTGCACGATCGCGTAGCCCTCGACCACGCACCCGTTGCGCTCGTCGAACCTCGGTCGGTTGAGCGGATGCGCCATGGTTCCGATCAGGCGAATCGCCGCGCCGCGCGGCAGGCGGGTGTCGGCATCGAGCGTGATCACGTAGCGGACATCGGGAGCGGTCTCGGGAGGGCGTCCTTCCACCGGCAGGAACGTGGTGTTGGTCGAGCCACGCAACAGATGGTTCAGCTCGCGGAGCTTCCCGCGCTTGCGCTCCCAGCCCATCCACTTGCGCTCGCGCTCGTTCCACACCCGCCGGCGATGGAAGAGCAGGAAGCGCTCGCCGCCGCCGGGCGCCGGGCCGTGACGCTCGTTCAGCCGTTCGATCCCGCCTGCCGCGATCGAGAGGAGCTCCTGATCCGCAGGCTGCGTTTCGCTCGGCGCATCCGCCCAGTCGCTCAGCAGCGCGAAGCGCAGGTCCCCGTCCGGATTGGCGAGAAAGTGGACTTCCAGCCGCTCGACCTGTTCCTCGATCGTCGCGCGGCCGGTCAGCAGGGTGGGCATGACGACCAGCGTCCTCAGCTCCTTCGGCACGCCTTCGCGCAATTCGAGGCGCGGGAGAGGGCGGGGTCCGAGCAGCTGGGTCACGACGTGATGGAGGAGCGCGATTGCCAGGTCCGACGCCGGTACCACGACCAGCAGGCCGAGCAGCACGAGGTTCGCGGTGGGCACGCCTTCATCGAGGCAACGCAGCAGTGGCACCGCCATGATCGCGGCGGTGCCGAGCACGATCGTGCCCAGATAGCCGGGGACCGCGGCCCAAACGTACGCGCGCAGCAGCGCGCCGCCCACCGAGACCCGGAATCCCAGCTCGCGCTCGAACGAGGCGCGGCCGCGCGAGATCAGGTAATAGCCCGGATCGCCGCGGCGGACCGGATCGGCCGGCTCATCTCCATTGGTCGCGAGGCGTGCGCGCGCCGCGTTCGCGACCGAACGGCGCGCAACTTCGAGCTCGGTGTGGCTGGAGCCTCGCGCCAGCTCTTCGATCGCGTGTCGATAGCGATCGCGGGTCGCGAAATCCATCGAGGCGAAATCGCTGCCGCTGGTGAGCACGCCGTCGACCAGGCTCACGCTCTCGAAGAAGTCGGACCAGTCGAAGGCCGACATCAATCGCATGCTGGTGATGATGTTGCGAACGGTCACGCTCGAGCCGGCCTGCCGCTGGTGTTCGGCGCGAACGACGTCGTCGGCGGAGGTCCCTTCGGTGGCGAGGCGCTGGTCGAGCCAGTGCAGCATCGGGAGCACCTTCGGATCCAGATCACGCAGGCGCTGGATGAGCTGCACCACGAATGCGGTCGCGAGCGGGGTCTTCGCGAGCAGCTCGAGCGCGGCGGTCGCGCGTCCGGTGGCCCCTTCGTCTTCGCTCAGCAGGCTGTCGGCAAGCGCATCGGCCTCCTCGCGCGCGGCGCGGTTGCTGATGATCCGCTCTGCGATCCTGCGAAGATTCTCGACCAGGACCATGCGCAGTGTGATCGCCACTGCCCACAGCTCACCGATGGTCAGCGGCTGCACGCGCTGGTAGGCGGCGACGAAACGCCTCAGCAGCTCCGGATCGAATCGGCTGTCGGTGTGCGCGATGAACGCCCACGCGACGCCATAGACCCGCGGATAGCCCTGCAGATGTCCCGAAGCGAGCTTGGGCAGCTGCCGGTAGAAGCCGGCCGGAAGATCGTCGCGGATCTCGCGAATCTGCTCGTCGACCACGTGGAAGTTGTCAACGAGCCATTCCGCGGCCGGCGTGATCGACTGCTTCTGCCGGATCGCGAGCGCAATCGTGCGGTAGCACTGCAGCAGGACGCGGCCATTCTCCAGAACACGCGGCGAGAGCGGGCGGCCACGCGTCGAATCGGAAACGACCTGCGCTGCAGCGAGAGACTCGGCGTGCTGCTCGAACCGCTCGACACCGAAGATTTCTGCGCGAATCGGCTCATCGATGAAGGAAGCGGCACCGAGAGCCTCGCCCGGGCTCACGGCATGCCCGTCGAAAGCAGGCGGTCGCTGCTCCGGCGCTTCGATCTGCGCCAAGGGGCTCCTTTGCCTCACCAGGAGGCGATCATGATCTGAAAGTCCCGAAGGGTGTCGGGTGTGTTTCGCGCGGCCCACGCTGGAGAGTGCCGGTCGAGTTTCCGCGGGCGCGAATGGCCGATGGAGCAAGACATGTTCCGGGTGGCCGGCGGCCGGTTTCGCCCGGTAACGATGAAGTACCAGCTTCACATGGTGAACGCGTCAAGGAAACGTGTGCTCTGATAATTTCGAGAAATCGCGGACCCGACATCAGGACGAGTTCCGCCTCCAATCGGTGCGGAAAGCGGCAAGAAGCGAATGACCGCTGCCAATCGATACGAAATGCTTCTCGTTGCACGCCGGCGTGCGTTCGCTGTGATATCGAGCTTCGCTCGAGGACGCCCGCGATTGGTCCCATTGAACATTCTGCTTCGGATTGAACAATCTACCCCTGTTTCGTGGGCGATTCGTCACGTGAACGCTCGCTCGCCTGGCACTGTAGTCCATTCCTCGGCAACGCGCTCGGCGACATTTGCGGCACGGCCAAGGGTGTTGGCATCAATCTCGCGTATCCTTCGCTCGGCGCCGGGACGTTCTCGCATAGCGAAAACCCCCGACGCGACCGAGATGCGGGCAGAAGTGGGCAGCAATTCATCCGATGCGAGTGGTGCGGGCTGCCGTAATCGAAGGAGCCATGAACATGAAATTGAGATCGAGGTTGTCCATCTGCGTCGGTATCTGCGCACTGGCGATGCTGGTGGTTCCGCTCGCAGCGGGAGCTTACGTTCAGCTTGGCCATCTTCCCTCGGACAAGTGGCTGATCGACACCCGGCCCAAGCCTGCGGGCGATGCCGGGAATCTGCCGCCTGCCGGAGTTCCTACCGGGTCCCATGACCCGAATCCTACACCGGGCAATCCTGGCAATCCGGTGAACGCCGTCCCGGAACCCGGGATGCTTACCCTCGTGTCGCTGAGCCTCCTCGCATTCGGTGGAGCCAGCCGCACTCGCCGCCGGAAGTCCTGACGTCGGGAGTTCCCCACGACCGGCGGATTCCGCGCGAGCGGCGATGGAGCCAAGGCTCCATCGCCGCTCGGCGTTTCGGCACGAAGAGTCGATTCCGTCCATGTCCGTATTCCCCTCCCCACACGCCCTGATTCATGTCAGGACTTCTTTGCAGAATCTTCCCCACTTTGAAGAATCTACCCCCCATTTGCCCCTCCTCGAATCGTCGATTCGCTTCGATTCGGCGGGGCTAGTTCCACTGGTGGCAACACACTCTGAGCGAACGCGACGTCGGCTCCGCGTGCTGGCATCAATCTCGCGTACCCGGCAGGCCGCCGGCTTCGCTGCGGCGTGAGTATCAAGGCTCAAATCACTCGAGTTCGGAGTTTTCAGATGGTTTCGTTCCGATCACTGCTCACCGGATTCCTAGTCCTTCTCCCGTTCATTGCGCTGCTGATTGCGATCTCGGGTCGTCACCCGATGCCGAGCGCGGGGACGGTGCCTTCGGACGGCCTGGCAGTGATCGCCGTCAGCGCCCCGCAGCTGGTCGAGCCCGGCGCGGGGGAAAACACGGAGAGCTCGGTCCCACCGGCGCGCCAGGATCACTAGGCGCTCCGTTGACAGGCGGCCCGCTTCGGGCGCCAGGAAGTCGAGAGGAATCAGCGATGAAGAGACGTCTGTTTCGCCTGGTAGTCACGATGCTGGCGCTGTGTTCGGGGACGGCATTCGCGTCCATCCCGAGCACCAGCGAGCACGTGCTCCGGACGGAGCCGATGATCGTCGGGACGGTGGTCGCGGTCGGGGATCGCAAGCTCATCGTCGACACGGATCAGAACGAGCAGGTCACGCTGATGATGGATTCGCGCACGATGCTGCCCATCGACCTCGAGCCCGGCATGGTGATGCGCGCCGAGTTCAAGGTCATGGAGGACGGCCGCTACTACGTTTCCCGTGTGGTTCCGATCCGGGACGGCGAGGATGAAACTGGTGCCGCATATCGGTCCGACCGGTACGAGACGTCCTCCGCAGAGCGCAGGATTTCAGCGCGGCCCGTCTACGAGCGTCGCTACCGCGCTTCCGAATACAACCGTGACCACGAAGCCACCAGCCGGAGCGCGCTGATCTCAGGTGATGAGCAGCGCTCCCGGATGGCCACCAACTACGACGACATGCTCCCGCAGACGGCCGGCGACCAGTCGCTGATCGGCCTGCTGGGCCTGATTGCGCTCGGAGCCTCGGGCGTACTCGTGCAGCTGCGCCGTCCACGACACTGATCGAACCAGATCGGCAGAGAAGGACACCATGACACTCGGTTCAGTGAGCGTACTTGTCATCGCGATCTGCAACGTGGTCTGGATCCTGAGCGTGATCATCGCGCTCGGTCTGCTCCGTGCGCTGGCACGGCGCGACAAGTCGCTGATCACCTACGCGCCGGTCGAGCCGCGTGAATTCGCCGAGCCCGCCCGGACCCGCGAGATTGGCAAGCGTTTCCTCGGTGGTCACCCCGGCGTCCTGGCGGAGATTCCCGCCGGCATCGGCAGACTGTTCCATTCCAATTCGGCGGGCCAGACCGCGGCGAGTGCCCGGTCGGATCCCGCACGGGACTAGGAGCCACGTGATGGTCCTGCGCCCGTCGCTTCGCTGGGTCGACAGCGGGCTCATGTTGCTCGGGCTGGTTCTCGTCGGAATGTGGCTCAAGAGCTACAGCGAGGCGCACGCCTTCCAATCCGCGCAATCCCGGGCGTTCGACACTGCGGTGCAGGAGGCAGACGACAGCGAGATCTCGAGCGCCGGCAAGTCGCAGAACCGGATCGAGTCTCCAGGCGTTCCGTCGGGCATTGGCAGGATCGAGATCCCGCGGCTCGGGATCTCGGCGATGATCGACCAGGGTGTGGATCGCAAGGTTCTCGAGCGTGCGGTCGGACACATCCCATCGACCGCCCAGCCGGGACAGCCCGGGAACGTCGCGCTCGCAGGTCACCGCGACACGTTCTTCCGCGGCCTCGGTGCGGTGCGCAACGACGACCTCATCCGCATCCAGACTGTCGAGAGAACCTATACCTATCGGGTCGCGTGGAACGCCGTGGTCGATCCGCGCCGCGTCGACCTGCTCGCCCCGACCGACGCGCAGTCGCTGACCCTGGTCACCTGCTATCCGTTCCACTGGGTCGGACCGGCCCCGAAACGATTCGTCGTGCGGGCGACGCTGGTCGACCCGGTCACGAATAAATCGTCCGGCGCTCTGGGAACCATTCGGAACAGTCTCGAGCCGTCGCGACGCCCGCCCGCGCATTCCGCGCAGGGCCCAGTCTCCGCAACGACGGTTCCGTGATAAGATCGCGATTACTTCTGAGCAATCCGGCCTTCCTGCCGCTTCAACACCCCGCGTCATACCTCGAGCCGGAGCGAACGGGACACTTGCCCTCGTCTCGCAGTACCAGGCCCAGCGAAGTGTAACCACCAGTTCAAAGAGGACCCTTGATACCGCCGGCCGGCCGCGAAGTCCGTGCTCCGGATGATGAAGGGAATGGGCATGGACTCCG
Organism: Candidatus Eiseniibacteriota bacterium; assembly: GCA_031370785.1. Classification (GTDB taxonomy): domain Bacteria; phylum Eisenbacteria; class RBG-16-71-46; order RBG-16-71-46; family RBG-16-71-46; genus DATJGS01. Next base: position 12,005 of record JANMQY010000061.1, on the reverse strand, counting down.
CCCCTGGATCGGAGTCTTCGCCTTCACGGATCGGAGGATTTCAATGATGCGCCAACGAGTATGGCTTCCGCTGATCGTCCTGACTGCGTCGCTGCTTTCACAGGTGGCGGTCGCATCGGACTTCCAAGAGAAACGCTTCAACCTGGTTCCGTTCGGAGGCTGGACGTTCTTCGACGACGAACTCAAGGCGGCGAGCGGACTGACGCTCAACGACGATCTCTACGTCGGCGGCCGGCTCGGAGTGAGGCTGGCAAGCCCGCTCTGGCTCGATTTCGCGGGCGGATACACCCAGACCAAGTCATGCGGCGCGGATGCGAGCTGGACCCATCTGTCGGCCAACCTGATGCTGGTCTCCTCCAAGCCCCGGGCGATCAATCCGTTCATCTCGTTGGGCGGCGGCGTCTCGAAGTTCGTGCCGCGGTGGAGCGCGGACGACAAGGACGGCGCCTTTGAAGGCGCGGTCGGATTGAAGGTCAAGGTCACGAATGCGATCGGGTTGAGACTCGAAGCACGTGACGTGCTCCTCATCCCGAAGAAGAACTACTCGAAAGCCCACATCAACAATGTCATCGCCGGCGCCGGACTGGTTTTCGCATTCGGCGGCAGGGACGAAGACAGCGATGGGGACGGCGTCCCCGACAAGCTCGACAAGTGCCCCGACACGCCGCACGGATGCACGGTGGACGCGAACGGCTGTCCGACCGACTCGGATGGCGACGGCGTCTGCGATGGGCTGGACCAGTGCGCCAATACTCCGCGCGGCGCGACCGTCGACGCGAAGGGTTGCCCGAACGACTCCGACGGCGACCGCGTCTGGGACGGCATCGACCAGTGCCCCGATACGCCAAGGGGATGCACCGTGGACGAGCGCGGCTGCCCGATCGATTCGGACGGGGACGGCGTGTGCGACGGTGTGGATACCTGCCCGAACACTCCGCAGGGCTGCAAGGTGGACGTGAACGGTTGCCCGGTCGATACCGACGGCGACGGCGTATGCGACGGGCTCGACAAATGCCCGGACACGCCGCTCGGCACCAAGGTGGATTCGGACGGCTGCCAGCTGACTGAAGTCCGGCAGCGCGAGATGGAGCTGCTCGACACCGGCATGATCCGTCTGCAGGACGTCAAGTTCGAGACTGCGAAGGCCAACATTCTGCCCGAGTTCCGCCACACGCTCGACGTGGTCGGCGAGGTGCTGAGTAAGTGGCCGCAGCTCAAGATCGAAATCGGCGGTCACTGCGATTCGCGTGGCAGCGATGCGTACAACCTGGCGCTCAGCCGTCGGCGAGTGGCTTCGGTACGTGCCTACCTGCTGCAGCACTTCCCGAAGCTCCAGGCGACGCAGCTCATCGCCAAGGGCTACGGCGAGTCGAAGCCGCTGGTGCCGAACACCAGCCCCGAGAACATGGCCCAGAACCGTCGGGTCGAATTCACGGTGCTGAACAAGGAGGTTCTGCAGCAGATCAAGCGCTGAGTCGGGCGCCGGCGTATGACCGGGCAGCCACGGCTGCCCGCCATCCGCCGGCGCGGACTCGCGGGACGGACCCGACAGAGCTCCGCGGCAAGGGGGCGCTGCCCGAGCCCGAGACGAAACGAACCCACGGTTCTGGTCTCACATATAAGGAGGGGCCACAATGCGAACTCTTCAACGAAGCCACGCTCGGCTCGCCGCCATTCTGTCGGCTGCCGCGCTGATCGCGGCAATGTGCGGCTGCCATTCGCCCACCAAAGTATGCGTGGTACCGGGAGCGCCTCCCGGAGGCGGTCCGGCTCCCTCGGCACTCGGCACCGCGTCCACCTTCGTGATCCTGGGGGGCTCGACCGTGACCAACACGGGCGCGACCACCACCATCGTCGGCGACGTCGGCGTCAGTCCCGGGTCGTCGATCACCGGCATTCCGGCAGGTCAGCCGACCGGAGGAACGATTCACGTCAACGATGCCGCCGCGGCGGCCGCTCAGGCCGATCTCACCATCGCGTACAACGATCTGGCCGGCCGGGCACGTAACGCCACCATGACCGGCATCAACCTGGGGGGTCGCACCTTCCAGCCCGGTGTCTACTTCTGGGCGTCGTCGGCTCAGCTCACCGGCAACGTCACGCTCGATGCGCAGGGCGACCCCAACGCGGTCTTCATCTTCCAGATCGGGAGCACGCTGACGACTGCGACCAACGCACAGGTCAATCTCATCGGCAGCGCCGCCGCGAACAACGTCTACTGGCAGGTCGGGAGCAGCGCGACGTTGGGCACGGGCACTCAGTTCAGGGGCAACATCGTGGCGCTGTCGAGCATCACGCTCGTCAGCGGCACATCGCTGTCGGGGCGTGCCCTGGCGCGCAACGGAGCAGTGACGATGGATGCCAACGCGGTGGCGCTGCCGTAGCGGGACGCCACTGATGGTGGAGGCGGCAGGGAAGGTGCCCTGCCGCCCCCAACTTACAAAGGGAGGGTCTCATCCATGCTTTGGACGATTGCGGTAGTGCTGCTGATCCTGTGGTTGCTGGGGTTCTTCGCGCTTCACGTCGGAAGCGGGCTGATCCATCTCCTGCTGGTCATTGCCATCATCGTCGTGCTGGTAAGGGTCATTCAGGGCCGCAAGGTTCTGTAGTCGATCACCGTGCCGGCAGTCCTTGCCGGACGCCACCAGTTCCTCACATCGAGAGGTACGACATGAAAATGTTCCCGCGCAAGCTCAGGTTCTGGACTGCGCTCGTGGTCGTTCTGTACATGGGCGCTCTCGACATCGCTCCGGCCGCGGCCGGTCTCGCACCCTCGAGTCTGTCGGGCTCGACCACAATCGCATCGGCGCGCGACGCCGACCTGCTGGTCGCGCAGCGGGCGCTCGAGAACAAGGTGGTCGCGCAGAAGCTGCGGGACTACGGCGTTTCGCCGGCGGATGCCCAGCTCCGGCTCGCCAGCATGTCGGACCAGGACCTGCACACGCTCGCCAGCGCCTCCAAGGGTCTGCCGAGCGGCGGGGATGCGACCGGCGCCATCATCGGCGTTCTGATCGTCGTGATCCTGGTCATCGTCGTGCTCAAGCTCATGAATCGGCAGGTCGTGGTCAAGTAGAACCGGGGCGCGCGAGGATGCCTTTGCCGGCAGCCTCGCCCGCCGGATCTACCTGCTGGATCGAGCGTGGGCGGCCGAGGATCGGCCGATCGGAGCGTGAGACCGGCGGACGAAGTCGATGAATCCGCGATCGGGGTCGGTATGCACGAGCTTGACCCGCACTGTGTCTCCGACGTCGAGCCCTTCACTGCCCTCCTCGATCCGGCCCTCGACCGGTGGATCGAAGATCCGGACCCAGGTTCCCTTGGGTGAAGCGCCGGTCACGATCCCGTCGAACTCCTCGCCGATCCGGTCGCCGAGCAACAGCGCCGCCGCCGCCTTGCGCGTCAGGCGTTCGACCTTCTGGGCCGCGTCCTCCTTCAGCGTGCATTCCGCCGCCAGCGCCCCGAGAGCGCCGCGATCGTACGGAACCCGAGCGCCGGCGAGAGCCGCCTTCAGCAATCGCTGGGTGATCAGATCCGGGTAGCGTCGATTGGGGGCGGTGGAATGCGTGTAATCGGTCACGGCCAGACCGAAATGACCGATCACGGGCTGGCCGGGGAAGGTCGCGACATACTCTCCGCGGCCGAGCAGCTTGATCACCGCAAGCGAGAGGTCGGGAAAGCGCAGCGAGTCCGCTGCGCGGCGCTTGATGAGGAATGCGTTGAGCGCCTTCGCGTCCGGCTCGGCCGGCAGCCGCTCGCCGAGCGCGCGGGCGATCTCCACGATGCGCGGCCAGCGTTCCGGGGATCGCACCACGCGTCTCACGATCGGAAGCTGGTGGCTCTCGAGGAAGCCGGCGATGGCGCTGTTGGCGGCAATCATGAAGTCCTCGATGAGTTCCCGGGCGCGGTTGCGCCTTTGGGCCACCAGCGCGCTCACCGCATCGCCGTCGAATTTCGCCCGCACATCGAGCGTCTCGAGCTCGAGCGCTCCACGCTGATGGCGGTTGGCCCGCAGGCGCTGAGCCGCTTGGTCCTGAAGCCTCAGCTGATCGGCCAGGCCAGGAACGGCCGCAACCGCCTCGGGCACGGGAGTTTCGCCCTCGAGCCAGGGCCCCACGCTGTTGTATGCGAGCTTGGCCTGATTGCGCACAGTGGCCCGGAAGACAACCCCCGCTCCGCGGTCGCCCTCCGCGTCGACCACGATCTCGACGATCATGGCCAGCCGATCCTCGCCCATCACCAGCGAGGTCAGGTCGGTGCTCAGCAGGTCGGGCAGCATCGGAAAATTGTGGCCCGGCGTGTAGACCGACGTCGTGTTGGTCCGCGCATGCGCATCGAGCGCCGAGCCCAGCCCGACGGCCGCGCTGACGTCCGCAACTGCGATCAGGATCCGGGTCTTGCCGCCCTGGAGCGACTCGGCGACCGTCAGCTGGTCGAGATCGCGCGAATCATCGTTGTCGATCGAGCACCAGGCCAGCTTGCGGAGATCGCGCACATCGGGAGCCTCGCGGGCGACGTCACCGGGGAATGACTTCGCCTCGGCCAGTGCTTTGGCCGGGAAGTCCGGCTCGAGCCCGCGCTCCAGCATCGCACGTCGTGCAATGCCCAGCAGCCGTGCCCGCTGCTGTTCACGCGGGATGCTCATCGAAGGGAGGTGGGAATCTTCCGGATTCTCAGGCGACCTCGAGATTGTCCTCTTGGATCGGCGCACGCGTTTCGATCGCGTAACCGCCGGGCGACTTTTCAAGGCGCGAGAATACGGCGCGCAGGCCGTGGAGGTAAAGCCAGGTTCCGGTCGAGCACTCCGGTCCGACCGAGCGCACGTCGTGGAACGCGGAGGTGAGGGCCTGGCACACGGTTTCTCCGGCCTCTTCCTCGTTGCCGAGCGAGGCGATCGCGAGACCGTAGATGCGGTCGCGGTAGCGCATGACCAGCGCGTCGAAGGCCTCATGGTTGCCGGCCTTCACCATCCCGGTGATCTCGTCATCGGTCTGCATGCGGTATTGGAAGGTCCGCAGCGCTTCCCCGAGGCTCTCGCAGAAGCGGCGCGCCGCAGTCAGATCGTCAGTCAGTGCAACCATGAGGCTCTCCCGCTTCCGAAGGGTGGTTCCGTCCAGATATCGGCACGCGGCGAGCCGGGGGAACTCGCTCGGAGGGACATAACGCAGGTTCCATGCCATCGGCTGCGTCTCCGGAAGTCGTGTTTTGACAACGGGCACGGCCGAAAAAATGAGCGATCGTTGTAAGAAAGGGAATGGCGCGCTTGTACGCGTTACATGCTGGTCAACTGACGCAAGCGCCATCGCGAGCTGGCGCCACGCCCGGGAGGGAGCGATAAACCGGACGCTCACCTCTACGGTCGCATCAGGCGCGCGCGCAGCCCCTTCACGTCGAGTTTCGCCTTGGGCAGCTTCGGATCCATCTTCGCGAGCACGTCCGCGACGATGTCCGAGACCGCGAAGTCGCGATACCACTTTCGGTCGGCCGGGATGACGTACCACGGTGCGTACTTGGTGCTGCATCGGGCGAGCGCATCCTCGTACGCGCGCTGATAGCTCTGCCAGTGCGTTCGCTCGGCGAGATCGGCATCGCTGAACTTCCAGCGCTTGGTCGGTGCCTCGAGCCTCGCGAGCAACCGGTCGCGCTGCTCCTTCCGGCTGATGTGCAGGAAGAACTTGATCACCTCGGTGCCGTTCCTGTTCAGGTAGCGCTCGAAATCGTTGATCACGTCGTAGCGCCCCGACCAGACCTCGCGCGGCACGAGGTCGTGCACTCGAACCACCAGCACGTCCTCGTAGTGCGACCGGTTGAAGATCGCCACCTCGCCGCGCGCGGGGGTCGCGCGGTGGATGCGCCAGAGAAAATCATGCGTGGCCTCTTCGTGGGTGGGCACCTTGAACGGCCAGACCTTGCAACCCTGCGCGTTGAATACGGTCATGGCCTTGCGGATCACGCCATCCTTGCCCGAGGTATCCATTCCCTGCAGCACGATGAGAAGGGAGCGCTTGGCCTCGGCATAGAGCCGATACTGCAGCTCATCGATGCGTGCGAGGTTCTTCGCGAGCCGCTCCGCCGCATCTTCCTTGTCCTTGCACCCGGGGGTCGCGCCCGGCTTCCACTCGGACAGGCGAACCTTGCGGCCGCGCACCTGCAGACGGTCGGCAATACGCTTCATTCCATCCTCCGTGTCGGTCTCTTCTCGACTCCGCCCGGGAAGGACGGCTCGACTAGTGAAACACGGCTCGTGCGGCCAGCGCCGTTAGAAATCCCAGTGTTGCGGTGACCGGAATCGTGAGCACCCAGGCGCCGACCATGGTGCGCACCACCTCCCAGCGCACCGCATTCAGGCGCCGTGCCGCGCCGGCGCCGAGGATGCTCGAGCTGATCACGTGAGTGGTGCTCAGGGGAAAGCCGAAACGCGACGCGGTCTCGATTACCGTCGCCGCCGCGGTTTCCGCGGCGAAGCCGTGGATCGGTTCGAGATGCGCGAGCCGAGTGCCCATGGTGTGAATGATGCGCCGGCCTCCGGCAAGCGTTCCGGCGCCCATCGCGGCCGCGCTCAATCCGATCACCCAGGTGGGCACGTGAAACGTCGGCAGGAGTCCTGCACTGACCAGGCCCAGCGTAATGATGCCCATGGTCTTCTGGGCATCGTTGCTGCCATGGCTGAATGCCATGAACGCCGCTGAAACGACCTGCGACCGTCGGAAGATCGGACCGACTCGGGCGGGACTCATCGAGCCGAAGATGCGCACCAGAAGTCTCATGAGGAAGAGCGCGAAAAAGAATCCGACCATCGGGGACAGGACCAGCGGCATGGCGACCTTGTCGACCAGCACGTTCCAGTGCGCCGAGCCGATTCCCAGGCTGGCGATGCCCGCGCCGAGCAGGCTGCCGATCAACGCGTGGCTGGAGCTGCTCGGAATGCCGAAGTACCACGTGAACAGATTCCACGCGATCGCGCCCACCAGCGCCGCGGTGATCGCGACCAGCGGGACCGTGCCGCCGACGATCCCGCTACCGATCGTCCGGGCGACCTCGGTTCCGCTCATGGCTCCGACGAAATTCAGCACGCCCGCCATCGTGATCGCCACCCACGGTCGCAGCACGCGCGTCGAGATGACAGTCGCGACCGCATTGGCCGTGTCGTGAAACCCGTTGATGAAATCGAACACGACGGCAAGCGAAACCAGCAGGACCAGCAGCGGCGTCACGCCTTCGCTAGGCATGCTTGATCACCAGCCCGCGCAGGACATCCGCGATGTCTTCGCACCGGTCGGTCACCTGCTCCATCGTCTCGTAGATCCGGCTCCAGGCGATCACGTGAGTCGGGTCGTGAGGCTTGTGGAACAGGTCCATGGTCCCCTGGCGGAACAGCGCGTCCGCCTGGTTCTCGAGCCGGTGGATCTCGATGATGCCCTCCTCGACCCGCCGCATGGAGCGGCGGCTGCGAAGATTGGGCATCTGCTGCTCGACTTGCGTGGTGCACCCGACGATGACGGTCGCGAGTTCGCGCGCCACGCTGGTCGGCTCCTTGATGTTGTAGATGCACATCGCGTCACCGGCTTCGTGAATGTGATCCATCACGTCGTCGAGCGCGATCGTGATCGCGATGATGTCCTCACGATCGAGCGGCGGCATGAAGACCTTGTTGAGCTTCTTGTAGACGGCGTGCGAGATGCCGTCGCCCTTGTGTTCGAGGTCGTGCAGCTGGCGCACGATCTCCTCCGAGCGGCCGAACTCCTTGCACATCCGGTCGAGCAGCAGCGCCGCCTCGACGTTGTTGTGCGCCGCCTCTTCGAACCAGCTGAAGAAATCCTCGCTCGGTTTTCGCAGTTTCAGTCCGTCCATGCGTTCCTCCCGGCCATTGACTATGGGGACTTCGGCTCGACTTCGGGCGCGTGCGTCGGCACGATGTCTTCGCGCGGCAGCTCGGGCTTGCGCCGTGCTTCCTGGGTCGTGCTCTCGGGCAGGGTCTGACCGAGAGCCGCCGCCGCCAGCGCGGCGCCCGGCGTCGGGGGCGGGGTCTCGGGCGCTGCCGCCGCGGATTCCGCGGCCGCGGTCTCGGCCTTCACCAGAGCCTCGGGCTTCTCGACACCTTCGCCCTCGACCCGCGCTTCCTCCGGCTGATCCGAGACCAGAGCGCGCAGGCGCCGTGCGAGCGCGCGCACCACCTCCTGCAGCAGCGTCAGATCACTGGCCGCCACATCGTAGAATTCGTCGCGGTGTAGAGCCAGCGTGCGGCCGTCCTCGATGCACTCCGCCCGATGACCCCGCCCGGAGTCGTCGACCAGCGCCCAGGTTCCGAAAGCCTCGCCCGGGCCCACTTCGGAAGTCCGCTCTCCGGTCACGATGCTCACGCGCCCCTCGACCACCATGTACAGCGCGTCGGCGGGGTCGTCCTCCTTGTAGATCGTCTCGCCCTTCGAAATTTCGATCTCGCGCGCGACTTCGGCGAGCTCGAGCAGGCGCCGCGGACCGACGTCCTTGAGCAGATCGGCGCTCTTCAGGATGAGCACGCGTTCGACCGGGGTCAGCATCTCTAGGTCTCCACCGAAACCGGCTTCGCAGCGCCGGAGCGGCCGGCGAGCGCGGCCAGCTCGGCGCGAACCAGCGCGCTTCCCTGATCGCCGCTGGAGAACAGGCGGGAATCGAAGCCGGCGATGGCGCGTGAGGCGTGCACGGCGCACGCGCGAAGCCACTCGTCTCCCGATTCCCATGCTTGGCGGATACGCGCGACAAGATCGTCATCACCCACGGCGCCATCGGGCTCGTCGAGGGCGCGCGCCTCGAAGATCCTCTGGACCGGACGGAACACCTGGCGTGGCAGCACGTGCCCAAGATACTCCAGCGCGGGCGAGGCGGTCTCGTGGGTGGGGGACTTGAGGCGTTCGAAGACGCCGGGCAGCGGTTTCGGCTCGTACCAGCAGGCGAGCGCCTGAAGCGCGCGCTCGAGGGCCATTTCCGCGGACTCGCGATAGCTCTCGCCCAGGAGCCGGATCCCGGGCGTGGGATGTTTCTCGAGCGCGAGCGCGGACTCCCGGGCATGGCGGTAGTCGTGAAGCTCGCGCAGGAACATCCGGTGCGCGCTGGATCGCGCGAGCACCGGAAGTCCGACCCGAACGCGCATCCGGGCGAGTCCGCGCAGCCCGAGGTAGCGCAGCCGGACATCGCTGCTCCGCACCAGTGACATGAGCGCATCGATCGAGTTCGGACTCGGGATACCTGCCAGCGTGCGTGCGGCGAGTTCCTGCGGGTGCGCCCCGCTCTCCCCACCGAGAAGCTGCCGCAGCCCCGGCACCGCGGGGTCGCCGATCGCGGCAAGCGCCTGGCGCGCTTCGTAGCTCAGATCGGGAACCGGAAGCAGCTTGAGAAGGACATCGAGCAACTCGGGGCTGGGTCGCCGGGTCGCGGAACGCAGCGCCTCGCGCTGGATCTCGACGTCCGGATTCGCCAGCAGCGCGCGCAGCTTCTGTGCCGGCACGTGGCCGGTCATCACGCCCAGCGCACGCGCCGCCAGCAGCAGATCCTCGCGCGATCCGGACTCGATGCGAGCGTCGATCCACTGAGGGGTCAGCACGCCGGCGGCCGCGTAGGGACGCTCGAAAAGCGCGTCGATCAGATACTGGCGAAGCGCCGCGTCCTCTCCCTCGAGAAGGCGCCGCGCGAACGCGGTCGGATTCCGGCCCAGCGAGAGCAGGTATCCCACCGCGGCACGGCGCAGTCCTTCGTCCTGGTCCTCGAGGAAACCCTCGATCACTCCTTCGCGATCACGCAGTCGCATCGACTCCATGGCCTGCACCGCCGCGAGCTTGACGTTCGGCGATGGGTGTCGCAGGCAATTGTGCACGGCCTCGGAGATCTGCGGATCGCGTGTGGCCTGGCTCAGCTGGAGGGCGAGCACGATGTGAGGCTCGTCGCCGGATCGCAGCGCCTCGAGCAGCGCCCTGCGCGCCGAAGGAATCCGCATCGACTCGGGAGCCGCCTCGGGATCGATCCAGCGACTGCTCAGGGCCTTCTCGAAGGCGGTGCCGAACTCGCGATTGAGAAGGATGTTGAAGACCAGCCACAGTCCCGCGAGGACCGCGGTCCCGATCGCGATCGCCGGGATGCGGATACGCAGCGCTTGCAGCACGACGATCAGCATCACGCCCACGACCGCGTCGGACCAGCGCTCGACGAGCGTGTCGATGGCGGGCTTGATCAGCCGGCGCTCGGTGGGGCGGATCGCCGCGTAGTAGATCTCGGTCGCCGCCTTGCCCAGCGACTGGGACAGCACGCCCTGGATCGAGCGCAGCGCGTTGATCGCCCACCATCCCGGGCTCAGCGCCACCCACGCCGAGAGCAGCAGGATGGAGGCCGGCTGCAATCCGCTGGCCGTTCCGAGTCCGAGCCGCTGCATCAGCCATCCGGCGGCGCCAAATTGAAAGAGCAGCGCCGCCGAGTTGAGCACGACGTAGAACTTGCCGAGGAACCGGGTAAGGGTCTGGGGGTTGGTATAGACGTGCTGGATGTAGTACTTGAACAGGAAGTCGACGAGCGTTCCGACAATGACCGACAGCGCCAGCCCGAAGGCGAAGATCTTGATGTACCTCGATCTGCGGATGATCTCCCAGCGCGAGGCCGTCGACTTGGCCTCGACCGCGCTCGGCCGGCGCGCGCGATATCTCTCCACGACCAGGCTCAGCAGATGGGACAGGACCAGCAGCGCGACCATGAACCACATCAGGCCCACCCGCCGGACCAGTGGCGTCGACCACGCGGAAAACGCGCCGCCCGCCAGCCCGCCGATCAGACCGAACCCCGCCAGAACCGGGAACACGCGCCGGGCGCGTCGCGAGTCCCACACGTCGAGCGCGAGTCCCCAGAAGTGGGGAAGGAGCATCATCGCCTGGCTGCCGGTCCACAGGTAGAACCAGACGATCGTCCAGTGGGGCGAGATCGGAAGCATGGTGGCGGCGAGCGCGCCGAATCCGACCGCGGCGTACTGATTGAATCGGGCGGCGCCGACACGCGTGAGCCGGCTCGCCACCGCGCCTTCCAGCCATACGAAGGCGACCGAAGCCAGCGCCACTCCGATGTACGCATAGGGCAGCGAGAGCGCGCCGAATTCGGCGATGAACAGGGCGTCGCGCAGCACCTTGGCGATCGTGTACGCGCACATCAGGGTCGTGACGAGCGCGCCCATGAGCACGAGCAGACGGCCTTCGTGCGGCTCGATCCCAAGCCTGCGGCTCAGGCTATCGAACAGGCGGCGCGGCGAGAATGAGGCCACGACCGGGACTCCTCCTAGGTTGTCCCGGAAAGCTGCTTGAAGCGCCGGCCAATGGCGACCGCGAGGACGAGCCAGATCACGATCAGGCCGACGTTCACCAGTGCGAAGTGTTTCGGCGCGAAGCCCAGCCACGTGGTCCCCGCGAAGACGAAGCCGGCCGAGAGCACGTCGCCGAAGCGCACGAAGAAGGTGTCGTTGGCCTGCTTCGCCTTGTACTTCGCCTCGCGGCTCGTGGGCAGGTAAAGCGCGTTCCGCGTGGTATTCTGCAGCGAATAGTCCAGCGCGTTCTCGGCCAGTTTGGCGGTGCGAATGAACGAGAGCAACGGCACGAACGCCATCGAGATGTAGCCGGCCATCGCCACCACGGGCAGTACGAGCAGCGCGACCCGCACGCCGAAGTGCTTGAGCACGCGCGAGACGACCAGCGCCTGGATGCCGGCCGAGATCAGGTTCACCAGCGTGAAGAAGTTGCCGTAGAACTCTCCGATCACCTTCTTCGCGTCGAGGCTTCCGGTGGCAGCTTCGCCGTGCGCCAGGGTGTACAGCATCACGACCGTCTTGCCGAGGATGTACTCGCCGTTGGTGTTCACGAGGTTGTAGACCAGCATCAGGAACGCGATCAGGAGCAGATAGCGATCCGAGAAGACGAGGGCGAATCCACTGCGCCCGGTCACGCGTTCATCGGGTCCGCCGGCGGCCACTGCCCCGGCCTCGCCGGCCGCCGGCGTGCGGG
>JANMQY010000030.1:0-83084 GCA_031370785.1 Candidatus Eiseniibacteriota bacterium | reverse complement strand
ACCTCGCGATAGGTGGCGACCACCAGCCAGCGCGCATCGCGCAGGTTGCGCAGCAGGTAGTGCAATAGCGCCAGCGAGCCGTGATCGGCCCAGTGCAGATCGTCGATGAACAGCAGCAGGCCATCGTCCGCGGCGAGCGCGCGGAAGAAGCGCGCCACCTGATCGAACAGGCGCAGGCGCTCCTCGTGCGGCGGCAGCGGCGGATTGGGCTCGATCGGCCCCAACCGGGTCTCGATCTCGGGCGCAAAGCGCGCCAGCTCGCGCGCGGTGTCGCCGAGCCGATCGCGCAGCGTGGCCAGATCCACCGAGCGCGCCCAGCCACGCACCGCTTCGACGAACGGCAGGTAGGGCGTCGCGGCTTCGTATTCGTAGCTGCCGCCGCGCAGCACGGTCCCGCCATTGAGCTGTGAGAACACGATCAGCTCGTGCGCGAGCCGGGTCTTGCCCACGCCCGGTTCGCCCGAGACCAGCGCGAGGTGGCCTTGGCCCTTGCGCGCGCGCAGCCACAGCTCGCGCAGCTGCTGCAGCTCGCCGCGCCGGCCGACGAGTCGCCCGCGCGCGAGCTGGTCGAGCAGCGCCATGCGATCGTTGCCCGAGGGCACCGGAGTCTCGCCCGCCGACTCGAGCGGCGCCGAGGCGAGGGCCTCATCGACCTCCTTCGCCGAAGCAAAACGGTCGGAGGGCGCCTTGGCGAGCAGCCGCACGATCACCGATTCCAGCCCGGGCGGCAGATCGGGGCGGAAGGTACGGGGCGGCACGACCGGCGCGTGCAGGTGCTGCGAGATCACCGCGAGCGGATCATCCCCGGTGAACGGCGGACGCCCGGCGAGCTGTTCGTACATCACCGCGCCGAGCGCATAGAGATCCGCACGTCCATCCACCTCGGGGCCCAACGCCTGCTCGGGCGCGAGGTAGAGCGCAGTGCCGAGCAGCGTCCCCTCGCTGGTGATTCGCGTCGCGCGGCGCGAGAGTGCGATCCCCAGGTCCGCGAGCTTGGCGGTGAGCCCGCTGCGCTCGCGGATCACCAGCACGTTCGCGGGCTTGAGATCGCGGTGCACGATCCCGTGCGCGTGCGCATGGCCGAGCGCCGCGCATAGCTGGCGCGCGATGGCGACCACCTGCGCCAGATCGAGCGCGCCCGCGTCGCGCAGGTTCGCGCCCTCGACCAGCTCCATCACCAGAAAGGCGCGGCCGTTGTCCTCTCCCGAGTCGTACATCGCGACGATGTTGGGATGGTTGAGCGCCGCTGCGGCGCGCGCCTCGCGCCCCAGCCGCTCGCGGGCGTGCTCGTCCAGGCCGCCCTCGAGCATCTTCACCGCGACCGCGCGATCCAGCACCGTGTCGTGCGCCCGATACACGGTGCCGCTTGCGCCGCGGCCCAGCTCGGAGTCGAGGCGGTAACGCTTGTTCAGCAGAGTGGTGACCAAAGGCTCGTTCCCCGGGGTGAGCGTGTGCGAGAATCCCACGCACGATAATGCCTGTGGGAGGGAACGTGAAGCGAGCGAGGAGCGACACCTCGGCGCCGGGACTAGTTGAGGCTGGAGAGAAGCTGGCGCAGCGCTCGCGCGTGCTGCTCGATGCTCGTGCGGTCGGGGGCCGCGGGTGTGCCCTCGAGGTACCGGTTCAGGCACTCGAGCGCGCGGTTGTACTGGCGCATGCGGAACAGGAGCAGCCCGCGATCCCGCACCTGATCCAGATCGTCGGGCTCGATGATGAGGATGCGGTCGACCGCCGCCAGCGCCTGCTCGTCGTCGCCCGCTCTCAGGTAGGCAGCCTTGAGGTTGTGGAGCAGGCGCACCAGCATCTGGCGCTTGCCGACCGAGGCGAGCAGGCGCGCGTCGTACTCGACCCGTCCGCCGGTGGTCTCCTGCAGCATGCGCCGGCAGTCGTCTTCGTGCACCGACATGCCGCGCGTGTAGGGATCGAGCAGCAGATCGCCCGGCTCGCCGGCCAAGCGCACCAGGAAATGCCCGGGGAAGCCGACGCCTTCGAACGGGATTCCGACGCGCCAGCCCAGCTCCATCATCACGATCGCGAGCGTGAGTGGGATGCCGCGCCGGCGCTCGAGGACTTCGTGGAGCAGCGAGTTGCTCGGGCTGAAGTAGTCCTTGCGGTCGCCGCGGAATCCCAGATCCTCGAACACGAAGGTGCGAAGGCGCGCCAGCTTCTGCAGGTTGTTCCAGTCGGGCTGGAGGCGGGAGCGCAGCTCTTCGGCCCACTGGTCGAACCGCGAGAGGTGGGCGTCCACGTCCATGTTCGGGTCGCTCTCGGCGGCGACCAGCAGCGCGGCGCGCGCCAGGTCGAGCATGGGCTCGGGGCGGCGCACCAGAGTCTCGAAGTCGGCGCGGATGGAATCGGATCCCGACATGTGTGCTGATCGCTCCTCGTTTCCGCCGCGCACTCGCGCGGCGCTTCATCGCCGGCTGCTCGCGTGGTATCGCGCGCGGCGCCGCGACCTGCCGTGGCGCGAGACGCGCGATCCGTATCACATCTGGGTTTCGGAGGTGATGCTCCAGCAGACCCAGGTGGCGACCGCCATACCCTATTACAGGGCGTTTATCGGCCGGTTCCCTTCAGTTGATGACCTCGCCTCGGCTGCCGAATCCGAGGTGCTGAAACACTGGGCCGGATTGGGCTACTACCGGCGTGCCCGGCACCTGCACGCCGCCGCGCGTGAAGTCGTGCGCGACCACCGCGGACGCGTCCCGGACGATCCGGACGCCTTCGGCCGCTTGCCCGGCGTCGGGCGCTACACCACCGGCGCCGTGCTTTCGATCGCGTTCGAGCGCCCGCTCCCCGTGCTCGACGGCAACGTGGCCCGCGTGCTCGCGCGCTGGCTCGCACAACCGCTCGCCGTTCGCGAGCCGCGCGATGCCAGAAAACTCTGGAGCCACGCCAGCGCACTGGTTCCGATGCGCGACCCTGGCGGATGGAACCAGGCGATGATGGAGCTGGGCGCCACGATCTGCACCCCGCGCGCGCCGCGCTGCCACGAATGCCCGGTCAGCACGCTCTGCCGCGCGCACGCCCTGGGGAAGGAAGAGGCGTACCCTCCGGTCGCGAAACGCCGCGCGACGGAACGCGTAAGGCGCGCGGTCGCGCTCATCGAGCGCGGCGGACGAACGCTGATGGCGAGGCGGGAGGGGGCACTGCTCGACGGGCTGTGGGAGCCGCCGGGGGTGGAGCTGACCAACGGCAATGGCGCGAAGGCGGCGCTGGCAACCGAGCTGCGTCGCCTCGGTGTGCGCGCCACGCTCGAGCCCACCGGCAAGTCGGTCCGGCACACGATCACCCACCGACGTATCGAGGTCGAAGTGTGGCGCGGGTGCCTCGAAGCGGCCGTGGTATCGCGAGCCGCCCTACGCTACGTTGATCCGGCGTCGCCCGCCGTCGCCCTCACCGCGTTGGCGCGCAAGTTGACCTCCGGAGCGCGCTGAACTCGGCCCTCAACTTTCGCCGCTACCTGCCGATTTCCTTCTGACCGGACCGATTTGTTTCGAACCCCCTCGGGGCCCGCCCCGCTGCCTCCATGTCGTCCGGTCCCGCCGCCTCGCTTCCAGGGAGTGCCGCATGGAATCCGGAAACCACTGGTCCAGGCTGGAGAAGGTCGCCCGCTACCGGTTCGCGCGCAGAACGCTTCGCGCGACCGGCTGGGGAAGCATCTTTTTCGGCGCGGTCGGCATCGCGCTCGGCCTGGTGCCGCCCGGGGATTGGGTCCGGTTGTTCGTCGGTGCGGTTCTGCTCGGCACCGGGACATGGAGCATCCGCTCGCCCAGGCCCGCCGGCGTCGTGCTCGACGGCTTCTCGCTGCTCATGGTCGGCGCCTACAACATTCTCGGCATCGGGCTCTGGATGCACTCGGGGCTGGGTGTGCTCGACTCGGCGTTCTGGCTCAAGCTCGGCATCTGCCAGGCCGCGTGGGGCACCGTGAACTTCCTGCGCTATGCTCGGTTTCGCGAGGAGTTCCACGAACCGGCCGGTGACGCGGAGTTGCAGCAGCTCGAGGAAATCGTGCGCGGCATCCGCAGCACACGCGTCAGCGAGTCGACCGACATGATCGAATTCGCCTCGTACGGCTGGCGGCCCGAGTTGTGGAAAGCGCATCTCACCGGCGATGGCGCGGTGTTCCTGGCCTCGGGAGGCGAGACGCGGGTCGCGTCACGCGACGAAGTTGAAATCACGGTCGCCGGCGGCATGTGGGTCGGGCGATCGCAGTGGGCCACGATCTCGGTCAATGGAAGGAAGCTCAGGTGCACGATCGCGCCGGAGCATGTCGAGCGCTACCATCGCTGGAAGACCGGGTTCATCGTTACGAGCGTCTGGGCCGCGTAGGGCGTCGAATCCGGCTGGCAAGCTCGCCCACCAGTGAAAGGAATTTTGCCCTGTGGCCCGCGCCCTGCGGGCCTTATCATTTTTCCGCCCGGCACCGACCACCTTCCATCTGGAATCCGACATGCCTTCACGCCACGCCTGGACCGTGCTTCTTGCGTTCGCCCTCGTCGCTCCGCGCCCCGTTGGCGGTGCTTCGCTGTGCGACAGCACCTCGAAGGGTTTCGTTCCGCTGACCGATCTCGGCGTCAGGTTCTACCAGGGCGCGCAGGGGGGGCTCTATGCCGGCGGCGCAAACGTGCGTCCGCCAGCGCACAATGCGGCCGGCGTCTCGATCGCGCAGTCCATCGTGCCGCTCGACACGCTCGGCAACCCCGATCCAGCGAACGGACGCATCGTGCTGATCTCGATCGGAATGAGCAACTGCACGCAGGAGTTCAGCTCGTTCGTACCCAAGGCCATTGCCGATCCGGCGCGCAATCCCAGGGTGCTGGTGATCGACTGCGCGTTGGGCGGACAGTCGGCGGACCGCATCCGAAATCCCGACGCCGCCTACTGGGACAGCGTCGCCACACGGCTGCGCGGCCACGGCTCTTCGCCGCTGCAGGCACAGGTGGTGTGGAGCAAGGAGGCCAACCGGCAGCCGACCGGTGGATTTCCCGCCTCCGCCGACACGCTGACCTGGTACATGGGTTCGGTGGTTCGCAACGTAAGGGCGAAGCTACCCAACGTGAAGCTGATGTATCTCACCAGCCGGATCTACGCGGGCTACGCCAGCACCGCGCTCAATCCCGAACCGTACGCGTACGAATCGGGCTTCGCATTCAAGAATCTGATCGCCGCGCAGATCGCGGGCGCTGAGAGCCTCGCGTATAGCCCTAGCACTGGTGCTCCGCAGGCGCCGTGGCTGGCGTGGGGACCCTACCTGTGGGCGGATGGACTTAACGCGCGCAGCGATGGTCTCACCTGGGCGTGTTCCGATTTCGTGACCACCGACGGCACGCATCCATCGGCCAGCGGTCGCAACAAAGTCGCCGACAGCCTGCTCGCGTTCATCCACCGCGACGCGACCACGCAGCCCTGGTACCTGGCGCAGACGGTTTCGGTTTCGCCGCCGCTCCCCGATCTGGCATTTACGGTCGCGCCCAATCCTTCGAGTGGTACGGTCGAGTTCGCGTTCACGCCGCGCGCGGGCGAACACTGGCGCATCGAGATCTTCGATCCGGCTGGGCGGCGCGTCACCGATCCGGTGCGCGGCGTCGGGAGCGGCGCGCGCGAAGTGCGCCGCTGGTCCCCCGCATCACTCTCCTCCGGACTGTACTGGGCGGTGCTGAGCAGCGAAGACGGTCGGCGCGTGCGCCGTTTCGTGCGACTCGCCGCGCGCTGAGCGCGATCAGCATGGCGACCAGACCGAAGCCCAGACCGACCACGCTCAGCCGGAACGCCCCCGGAACCGCAAAGAAGAAGAAGGACGACTCCTTCATCCTGTTCCTGGTCGAGCAACTCGGCGGCCTCGGCACGGTCAGTAGCCGCGCGATGTTCGGCGGGCACGGGCTCTACCTGGGTGACGCGTTCTTCGCGGTGGTGGACGAGGACCGCGTGTACTTCTGGGCGGATGAGAGCACGCGTCCTGCACACACCGCACACGGCATGGGACCGTTCACACCGTGGCCCGGACACGTCATGGACCGCTACTGGGAAGTCCCGCTCGATGTGGTCGAGGACGCGCCCGAGTTCGCGCGTTGGGCGCGTCGCTCGATCGACGCACGCGCCACGGCGGAGACGAAGCCGAAGCGCGCGCCGAAACGTGGCGCGAAGCCGGCGACGAAACGGGCCTCGAAGCCCGCAACCAAGCGACGCTCGAAGCCCGCACCCAGGCCGAAGGAAGAAAACCCGCTAGCAGGGCGAACGCGGCCTAACGGTAGAAGGTCTTGAGCGCGCCCCAGGTCTTCATGCGCGTCGGCACCGGATGCTGGGGAGGAGGCAGCTGCGGCACGGTCGAGTTGTTCGCGAGCAGCCCGGTCCTCGAGCACAGGTGCGTGAAGAAGGGAGGCTGACCTCCCGAGTTGAAGGCGAACACGAGGTAGGACTCGCCCACCACGAATTCATAGCCGCAGACGGCTCCGTTCAGCGGGGTGAGCACCTGCACCGGATCGTCGAATCCGCCTTTCCAGCGAATCGTCGGGGTGATCGTCACGACCAGGTTGTAGCCGTCTGCCGAGGGCTGAATGTTCGTGACCGTTCCGGCGAACACCGCAACGGCAATATCGAATTCCTCCATCACGGTGTGATCGAACGTACACGAGCAGGCATGCGAGTCGATCGGCCGCAGGACGATGGCGATCGCGAAGATTGCCACCAGGAGCGGGACGCGGGGCGAGCGGGTCATGGTGGGCCTCCAGACCTTCGGTTTCAGCTGCGAGCGGAAGACGAGTCTACCGCTGCCGAACCCGCCGTCAATGCCCGGGAGGGGCACGTGCTCCCCGCGCCGGGTGCGGCTAGAACGTCACCCGCAGCTCTCCGAGCACATTGCGGGTCGCGGCCGGCACGAATTGCGGCACGAGGCTTCCGCCCGCGTCGTAGTCCATATAGCCGCCGGTCGCGTAGCGCGTGTCGAGCGCGTTCATGACCCGCAGCGTGAACGACAGGCTGGTTGCGCCGGGCGAGACCCGCACGCCTCCGATCAGGTCGAGCACGGTGCGCGGCGCGATGCTGGCGGAGACACTCTCGGTGTTGTCGAGATAGATCCGCCCGGCGTGACGCAGGTCCGCGCCAACCGTCCAGTCGCGCCATGCAAGCCGCGTCGAGAGATTGCCCAGCACGGCGGGGAAGAACCCGAGCGCCTTGCCGTCGTAGCTGACCGTGTCGCCTGGCGCGGTGCCGTACACCTCGCGGTAGCGCACGAAATGGTTGTCGCTGAGCGTGGCGTTTGCGTCGAGCCGTAGCGTCAAGCTGCGCGCGAGACGCCGCGCGGTCTTCGTCGCAAGCTCGACCCCCTGATGCACCGACCTGGCCGCGTTGCCGAGGATCGGGTAGCCGAGGTCGGTGTTGAACTGCCCCGCGTACACCAGCTCGTCGCGGAAATCCATGCGGAAGAGGTTGAGCGAGAGCGATGCCTCCTGCACTGCGCGGGATGCGCCGGGGAGTTTGCCCGACGCGGGCAGCCCCGTACTCCATGTGGCGCCCAGCTCGAAGTCGTTCACGTGCTCGGGGCGGATGAGCGGATCGCGATACACGTTGTTCGCGACGTCGACCGTCCGGTAGAGCGGCACGCTTCCCGCGCCCTCGGCGTCGTAGAGGTCTCGGAATGCGGGCTCGCGCGCTGACCGCGCCCACGATGCGAACGCGCTCGCGTTCGCGCGCGGCGTCCAGGTGAGGCCGAGGCGAGGAATCGCGAAGTCGTAGGGCTGATCGAATCGAATGCCATCGAAATGGTCGTCACGCATCGCGTAGCCCTCGTGGCGCCATCCCAGGTCCGCGGTCGCGAGCAGCGCTGGGCTGATCGCGAACTCCTCGCGCGCGAACAACCCGGCGGCGAGCGTGCGCGGGTGGTAGTCGTAGTACTTGTGGTCGGGCTCGGTGCCGGGCGGGAGCGGCGTGCCGCCGATCACTTCGCCGAAGTGACGGCCGTCGTGGGCGCGCAGCTCGCCGCCCAGCGTGAGCCATCCGCCCGCGTGCTTCATGCGCACGCGCGGCACCCAGCCGTAGTGGCGATTGACGACCGTGCGCCTGCGCACCAGATCGAACCGCTCGAGTGTGAAGCGGCCCGAGCCGTCCTGCACAAGGTTGCCGCTGCCGTCCTGCTGGTAGTAGTCACGTGACGCCAGCGTCGAGTCCGTAGTGAGCCACGGGGAGAGCCGGTAGTCGGAAAGATTCCTACCCGCACGCTGCTCATCGTAGTAGCCCTTGCCGTCGAACCAGAACAGCGTCTGCGCGAACGAGAATGCGTCGCTCGCCGACCACGCGTGGATCAGCTCGTAGTGCGGCTCGAAGAAGTGATCGCGCTCGTTGGGGTAGGTGAGCGGATTGAAGCGACGATCGCGATCCGCATCGCCGCTCACCGCGCCGGCGAGATACGCCGCCGGTACGCCGAGGTAGGCGAGATGCGTCTCCTCGGGCCCGCCATACAAGTTGACGCGAAAGGACTGGCGATCGAGCACGCGCCGCGCCGAGAGCGCGTAGGACCAGAGCTGTGTGAACGACTGGTCGCGATAGCCCTGGGTCTCGATGCGCGAATAGCGGCCATAGAGGTTCCACCCGCCGGGAAGCGCGCCCGAGCCCATCTCGAGCATCAGGCGCCTGGTGTCGTAGGAGCCGTATCCGACGAGCGCAGTGCTCTGGCGGTTCTCGCTCATCGGCCCGGTCTCGAGGTTCACGCTGCCGCCGACCGACGCCGCGCCGTACAGCGCCGAACCGACGCCGCGCTGCACCTGCGCTTCGCTGGTCGATGCGAGCAGGTCCGGATGGTCGATCCAGTAGACCTCGTGCGACTCGGGGTCGTTGAGCGGCACCCCGTTGATGGTCACGCTGATCCTGCGCTGAGGAAAGCCGCGGATCGAAAGATACGAATAGCCGATGCCGTTGCCCGCGTCGCTGTACGCGTACGCGCCGGGCAGCGTCGCCAAGACCATCGGAGTGTCCTGCCCGAAGTTCGCGGACTGGATCTCCTCGCGCGAGAGCACCGAGCGCGCGATCGGCGCACGCTCGGAGGCGCGGGCGGTCGACACCACCACCTCGGGCAACCGCACGATGCGGCGCAGCGTGTCTTCCGTGGCGCCCGGGCGGCCGCTGTCCGAGCCGCTCCAATCGGCGCTGTCTGACGCTGCGGCTGCCGGCTGCGCGAAGGCGGCTCGCGCGGGCGCGAGGAGGAGGAGTGCGGCGAACGGGATCAGCGCGATTCGAGTCAGCGAGTTCATGATCGCTCCGGTTTCGGTAGCCAGCCTGCCGTGTAGAGCAGGAGTGAGGTGGCGAGTCCTGCGTAGATCGGTTCGATGCCGAATGGATATCCAGCTCCAGAAGCCCCAAGGCGCTTGGCGAGCACCGAGCCCAGCGAGATCGTGAACGCCGAGAGCATGGCGACGGTCGTCCGCGTGCTGGTCAGGCGCCCGCGGCCGAGCAGCGCGGTCGCAACCGGGAGCAGCATGGTCGGCGTCGTGATCGAGCCGAGGTCGTGCCACAGGTCGATCACGCTGCGCACGAGGAGCGCGAGCACCGCGGCGAACGTGCCCGCGACCCACAGGCCGATCTGCGAGTAGCGCGTGAGATGCGCCTCGCTGGTCTCGCGGCGAAACCGCCACACGAAGTCGCGCCCGACCGTGGTCGCGGCGATGAAGCCGTAGGAATCGATCGTGCTCATCACCGTCGCGATCATGGCGAGGTAGAACAGGCCGAGCGCGACCGGCGGCAGCGTGATGCGCGCCAGCTCCGGGAACGCGAACACCGGATCCTTGAGGGCAGGAAGCAGCGCCCGCGCATACAGGCCGGTGAACGTGGTCAGGAAGTCGAACAGGATCCAGAACAGGATCGAGATCAGCACGCCGCGCTTCGCGACTTTCGGGTCGCGCGCCGCGTAGGCGCGCTGCCAGAAGCCGGGGTCCACCAGCGTCGAGAGCGCGATGAAGTACCAGACGATGATCGCGGAGGCGGGGTTGCCCCCGTGCCAGGTGAAGTGCGTCGCCGGCACGTGCGCGTGAAGGAAGCCGAGCCAGCCGTGCTGCGCGACCAGGAAGACGAAGATCACGATGAAGCCGGCGTACATGAGTAGGAACTGCACCTGGTCGGTGAACACGACGCTGCGCAGCCCGCCGTTATAGATGTAGAACACCGAGAACAGCGCGGCGCCGAGCACGCACGGCACCAGCGGAAGGCTGAACATCGAGGCGAACAACGTGCCGAGCATGAGCACGTACGCCGCAGGCGCGGTGCCCACGAATACCGTCACCGCGCCGATCAGCGCGGGGCCCCGCCCGTAGTGGCGATCGAGCAGGTCGGGGAGCGTGTAGAGCGCCTCGCGCCGCGCGCGCTTCGCGAAGAACAGGGCGAACAGCAGCGCGCCGATGTAGTAGGGCACGCCGAACACCAGCCAGTTCGAGATGCCGTAGCGCCACGAGTACTCGCCCACGCCGAGGATGCCGCCGTAGAACGTCGCGACCAGCGTCGCGACGAAGGCCGGCAGGGTGACGCGGCGGCCGGCGACCAGATAGTCCACCGGCGTCACGGATCGGCCGAGAAGGCGCAGCCAGACCGCGGCGAGAAAGCCGAAATAGAGAACGATCAATCCCCAGTCGAGGGGACTGGAACTGAACATCGAGCGATCCCATTCGGGACGCGCATGCCGCTGGGGAGTCGGCGCGCCTGGGTCCGGCCGCGCGTACCACAACGGAAATGCCGCCCGCGAAGGGACGGCATGAAGGCAACCGGAGAGCTCGCTTGTCTTCGCCGTTTCCCTACGCTGGTCCTAGCCAGTTCAGGTTCGAAGGGTTTGCTCTCAGATCGGCGTTGCGCTGCCGACCACCCCTAACGACGCATCCGCGGTTGAGACGGACCGGCGGATCATGCCCCGCGCGAGGGCGCAGGCGCAAGCGGGAAGGAAGCGTACGCGGCTCCCGTCGTGGACAGTCGTGGCAACGCCGGTGACGCAAGAGAATGCCGGTACCGTGTGGCGGATCGCCCCAAGTCGCAAGGAAGAGGCCGCTGCCGCCTCGATCCGGACCCGGCACGCCGTGTGCGATTCGTCCGCGTGCGCTCGCACGAGTCGGCGATCCACGTCGACGCGATTCCGGGTCACGAGGGCGTGGCTCCGCGAGCGACCGGGGGGATCCATGCGTGTGTCCGCGATCGCCGTTCTGCTGTTCCTCGCCTTAGCCTCACCTTCCTACGCCGACCCCTACCAGCTGCCCAGCGACGAATATCGACCCGATTACTTCGCCGGGGATGAAAACAACCTGCCGGTCGGCGCGCACATGTCGAAGCCGCAATTGATCGAATGGGCGCGCCGGCTGCCCAAGGTGGTGGTCGCGATGGAGGAGTTCGCGCGTCGCGGGTACATCCCTCGCCGCGAAGGCGACGACGCGCGCCAGTTCTCCAATCCACCGATGACCACGGTCGCGCTCGCGTTCGAGAAGCCCGGCCAGATGGCGTCGGATGTGCACTGGGCCGCGCCGCACATTCTGGTGGTCACCGCGCTCAGCCCAACCGGCGAGCCGAGCACCAACTGCACCGGTCGCGTGCTGATCTACGACAGCGTGCAGCACCTCGCGTTCGTGGGCGACAGCCTTGCCGAGTACCGGGCCAGCGATCCGTGGTTCGAGGTCGTGGAGGAGGGCGCAGGCGGGACGAACGACACCAACCCGAAGCTGCGGCGCGCGAACCTGGCTCCGCGCAAGCCATGCTGGGAAGACCCGCACTGCTGGGATCCGCTCATGGAGTTTCTGGCATGCGCCGCGGGACGTGTGTTCGCGGTCGAAGGCGCTGCGCTGATTGCACTACCGGCAATCCTGCCGACGACTCCGGTGGGCTGGGCCGTGTGGGCGGCAGGAGTTGGAATCGGATGTCTGAGTGCAAACCTGTTGTGTCTGTACGATGTCCTCGGCCACCGCGGGCAAAACTGATGGGCACGACGCTGGGCCTGCTGCGTGAGTTCGCCAGAAATCGGAATAACCATCTGACTTCCGCACAGTTCGGCCTGGTGACGCTGTGCAACGGATTGAGCGCCGCGTTCTGGGCGCGCCTGAGCGGAGACTGGGGACTGGTCGTGTTCATGACCGTGTGTCTCACGCCGCTCATGTGGGTCGGTCGTCCCTCGCGCGGAACCGTGATCGCCCGGATCGTCGCGGTATTCATCAGCGGATTCGTGGCGACGTTCCTGACCTCGTTAGGGCACAACCGCCCGCCGGCGAACTGGTTCGGCTACTAAGCCCGCCCCCGCTGCGCCCTGGGAGCCGACGCGACGAGTCGTGCGGCTCAGGGCGCGGCGGTCAGGCGCGCCGGTCCTTCGAACAGAGTGACCATCCGCCCGACGTGCCTGATGCTCGAAGCATGCGCACGCAACAGCGCGACCGTCGGCCCGGCGTCGATGCCGGCGTGCTGCGAGTAGACGCCCCACCAGTGCGCGCCGTGCGCGGACAGCCGCTCGAAGTCGGCGGGGAGAGCCCGGATCGAATCGGGGATGACCACCGCGCCCTCGTAGTAGGGCAGGTTCGGATCCCTGAGCAGCAGCCGGTGCCGGCCGAGATCCGGCATGTATTGCACGAAATACAGCAGGCTGTGCGCGTCCGCATAGAAGATGTAGTCGCCGGGCGCGACGCTCGGCCGCAGGATCGCCTCGGCGCGCTTGAGTTCGCGAGGCTCCTCGTACGCGTCGGTGATCGCGAACGAGCGCACGCCGATCGCGATGATCCCCACCGCGAGCACTGCGCGCGCCCACTTCCACGGCAGCCCCATCACGCCGGTGGCCACCAGCGCGCACCAGGCCGGGAGCGTGTAGAACATGTAGCGGACGGTGAACAGATGCCCGCCCCGCATGGTGACGGCATACGACACCAGGACCGGGACCGCAATGAATGTCCACAGAAGCGATGCGGCGCGACGGCGCGTGCCGACCAGGGGCAGCATGGCGAGCACGATCATCGGTACGATCAGGTAGGGAGCGCCGAACGACATGCCGCGCAGCAGCGAGTTCAAGTCGCTCGGGTGGGGCGGCTTGATCCAGTGCGCGTCGCGATTCCGGGCGAGCTGATGGACGAAGGTTGGCAGCATTGGCGCGAACAGCACCAGGATCGCGGCATTGAGCCCGACCCATCGGAGCAGTCGCGCCGGCTGGCGCGCGAGCGCGACGACGCCCCACGCGCCGATGGTCCCGAGCACCAGGATGGACTGATAGTGCGTGTAGAACGCAGCGACGCCGGCCAGCACGTAGAGCACCGCGTCTCGAGTTCGACCGCGCTCGATCCAGCGCCACGCGGCCCACAACGCGATCGAGTACAGCAGCCAGAGCAGCGCGTACATCCGCACTTCCTGTGACATGTGGATGTGCGTGCGGTGGAGGGCCAGCAGCAGTGCCGCGACCAGGGCCGCGCCGCGGCCGAAGGTGTCGCGGGTCAGGCTCCAGGTCACCGCAACGGTCGCCACCCCGAACAGGACCGAGAGCGTACGCAGCCAGACTTCGCGTTCGCCGCCGAGACCGCGCCACAACCAGACCAGCACGAAGTGCAGCGGCGGATGGATGTCGGCCGCGAGTGCCGGGAGCATGCCCGGCAGGCCGAGACGGGCGATCAACAGCGTGTAGGTTTCGTCGAACCAGAGCGGGACGCGGGTCGCATCGTAGAGGCGCAGCACGATGGCGAGCGCCAGAATGCCGAACAGCAGGCCGCGCGAAAGGTTCGGCGAGCGATCGAAGAGGCTCTCGGGCTCAGGCACGTGTCACCTTCACCATCACTCCCATCACGAACCGCACGCTGACTCGATCGCCGGGCGCGAGATCGGGCGGGCACTCGGAGGCTGCGACGCGGCCGCTCTTCGACTCGCCCGGCGCGCCCTCCAGCTCGATGGCCACGTCTACATAGCGGTCGCCGTGAATGTCCACGGGCCGCGATTGTCGCACCACGCCGGTCCTCTCCTGAGGAAGCAGGAAGCTCATGCGTTGGCAGGGTAGCGCACACGAGGCGGGCATGCGCTAAGCTGCCCCGCTCATGAACGACCGCCGCATCTTCTACACCGCCGCGTTCGTGCGCGCCCTCGCCACCGGAATGGTGGGCGTCGTGCTCGGTATCTACCTCGCCGCGTGCGGGCTCGACACCACGCAGATCGGGCTCGTGATCGGCGCGGGGCTCGCCGGCGCCGGGCTTGCCACCGCGGTCGCGATGTTCTCGGGCGATCGCATCGGGCGCAAGCGCTTCCTGATCGCGCTCGCGCTGCTCGGCGCCCTTGGCGCAGTGGCCGCGTCGATCGCGACCAACGCCTGGGCGCTCGCGCTCGCGGCATGCTTCGGAATGCTCAACGGCATGGGCCGCGACCGTGGCGCGGCGCTCGCGCTCGAACAGGCGGTGCTGCCCGCGACCGCTACCGACGCCGAGCGCACACGCGTACTGGCCGTATACAACGTGCTGCTGGACGCGGGCCATGCGCTGGGCAGCCTGCTCGCCGGGCTGCCCGTGCTGCTGCGCCGCGCCGCGCACATGAGCAACCCCGACTCGCTGCGCGCCGTACTCGTGCTCTATGCGGCAATGATGCTCGCGACTGGAATTCTCTACCTCAGGCTTTCGCCCGCCGTCGAATCCTCAGCCCGCCGCACGCGTGTGGTGCTCAGCCCCGAGAGCCGGGGAGTGCTGTGGCGCATCTGTGCGCTGTTCTCGATCGATGGGCTGGGCGGAGGATTTCTCACCACCGCATTGCTGTCGTTCTTCTTCTTCAAGCGCTTCGGCACCAACGAAGAGGTGATCGGCCTGCTGTTCTTCGGCGCGCGAGTGATGAACGCGGGCTCGCACATGGCGGCGGCGTGGCTCGCCAGGCGCATCGGTCTCGTGAAGACCATGGTGTTCACGCACGTGCCCTCGAGCCTGCTGCTCCTCACCGTGCCGTTCGCGCCTACGTTTCCGATCGCGGCTGCACTCTTCCTGCTGCGTGAGGGGCTGGTCGAGATGGACGTGCCGACGCGGCAGTCGTACGTGATGGCGGTCGTGAAGCCGGAAGAGCGCACCGTGGCCTCGACCCTCACCGCGCTGGTGCGCCTCGGCGCGTGGGCGGTGGCGCCTTCGTTCGCCGGGCTGTTCATGCGCGGCACCTCGATGACGGCGCCGCTGTTCATCGGCGCGGGGCTAAAGCTCACCTACGACGTGCTGCTCTACCGCGCCTTCAAGGGGCGCAAAGCGCCCGAAGAGATGGCGAAGTCCACTGCACGCCCCGCAGCAGATGCAACGCGAGGATGATGAGATCGCACTAAGGAGAGCCATGCGCAAGAACCAGGGTTCCATGCTGTGCCCCTCGTGCGGGAAACTCATCAGCGTCAGCGAAGAGCGCTGTCCGTTCTGTGGCGCGTGGCGCCCGGGACTCTACGGATGGGCGCCCGTGGTTCAGCGCTTCTTCGGACGCCAGTTCGACGTGATCCGGCTGATCATGGTTGCGTGCGTCACGCTCTACGTGGCTTCGCTCCTGCTCCAGCCCGACGCGATCCTCTCGGGCGGCGGAGGACTCTTCAACATCCTCGCGCCCGGCAACCAGGCGCTGTATCAGCTCGGCATGACCGGCGGCATCGCGTGGCGGCAGGGCTGGTGGTGGACCGTCTTCACCGCGATCTACCTGCACGGCAGCCTGCTCCACATCTTCTTCAACCTGATGATCGTGCGAAATCTTGCCCCCGGCGTGAATCAGGTCTATGGCCCGGCGCGAGCGTTCGTGATCTTCAGCCTGAGCGGTGCGGCGGGCTTCGTGCTTTCGAACCTGGTGAGCGGCTCGGCGACGGTCGGCGCCTCGGGCAGCATCTTTGGCCTGTTCGCCGCGCTCATCGTGTACGGGCGGCGGGTCGGCCACACCATGCTTACGCGCCAGCTATGGCCCTGGGTCATCATCAATTTCGTGCTCGGCTTCACGATGAGCAACGTGAACATCTGGGCGCACGCCGGCGGCTTCGCCGGCGGCTGGGTGATCGCCGAAGCGATGCGCTTCAACGACGACAAGCGCGAGAGCCTGGGCGTGCAACTGCTAGCGCTGGGCCTGCTGCTCGTCACCGCGGCGGGCTTCGTGCTGTCGTTCATCAACGTGACCGCGATTCTGATGGGGAAGTAGCGCGCATCCGGCGCACGCCGCCGGGTGTGACCCGCCGCACCCCCTCTGTTATAGTCCCCCGGTTCACGCAGCCACATGCGCCCGATCAGGCGCATTTCCTGCGTGTTCGTCGCACGGAACGGCCCCGTGAGGCCCTTCGGCGGCTCGCGCCTTCCCCGAACCCACCGGGATGACCGACTCCACTCTCGAGAAGACCCTCGGCCGGCCGCCCGACGCAGCACCGGGGCCAACCTCCGACCCGCGCGCGGCCGCGAAGCGCGAACGCATCTCCGACCTCAATTTCTTCTTCGACGAGGGCGTCGCTCTCGATCAGCGCCGCGCTCCTGAGCGCACGCTCCTGCTGGCGCAGGCCCTGCACACCGCGCTCAGCACCGATGCCGAGAAGGATGGCGTCTCGGCCTCGCTGAGCGAGCGGATCGTCACGGACGCGTTCCTGCGCACCGAGGCGGATCGCGATCAGAACGTCTATCTGGGCAGGATGTTCACCCGCACGCTGACGAGCGCGGTTCCGGACGTGATCTTCCAGCCGGTCAACCTCGCCGAGTGCACCCGCGCATTGCGCTGGGCGCGCGAGTCGAACGTGCCGGTCACGCTACGCGGCGCGGCTTCGACCGCGATGGGTGGCGCGGTGCCGAACGACGCGGGGTTGACGCTCGACCTGTCGCGCCTCGACACGATCGACATCGAGCCCGGCTCGGGCGTGGTGGTGGTCGGCGCCGGTGCGCGGCTGCGCACCGTTCATGCGAAGCTCGCCGAGCGGGGGCTCGCGCTCCGCGTCTATCCGTCGAATCTCGGCGGCACGCTCGCCGGCTGGTTCGTGACCGGTGGGATCGGCATGAACGCGTTCGGCCGCGGCCGCGCGCTGGACAACGTGCGCGCCGCCGATGTCGTGCTGCCGGACGGCGAGCACGTGAGATTCCATGATGACGGGCGGCTCGACGTGCCGGACGAGGGCTTGAAGCGCCGGACGGTCGCGGCCGGCGAGAGCGCCGCCTGGTTTGCCGAGCGCGCACTCCAGCCGATGACGCTCGCGGATCTCGCGGGCAGCGAGGGTGTGCTCGGGCTGGTGCTGCAGTTGACGGTCGCGGTCGAAAAGCGTCCCGAGATCGGCGCGTTCCTGCTGGCCTTCGATTCGCAGAGCGATGCGCTCGAAGCGGTGGGCTGGATCGGCGCCAACCAGGCGGCGCGCCCGGCGAACGTGAAGCTGCTCTCCGCCTCGCACATGCACCACACGCGCCGGGTGTGGCAGGACGAGGATTCGCGCACGTGGCGCACCGCGCCGAGCGCGCTCTCCACGGACACGCACCTGCCGTGGACCCGCATCGTCGCGCCGGGCAAGCTCGGCGCCACGATCGCGCCCGACAGCGTGGGCGCGGCCTACCTGTTCGTCGATTTCCTGAGCATCGAAGAGGCGCGCGCATTCGCGGTGCTGCTGAGGAGCTGTCCGTGGCGTCCGCGCGTGCTCGATGCGGACAGCGCGCGCTTTGCGGCCGAGCGCTTCAAGCCGCAGCAGACCAAGCGGCTTGGGCCCGGGCTTCTGGCCGCCGAGATCCTGATGCCTGCTTCGGAAGTCGCGGGATTTCTTCCGCGCGCCACGCGGCTCGCGCACAACACTGGCAACGAGCTGGACGCCGAGGTGTACTTCCTCGCCGAGGGGACCGCGCTCGTGATCGGCGGCTATCTCACCGACCATCGCAGCGGCGCATTCGCGGTCGACCTGCTGCTCGCCCCGGCGCTGGTCGACCTCGCGATGGCGCGCCATCAGGGCCGGCCTTACGTGCTCGGGCGCTGGCAGGCGGCGTGGCTCTCGCGGCAGGTGGGAAAGGCGGAGGCGAAGCGCTTCGCCGGCATCAAGCGCGGTCTCGATCCGCGCGCGCTGCTCAACCGCGGCGTGCGTCTCGGCCTGCGCCTGCACGGTGTGCTCGGTGCGCTGGTCGCGGGCAGCTTCGTTCCCGGAGTATCAGTAATGCGCGGCGCGAGCGAAGCGCCGGCGGTCGCATGGCTGGTGCGCGCGGCGCGCGCAGTACTGCGCGCACTTCCCGGTCCGGCGCGGGGTCGGGGCGAGCCGGCGCTGGTCGGCGCCCGGTTCGCGGTGCCGCCGGTCGATGCTGATGCAGACATGCCCGCCTCCGCGATCGACGGCGCGCAGGCAGCATCGGCGCGCGCGCTCAACTGCGTCAATTGCGGCGAGTGCAACAGCGTATGTCCGATCTTCCACGAATCGAAGATCCGCCTCCCGCAGATGCTCACGCATCTGGGCGAGGCGATGCACGCCGGCGAAGGCGTGAGCGAAGTCGGCAGCACGCTGCTCGACCTTTGCATGCGCTGCGGCAACTGCGAAGAGGTTTGCCAGGCCGGCATCCCGCACCTGCCGCTCTACCAGGCCATGCAGCAGGCATCGGATGCCGCACGCCCGAGGCGCCGCGAGCGTCACGAAGCGATCCTCACCACGCTGCGCGGCTCGACCCGCTACACGCGCGACTTCCTGAACGTCCGCCCGGGCGGCTACCAGAAGCGCACGCCGGCCGCGCTCGCCGGCACCACGCGCTACGTGCTGTTGCGCGCCGAGGCGGACGCCGGCCCCGCGGCGACGTGCATTCACTGTGCGGCGTGCGTCGCGGTGTGTCCGACCGCGGCCAACAAGGAGTACGAGGGCTTGGACCCGCGCTGGATCACCACCGAGCAGGAGCTGTGCATCGGCTGCGGCACCTGCGTCGAAGTGTGCCCGGCCAATCACCTGAACGGCGGGCAGACGCTGCGCGTGATGGAGGCGCCGACCCGCGAGTGGTTCATGGCGCTCGAAGATTTCCGGAAGCAGGTGCCCCGGTGAGCATCGGCATCGAGCGGATCGCGGAGGAGCTTCGCGGCAACGGCGACGGCGCGGGGAACGGAAGGCGCAAAGGCGCGGCATTCCGCGAGGAGCTCGCGGTGTGGGAGGATCTGCTCACACTGATCGTCGATCCCGAGAGCCCGCAGGTCGAAGACCGCAAGCCCAAGCGCGCGCTGCTGTCGTATCTGCTCGAACGCCACGACATTTCCGAAGACGCGTTCTGGAAGATGTCGCGCGGGCAGCGCGGGCGCGCGTTTCTCGCCAGGTATTCGCGCGTGTCGCGCGAGATCCCGCAGCTCGGCATCACCTCGTTCGATCTCGAGAAGGTGATCAAGGAGCGCTTCCGCAGCGAGCCGCTCACCCTGGGCGCGGCGTGGCACTACGGCTACTGGCGCGCCTACTTCTCGCACGCCGCGATCACGCATCCGGCCAACGACGGACTGCGCGAGGAGTTCTCGACCGCGTGGGACATCGTGCGCAAGCATCCGGCGGTGCTGTTCCGCACCGCCGAGGGCCAGACCCGGCTGCCGCTGCGTTCGGTGCGGCTCGACATGCCAATGATCGTGGGTCCGATTCCCTACGGCGACGGCGAGACGATCGAGCGCGCCTACCTCGAGGCGATTGCGGCGGCTGACGACGCGAACGACCTGCACACCCGCTCGCTGGTGGTGGTCGAGGCCGACCGCTACCTCGAGCACAACGCCGCGCTGCGCCCGCACGTCGAGAACCTGATGCTGCGCCTCGAGCCAAGGCACGTCGCGGATCTGGCCGCGCCGACCGCCCATGCGGTCACGCTCACCGAGGCGCTGGCCTCGGCGCGACTGGTCGAGGCGGTGTGGAGCGCGGATCTGGCCGCGCACGTCGCCGCGCTCCGCGCAGTGAATCCGGAAGTGCTGGTTTCGGTCTACCTGCGGCTCGGCGAAGGATTCTGGGAAGCGCTGGAGAACGCGGCCCGCACCGACGGCGTCGCGATGATCCACTACCACACCGCCGCCGAGAAGAGCTGGCGGCTCACGCCCTTGATCGACAACTTCCTCAAGACCCGGTTCCTGCGCGCGCGTGTGCAGCTGGTCTCCGCGGGCGGGGATCACGACACGCAGTCCTCGGCCGCGACGGTCTACGAATCGGTGCTGCTCGGCGCGAACGGCGGCGCCATGACGCACCTCGCCGGCCTGGCGCTCTTGCCCGAGCTGGTGGACGTGTACGACGGCGCCGATCCCGCGCCGATCGTGGCCAAGCTGCGCGGCTTCGATCCCGAAGAGCTGCGCGACGAGGCGCTGCATACGCTCACCTGCTGGCAGCACAGCATTCTCGACTTCCTGTCGTGCATGGGCATCGATGACATCCAGAAGACTTCGGGCAACACCATGGCGATCACGCTCACCGAGGACTGGGTGCGCGAGGTCGACGCGCTGGCCACGCCCGAGTTCGCGGCCACCAACGTGGCGCTCAACGCGCGGCGCCTCGCCGCGGAGCCGGTTCCGCGCGGGATTCGCGAGCGCTTCCGCGTCTCGGCCCTGCTGCGCGAGATCCGCGCGGATCTGCCGCTGGTGCACGCCGCCAGGATCCTCGCGCATCGCAATGCGAACTATCATCTCGAGAATTCCAACCGGAACCTGAACGCCGACTTCCTCGAGGTGATCTACCGCATGGCGGCGGGCGAGATACCGACGGTGGATGACTTCTTCATGGAGAGCGACATGGGCGCGTTCTCGCTCGATGCGATCGGGGTCAGACTCTCTCGCGAATCGCTGGCCTGGTCGCTCGACCGCCTGAAACACGATCCTTCGCTGCTCGACTACATCTCGCTCGCGGTGCCGCGTGGCTTCAATCGCCCGGGTGCGGTCGCGCCGCGCGCCGAAGTCACGATCGCGGCGGGAGAGCTCGGAACCCCGCTGATCTCGTTCACCGCGGATGCGCGAGGCGGATTCGAAATGAAGCTCGAAAAAGGGAACGCGCTCGAAGCGGTGCTTGCCGGAGAGAAGCCATTGTGGCTGGTCGCGCGCGATCCCGAGGGCGGGGATAGCACCGTCGAGCTCACTGCGGCCGGGCACGGCGGGCACGGCCTCTCCCTGCTCCGCGCTTCGGTGAACGGCACGATCACGGTGCGCCGCGATCCAAGGGGCGGCCTCGTGCTATCCGGGTTCGGATTCCGCGAGCCGGTGTGGCATGGACCGGTCAACCACTCGAGCATCTCGCTCGGGGCCGCATCCGAAGACTTCCTCACCGCGCGCGTCGAGGGCAACGCGGGCCTCGCGATGACCTCGTCGGGCGAAGGCGGTCCGATCCGGCTCGCGAGCGACGAGGACATGAAGTGGGAGAGCATGCAGGCGGCGAGCGGACACTTCGGCATCCACGCCGCCGACCTGCGCCGCGTGCTCGATGTCGAGATCAAGATCAATCAGGGTGCGAAGCCCGGCAAGGGCGGGCGGCTCTCGGGCGCGAAGGTGACTCCGACAGTGAGCCGCGCGCGCAGCATTCCGGTCGGCACCGATGCGCTCTCGCCGGATCCCAAGCACGACATCTATTCGATCGAGGACATGCCCTCCGAAGTGTGGCTGTGGCTGCTGTATCACAACCACTGCGGCATCAAGATCACCGGTTCCAACTACACGCGCTACGTGGCGGCGGGCATGTGGTCGAACTTCGTGGTCGACTACCTGCTCATCGACGCGGGACTCGGCGGCTCGGGCAACTACCACGCGGATTCCTCGCACGTTGGCTGGCCCGACATCTTCCGCAGCATCCTGCACACCCATCACGCGCTGGTGCACGAGAAGGTGGATCTCGACCGGAGCGGCGAGCTCAGGAGCATCCGAGACCTGAACGGCGCGCCGTTCGGCGCGGGCGGCGGCACGCGGCTGTTCGCCTCGGGCGGCATCCGCGGCGAGATGGACATGCTCAAGGTGCTGATCGCCGGCGCCGACGCGCTGATGGAGGCGAGCATCGGCAAGGCGGTGGCGTTCGGCTGCAACCAGTGCGGCAACTGCCACCTCGACTGCCCGCGCGGCGGCATCACCACCAAGCCCGAACTGACGCTGCAGAACGACCGCGCGCTGATGCGCTCGCGATTCCGCAACTGGACCGCGCTCAACATGGTCAAGCTCGCGGTGCTCATCGACGCGCTGAACCGCGAGAGCGGAGCGCTCGATGCCAACGCGCTCGAAGCCCGGCCCGAGCTGATGATCCGCGACATCCGCGAGCTGCGCGGGCGCACCGATCTGCTGGTGATGCCGCGGCACGAGCCGGCCAAGGCGCCAGTGCGCGCCCAAGCCGACCACGACTCGTGCCGCGTCGGCTCGCTCGCGGTCACCGAGCCGGTCACGGTGCACGCGATCTGGGAGTCGGCGTGCCGCTCGTTCAACGGCGGAAACAACCGCGGCGGCGGAATCGACTTCGCGGGCTTTGCGCCCGCCGCGCTGCGCGAGAAGACCTGCCTGATCTTCAACACCATCGGACCGGATCGCGAGGATTCGATGCGGGAGATGCTCATGCATCTCGACGGCTGCCGGTTCTTCGACGCTGCGGGCAGCGAGATGTCGCTGGTCGAAGCGCAGGACCGGCTCTTCGAGTTCCGCCTGCCGGTGCGCGAACGCTACGCCGGCGAGGACGGCTGGAGACTGGCGGACCTGCGTGAGAACCCGGGCGACTTCTACACCTTCTTCGTGGAGCTCAAGCGCGAGGTGCAGCGCCGCTATGGGCGGGCGCTGGTCGCGAGCACGCACTGGCTGCAGCGCCGCACCAAGTACGGCGACCTGAGCGATGAGACGCTGATGGCGGCGCTCGACGACGCGGAGGCCGGATCCCGCGCTGGCGATCGGTCCGACGGTGGAGATACCGGGCGCCGCCTGCGCGACTTCATCGCCGATGTGCGCGAGGAGTACTTCACCGCGCTCGCCCACATCCTGGACTCGCGCTACTACCGCACGCACAGGCCGGTCGATGCGCCCGAAGGGATGTATGCGGACAAGCGCCGCGGCTTCGTCGTCTCGATGGGCGAGGATCTCGGTGCGATCAAGATCTCGGGCTGGACGCACACCATCCCCGAGTACTTCGACTTCGATCGATTCTGGGCCGGCTACCCGGGCGCGGCCGAGAAGGGTGGCGTCGAGGTCACGGTGAAGGGAAACACGTTCGCCACGCCCGCGCTCTACGCGCACGTGTGGGGCATGCACCATCGCTATCCGACCAATTCACCGGCGATCGACCCCGAAGGCCGCGGCAATCCCGCGGGCGCGCATCCGTTCAAGGCGTACAACGTGCTGCTCATGCACAACGGCGAGCAGGTCGCGGTCGATTCGACCTCGCCGTTCCTGAACGAGTTCGGCTACGTGCACGTCGATCCGAGCATGGGCGAACGCGCCGAGCTATTCCACGGCGATTCGGTCTACGCGCGAAAGGCGCTGACCGACACCGAGTATGCGGCGTACCTCGTGGACTTCACGCGGCGCGTGCTCGGGCTGACCACCGAGGAAGCTTCCCAGATCATCTCGCCGATCACCGGCTTCGATCTCGCCGGCATGGACGAGGATCGAAGGGCGAAGCTGCGCCTGCTCATGACCAACTACGTGCAGCTCACTCCGACCGGCCCGTACAAGTTCACGATCGTCGAGTCGCGGCGCGTGCCCACCGGCGGCGGCGCGGAGACGCGCGTGGTCGGCTTCCGCGAGAACATGGACATCAAGTTCCTGAGGCCGCACGAGATCATCGTGACTCACGACTCCGCGGCCGGCGGCGTGCGCGCCGTGGCGAACGGGAGCGAGGCCAAGATCGCGGACAGCATGCTGCGCGTGCTGCACCAGCAAGGGATCCTCGGCGATGCGGCCGCCGACCTGCGCTTCAGCATGCGCCCGGGAGGAAACCCGCAACGCCGCGAACATGGCGGAGTGTTCGAAGCATTCACTGAGCCCGGCAGCGGCACGATCGATCTGCGCAACCGCTTCGGCGAACCGGTGCTGGTCGAGCGCGCGGGCGCCAAGGTGGATCTCTTCGCTCCGCTCGAAGAGGTAGCCGAGCGCGCCGATGGCGCGTGGCGCGCGATGGTCGAGGAGCGCCTCTCACAACTCGCGCGAACGCTGGAAGGCGCAGGCGCGATGAGCGCGAAGCGCATGTTCGGGCCCGACGACCTGCTGCCACCACCGGCCAACGAGCTGATCGATTCCGTGCTCGGAGGTGCAAAGGCGCTCAGCTTCGAGAGCCTGCGCTGGCTGGCCGAAGTCGCGCTGCCCGCCTTTGCGCACGACAGCGATCCGCGCCGCCCGGCGGCGATCCGCATTCTCACCGAGCTGCGCAAGCGACTCGCCTTCTGCGATCTGGGCGGCAAGGCGCTCTCGAGCGTCGAGTACCTGACGGACGGCGGACGCAAAGCGGCGCCAGAGGGTGGCGGGATGGGAGAGGCTGAGGGCGGGCTCTACCGCATCCTCGACCAGTTGCCGTTGCTGTTCGATGTGCTGTCGCATCCGACTCGCGGCGTCGGGCGCTACGGCCGGCTCACGCTCGACACGCGCGACGATCTGGCGTCGCCCAACGATCCGGTGCGCGATGTGCTCGTCATCGACTTCGCCGGGTTCGCGAGCGAGTCGTTCGGGCTCAACTCCGCTTCGCGGATCGTGAGCGAAGCGGTGCGCCTCGGGTGGAAGAACCTGATCGGCTACGACTTCATCGGTGGCCCGCGCTACGTGGGAACGAACCTGGCGAATCCGGACAGCAGCCCGGCGAAGGGCGTCACGATCGAGCTCTACGGGCGCGAGTTCGGCGACTTCATCGGCGCGCTGCTCGAGGGCGCCGAGATCTGGCTGTACGGACAGGGGCAGAGCCACCAGGGCATGAAGGCGGACTCCGGTTACCTGTTCGTGCTGCAGGACGTACTCAACACCAGCATGTACTCGGCGCACGGCGGCACGATCAGCCTGTGGGACTCGGGCTCGCGCTTCGCGGTGGCCGGACAGAACAAGGTGTTCCTCGCCGACGGCAAGACCCCGGCGCCCGGGCTCAAGACCGTTCACTTCGGCTCGCCCAACGAGTACGCATTCGAGTACCTGATGTCGGGCGGCGACAACTCGCTGCACATCGTGATGGGCCTGCGGAAGCCCGATGCGAAGGGCGAGCTCTCGCTCAGGCCCCGGCCCTACTCCGCCAAGTTCTTCATGTCGGGCGCGGCCGCCGGGCGCGTGTTCGTGTTCGACCCCGAGGTGAAGCTCGATCCGGCGCAATATCGCGGCAACGTACTGACCGCGACCTCGCCCGAGGAGTGGACCCGTGACGTCGCGCCGCTGCTCTCGCGCGAAGCCAGGCGCCGCGGCATTCCGCTGCGCATCGAGGGCGAGCACCTCACGTTACGCCTCGAAGGTGTGTGGAAGCGCTGGCACTTCTCCGAAGCGTTCGCGAAGCTGGTCCCGCTCAAGGTCGCGAAGGCCGCGCAGCAGGCGGGCGTGGTGCCGCCGCCGCTGGTGCAGATGGCCGGGGAGTAGCCATGTCCTGCCGCCTGCGCTCTCGTCTGATTTTGCTCACCTGCCTGCTCACCATATCGGGCCCGACCGTGCGAGCGGACGAGGCTGAGACGCCGGCTGCCTCGCACCTCTGGTCCATGGGTTTCGGTTGGTCTCAAGGCGATGCACTCGAGGGTATGCGCGGCCCCGACCTCACGCTCCAGCACGAGAGCGTGGATGGCCGACGGGCATGGCGGTTCGGTTTCGGTCTTTATCAGAACGCCGAGAGCGGAACCAATACCTATCGGGATTACTTCTTTCCGGGACCTTACGTCATCACCGAGGGGGGCGAGTCGCTCACGAATCTCTCGGACTATGCGGTCACCGCGCTCCGATTGAGCCAGCACGATGATTCGCATGAGGTTCGATTCACGTGGGGTATCGGACCGCTGGTCGGATGGTCGCGCCGCCATAATCGGCAGGTCGTCACGCACGCGGAGTATGTCGCGGACTCGATGACGCTCAGCTACACCGGAACTCTGGATCAGATCGCATCGACGCTTCGTGCCGGCCTCGCCGGCGCGGTGGGTGTCCGGTGGCCACTCACATCGAAGATCGATGCGATCGCGGAGTTCGAGCAGGCACTGCTCTACCGGTCCGAACGGCTGACCTTCACGAGGGACTTCCCCGGATCCCGCGGCTACGGTGACAGCCACAAGGTCCGAAACTCCGGTGTGGTGTTCCAGGCGCGGACGCTGCGCGCCGCGATTCTCGTGCGGCTCTAGCCTCGGCCGCAGTTCAGCGGGGCGCGCGGCCTGCGCCCCGCCCCGCCTTCAGTTCGTCAGCACGATGCGGCGCGTCTCGCGGCGCCCGTCGACCTCGAGGCTCGCGAAGTAGATGCCGTGCGCGAGGCGCGCGCCCGATGCGTCTCTGCCGCTCCAGGTGAGCGTGTGCGTGCCGCCGCTCTCGAAACCGTTGACCGGCGTCGTCACCAGCCGGCCCTGGGAATTCACGACCATGTCGCTCGGACCGCGGTATGCCGACGACTCGAATAGCCGCGTCACCACCCCACCCCGCAGCCGATCGGCCCGGCGCGGCCGCTGGGTTGGCCCCGGCGCCCATTGCGGCCGCCGGATTGGGCCCCGCGCCCGTTCGACCGCGGTAAACGGTCCCGGCCGAACCATGGTGCGGAAATTCATGCCGGCCGCATTTCGAACGAACGGTCTTCGTTTCTTGCGTGTAATCCGCCGTGGGGACGGACTACTATTTCGTCTCTCGCCCGCGCAGTTGCCTCTACCTCAGCGAGGAGCCGCCCCATGAAACGAATTGCTACGATCCGTTTGCTGTTGCTGCTGTTCGTGCTCGCCGTGGCTGCGACGTTCGTACGCGGCGCAGGACACCGCGCCGATGCAGGAGCGACGCCCCGTCCGGCCGACGCGATCGCCACGACGCCGGCACCGATTTCGACGCCGCAGCTCGCAACCGTGGCCCAGTCACCGGCCCGCGCCGCGGCCACGCAGGCGACACGCACGAAGCCGACCAGCACGCCAGAGGTTGCTTCCGCTCCGGCCGACGCCGGCTTGCGCATCTATCAGGATCCCGAGACCGGCACGATCGGTCCCCCACCCGCCGGCGCGGAACCGGTCGGCGGCATCAATCTGCTCAACGACTCGGACGAAGGTCTGGTCCAGGTCCGGCTTGCGGATGGCTCCTACATGGTGGACCTCCAGGGCCGCTTCCAGGAGTACTACGTCGTCCAGATGACTCCCTCGGGCAAGCGCGTCGTGAAGTGCGTGCAGAATCCCACGCAGGTCCCGGCCACCAACGCCGTCGTCCCCCAGCCGGAGGAGCGTTAGGCCATGGCGACCACGAAAGGCATCTCGCTCGGCGTCCTGCCGCTGCTATTCGCATCGTCGCTCGCGCTCGTATTCGGATCGGCTGGCGCCGCGACGATTACCATCGTCAATAACAACCTCCCGGGCGTGGGCTTCAACGATCCCACCCCGGTCGCGCCGGTCGGCGGCAACCCGGGCACCACGCTCGGGCAACAACGACTGAACGTGTTCCAGTACGCGGCGAACATCTGGGGCGGAATATTGCCCAGCACGGTCCCGATCCTGGTGCGGGCGCAGTTCGCGGCACAGACCTGTACTCCCACCAGCGCGGTGCTGGGCAGCGCCGGGCCGACCACGATCCATCGCGACTTCGCGGGCGCGCTGGTTGCAGGCCACTGGTACCACCAGTCGCTCGCGAACCGGCTCTTTTTCGCGGATCTAAGCCCCACCAATCCCGACATCAACGCCACGTTCAACTTGAGCATCGATACCGGATGCTTCGGCTCTCCTCCGATCTACTGGTACTACGGCTACGACGGCCTCGAGGGCGCCAACATCGAGCTCCTCCCGGTCGTGCTCCACGAAATCGGGCACGGCCTCGGCTTCAGCACCACCACCAGCGGGTCGAGCGGCAACTACAACAGCTCGTTCCCGAGCATCTTCGACAAGTACCTTCTGGACAACGCCACGGGCCTTCACTGGGACCAGGAGACCCCGGCGCAGCGGGTGGCGTCGGCGATCAGCGTGAATGGACTGGTGTGGGACGGTGCGGCGGCGGTTACGGCCGCGGGCTCCTACCTGACGCAGCGTCCGCGCATGCTCATCAATTCACCCGGCGTCATCGCCGGCAGTTATGCCGTGCAGGCGGCGTCCTTCGGGCCGGCGATCACGGCGAGCGGTCTCACCGGCAACGTCGTGCTCTATGACGACGGCGTCGCCCCGAACATCAACGACGGGTGCGAGCCGGCCGCCAACGCAGCGGCGATCAGCGGCAACATCGCGCTCATCGACCGCG
This sequence comes from Candidatus Eiseniibacteriota bacterium, assembly GCA_031370785.1. Lineage (GTDB taxonomy): Bacteria > Eisenbacteria > RBG-16-71-46 > RBG-16-71-46 > RBG-16-71-46 > DATJGS01. The sequence continues at coordinate 54,866 of JANMQY010000030.1, read as the reverse complement.
GCACGTGCACGTTCGTGATCAAGGTGAAGGCCGCGCAGAACGCGGGCGCGATCGGCGTGATCATCGCGAACAACGTCGCGGCCGGCCTGCCGGGCATGGGCGGCTCGGATCCCACCATCACGATCCCGTCCGTCGGCATCTCGCAGGCCGATGGCAATGCCATCAAGGCGAATCTCGGCTCGGGCGTGAACGTGACGCTCAATCTCGATCCGGTGAACAAGGCGGGTGCCGACAACGCCGGTCATCCGCTGATGTACGCCCCGAATCCATTCGCGAGCGGCTCGTCGGTGTCCCACTGGGACGTCTCGATGTTGCCGAACGCGCTGATGGAACCGGCCATCAACAACGACCTCCACGACAGCGTGGATCTCACGCGCTACCACTTCGAGGACATCGGGTGGTTCGACTTCGCGACGGCGACGACGCTCGCGCAGTTCGTCGCCGAAGGCCGGAGCGATGGCGTCCTGCTGCGCTGGCAGTTCGGCGATCCGTCCGACGTGATCGGGATCACCGTGGAGCGCGCGATCGCGGAGCCAGGACCGTGGGGCCCGATCCAGACCGAATTGAGCTCCGAGGGCCAGGCCACTCTCGCGCTCGACACCGGGGCTCAGCCGGGCACGAACTACTTCTACCGCCTGCGGGTGACGGACCGCGCCGGAGACACGTCCTACATGGGGCTGGCCTCGGCGAGCCGCCTCGCGCTGTTCACGGGACGCGCGATGCTGAGCGCGCCTTCTCCGAATCCGGCCTCGAATGGCACGTCGGTGGTGTTCCGCATCGGCCGCCCCGAGTTCGTGCGGCTCACGGTCGCGGACGCGACCGGACGCCGGATCCGCACGATCCACGAGGGGATGATGCTCCCCGGCGAGTACACGCGCAATTGGGATGGCAAGACCGATCGCATGATCGGCGTGCCGGCAGGCGTGTACTTCATCTCGCTCGGGACGTCGGAAGGTGTGACCACGCAGCGCGTGGCGTTCATGCGCTGATCGAGGCAGTCGAAGCACCGCGCGGGCCTCGCGCGGAGAGGGGCGGCGTCCTTTCGGACGCCGCCCTTTCTCTTGGGAGCGCGCGCGGGGAGCCCCGTTGCCGCGGCCACCGACCTCACGGTCCGGCGCGGGCAGGCAACACGCGGAACCAGCTCGTGAAGGCCGGTGGCGCAGCGGTGCTCGGACGGACTTCGAGTCGGTAGTCTCCGGGTGTCAGCACATCGGCGGGGATCAGAATGCCGGCAAGGCAGGTCGCCGCGTCGAAGAACTCTTCGCGCGGGCCCTCCGAAGTGCACGCAGCGAGGAGGCGGTCGCCCTCGCGGCGCGCCAGCCGCTGCTGCGCGCGGGCCTCGCGCTCGCCGGCGCCAATCTGCGAGCCACCGCGAAGGATCCCGCGGACAGCGACCGCAGCGTGGATGCGCGAACTGTACGACGCGCGTTTCCGGCTCGGGCTCGACGGCGCCGCCGCGGCCCGGCGCGCGTCGCAGACGATGCTGCTCGCGCGCCGCGCCGAGGGCCGAACGGTCCATCCCTACTACTGGGCCGGCTTCATGTTCGAAGGCGACGACCGCGCGCGTTAGAGGTTGGCGTGATGTCGCCGACCTCGACTGGCTGAAGCTCGCGCCCGCGCCAACTCGCGGTGCTGGAGCAGGCTAGGTCCGGTGTGTTGCGCCCGGCCCCCTCACTCGACCTCCGCCACTCAAGCCGTTCTCAAGCCGACTCCTCGATGCTTCGGAGCACATGGCTGGGTTCTCGGCGTCGCGAGCTTTCGCCCGTGGCGTCGGACGCCATGCCGACCAGCTTCTGCTTCCAGGCCCAAGGAGGTCGTCATGAAGCCGCGCGTTCCCACCCATAGGACCCAACTCCATTCTGTGCCCCTTCGGGCACGCCGGCTCATCCCACCGGCCGCCACCATCGCGTGCCTGGCACTCGCAGCCACGCTCGCCTATGGCGCACGTCCGGCTCCGCAACCGGACGGCGGTCGCGACACACAGGCGTCCGCAAGCCCGGCATCCGCGGCACGCGACGCCACCGCTCGGCCATCGGGCGCTGCGCCCGCGGTGGTCTCGACCGGCCGCACCTCCGCGAGAGACATGATCGTCAGCGCCGGCCGCGGAACGCAGCAGGTCGCGGCGTACCCGGACGCTGGCGAGATTCAGCTCGGCAACGGGATCCGCTTCGATCCACTTCGCGACGGCGAGCCGGCGGCGGTTTCGAGTCTCACCTCCACGGAGTCATCCGTCGGCGAGAGGAGCAGCTATCTCGTTCAGTTCGCGGGGCCGATCCAGACGGGTCAGCGCGAGCAGCTCGAGGCGGCGGGCGCCACTGTCGTCTCCTACCTTCCGCGCTATACGTTCCTCGTGCGCATGAGCGATGCGGCTCGCGCCCGGTTCGAGGGCCTCTCGTTCGTGCGCTGGGTCGGCGCCTATCAGCCGGCCTACAAACTCAGCTCGGAGTCGAACTCGCTGATTGGCGCGACCACGCTGGTGGTCCTGCTGTTCCCGGACGCCGATCTCGCCGCCGAACGCGGCGCCATCGAAGCGTTGGGCGGATCGATCGTCGAAGCCACCGACTCGGGTCGGAACAAGATCGTGCGGGTCACGATCGATGCCGCGCTGGCGCCGGCGATCGCGTCGCGCAGCGACGTGGCGTGGGTCGAGCCCTATCACCAGCCGGTGCTCAACAATTCAACCGCGCAGTGGGTGGTACAGACCAACGTCACCAACAGCCGCCGTGTCTGGGACATGGGTCTGCACGGAGAAGGGCAGGTGGTGCACACTTCGGACAGCGGAATCCGGACCTCGCACAACCAGTTCCGCGACAATGCGGTGCCGATCACGACCTTCGGCGACTTCCCGACGCACCGCAAGATCATCGCCTACCGCGCCGCGCTTCCGGGAATCCGGTTCGGCGACGTGTCGGGCGCGTCGTTCCACGGCACGCACACCGCGGGCACGATCTGCGGCGACGACTCTCCGTTCGCTGCCGATCTGCGCGACGGGCAGGCGATGAAGGCCAAGATCTTCTTCACCGACGCCGGCAACGACACCAACTCGATCACCGCCCCGGGCGATCTGAATCTGCTGTTCGAACCGCCCTACCTCGGCAATCCCGGCGGCGCGGCGCGCGTGTCGTCCAACTCCTGGGGCGCGGCCTCGAACAATTACGACGTCAACGCGATGACGGTCGATCAGTTCATGTGGGACCACAAGGACTTCACGATCTTCTTCTCCAACGGCAACACCTTCACCGCGGCGCAGGTCGGCTCACCGGCGGTCGCGAAGAACTGCGTCAGCGTGGGCGCGACGCAGAACGGCGCCGCCTCGGGTGTGAAGGCGTCGTTCAGCAGCGAAGGCCCGGCCGAGGACGGGCGCAGGAAGCCGACGATCTGCGCGCCGGGCGATGGCGTCACGCCATTGAGCGGAATCAGCTCGGCCAATGGCGCGAACGACACCGGCTACAAGGGACTCGCGGGCACCAGCATGGCTTCGCCGACGGCCGCCGGCGCCGCGACGCTGATCCGGCAGTACCTGACCGACGGCTGGTATCCGACCGGAGCGCCGAACCCGGCGAATGGTTTCATCCCGAGCGCGGCGCTGATCAAGGCGATGTCGATCAGCTCGACCGACGACGACATGCCGGGGCACGCGCTGCCCGACAACGCGGTGGGCTGGGGGCGGATGAAGCTCGACAACGCGCTGTTCTTCCCGGGCGATGCGATCCGCACCGCGCTGGTGGACGACAACGCGGGGCTCACCACCGGCCAGTACGCCGAGTACCAGCTCTACGTCACGAACACTTCGGTGCCGCTCAAGATCACACTGTGCTGGACGGACCGCGAGGGCAACCCGGCCTCGCTCACCCAATTGGTCAACGACTTGGACCTCACGGTGACCGATCCCAACGGCGTGAGCTACCTCGGCAACGTGCTCACCAATAGCCAGTCGGTGCCGGGCGGAACCGCGGACATCCTCAATGTCGAAGAAGGCGTGCGCCTGAACGTTCCGTTCGCCGGGCGGTGGACGATCCGGGTGGGCGGCACCAACGTGCCCTTCGGTCCGCAGCCGTTCGCGATCGCCGCCACCGGCGGGGTCGGCAACGTGAGCGGGCTGCTCAGCCTCGATCGTCACGTCTACGGACGCGACGATCAGATCCAGGTGCGCGTCGACGACGCGGACGCGGTGGGTCCGGTCACGGTGAGCGTGTCGTCGAGCACCGAGTCGACACCCGAGGCGCTCACGCTTTCAGGCGGCGGCGGTGTCTTCACCGGCTCGATCGCCACGACGTGGTTGCAGCCCTCGGGCGACGGCAAGGTCTCGGTCTCACACGGCGACGCCGTGACAGTCAGCTACTCGGACGCCGCCCCGGCAGGAGTCGTCAGCGCGACCGCGTCGGTCGACTTCGACGGGCCGGTGATCACAGGAGTGGGCGCGACCGAGCGGGGCGAGACCCAGCTCGTGGGTTGGGCGACCAACGTGCAGGCGTCGAGCCGCGTGTACTACGGCACGACGCAGGCGCTCGGGCAGGCAACGCAGGCGTATCCGGAGCTGGTGCTCTCGCACGCGGTGCTGCTCAGCGGGCTCCAGCCGGAGACCGAATATTTCTACGACGTCGAATCGAAGGACCAGGGCGGCAATCTCACGCGTGACGACAACGGTGGCAGTCACTACCGCTTCGTGAGCGGCCGTCGCGGCGACATCCTGGTCGTGATCGGCGATGGAAGCTTCCCCGCCACCAACACGTACGTAGACGCTCTGCTCGAGCGCGGCTGGAACCCGGCGGTGCTGGAGGGAGGCACGATCACCAATCCGCTTGTCGGTAACCGCAACGCGGGATTGAGATCGTTCACCGCGGTGTGGTGGCAGGTGGGGCAGGAGCAGTATCCGCCGGTCCCGGACGCGGCGCGCGATTCGCTCGACCGGCTCATGGCCGGTGGAGCGCGCCTGGCGATGAACGGTCACGACATCGCCTGGGCGTTCACCGATCCGGCTTCCGGCCAGTACACGCCGGCGCGAAAGGCCTGGCTCCAGAACACGCTCCACGCGCGCTTCCTCGAAGACCCCGCGGCATGGGTCGTGAACCAGGGCGTCGCGACCGACCCGATCAGCGATCCCTACGTCGCCGGCGTTCCTTACGTCGGGCACCGTCAGGGCGCAAGCGGCGATGAGATCGAGCTGGTCCCGGGCTCGGGCACGGGCGCCTACGTCTGGCGCAACACCGACGCCACGCCCGACAACATCGCGCTGCGCTGGGAGAGCGCGACTCCCAACGGGAACGCCTCCGACGCGGTGTGGGGCGGCACGCCCAGCAAGCTGCTCTACAACGCCTTCGAATGGGCGCAGCTGGTGAACGTTGCGGATCGCGTCGACATCCTGGATCGCTCGCTGGTATGGCTGATCGGCAACGACCATCCGGACGTGACGGTAGCGAGCCCGAACGGTGGCGAGGTGATCGCGGACAGCACGATCCCGGTCTCGTGGACCGAGGCGCCTCACGGAAGCGCGACGATCGCCGCGCGCTCGATTCGCTACTCGGCGGACGGCGGCCGCTCGTGGCAGCTCGTGACCGCGAACGCTGGTGCATCGCCCTACGCATGGGACGTGAGCGGTCTCACCAACGGCGGCACCTACCGCGCTCGCGTGGATGTGGCGGACAACGGCAGTCCGTCGCTGAACGGGCGCGATGCCTCGGACGGCGACTTCGCCATCCAGCGCGCGGGTGGCGACATCGCCGGGCCGGTGGTCGTGGCCGGGTCGGTGCGCACGAATCCCAACCCGATGAACAACGAGACCGTGTCCACCCTGTTCGCACGTGTGTCGGATCTCGCGACCGGAGGCTCCCGCGTCAATGGCGCGGAGTGGTCGCAGGGCGTCCAGCCGGCGCCCGCCGGACGGGGAATGTGGATGGACGGCACATTCGAGGACGGCGATGTCGAGGTCTCGGGCGTGATCCGTGTCCGGATTCTGCCCGCCGGCGCGATCACCCTCTGGGTCCGCGGGAGGGACGAGGCTGGAAACTGGGGTCCAGCCTCGCCGCGGACGTTCGATGTGAACGGCAATCCGAACGTGAGCGTCGATGGCGACGTGCCGGTGCGGTTCGCGCTCGAGCAGAACGCGCCGAACCCGGTGGCCGGGGCCGGAACCCTGATCCGCTACGCGCTGCCGCGGTCGGGACGCGTGGAGCTCACGGTATTCGGAGTTCGGGGCGAGAGGATCCGGACCGTCACTTCGGAGTTTCAGCCGGCGGGGCGGAGGGCGATCCTCTGGGATCGCCGCGACGACTCCGGCCGACAGGTGCCGAGCGGCGTGTATTTCTACCGGCTCCAGCTCGGGAACCAGCACGCCACACGCAAGATGGTAGTCATGAACTGAGGCCCTGGCCTCGGCGCAAGCGAGGGGTCGACGAGGGATCCGTCGACCCCTCGTGAATTTGTGCCGTTCGCTGGCGCCGCCGAGATCAAGCAGCAGCGACCCGGCGAATTCAACTCGCTTGCATGCCAATGTCGTCGCCTCCTGACGCACTGCCGGCCCCAGGCCGAACGCCTCAGGTGATTCTCGCCACCGGAATCGTGTAGCTTCCACTACTCGATCTGAGCACGCTGGCGGGCTCCCTCGAGTCGGTGCCGCCGCGCGTCGTTGCATGGAAGGGAGTCGCGATGAAATGGGTGACGAGAGAGAACGTGCAGGTCGATCGCGTAGCCTGCCCGTGGCTGATCCGGAAGTTCGTGGACCCCAAGGCTGAATTCCTGTTCGTGCCCGCAGACCAGGTGATGAAGGTGGCGGAGCGTGAGGGCGCGACGCCCTATGACGTGAAGGGGGTCGAGCTCGGCCATCATGGCAAGGAATGCTCCTTCGATGCGATTCTCAGGAAGCACGGACTGACGTCCGACCCCGCACTCGTGCTCCTCGCCAGGATCGTGAATGGGGCGGATACGGACAACTCGCTCTGGAACCAGCCTGAGTCCGACGGGCTCAAGGCGGTCGCGAAGGGTTTTCGCGGCCTCGGGTTCAAGGACGATCACGAGATCAACGCCGCCGAGTGGATCGTATACGATGCGCTCTACGCCTACTGCCGCCAGATGGTAGAGGAGGGCAGGCTCGAAGGCGCTCGATCGTAGGAATGGCACCTTCTTCCATCATGGACCGAGCCCCGACCATCACAATCCATGTCCCGGGCCCGCTTCGTGCCTACTGCGAAGGCGCGTCCCAGCTCTCGTTGTCGGCTTCCACCGTGCGCGTTGCACTCGAGCAGCTCGAGCAGCGCCATGCATCTCTGTATCGCAACGTCTGCGACGAGACGGGCAAGGTGCGTCGCCACCTCAACATTTTCGTGAACTCGGACCACATGCGCGACCTCGATGGGGTCGACACGGCACTGGCGGCAGGGGACGTCGTCACGATCCTTCCTGCAGTCTCAGGAGGTTGAAAATGGGGAAGCGCGTCATCCTCAGCATTGGAACCAGGAAGGGCCTGTTCGTCGCCGAGGCCGGGAAGTCCCGCGGCAGTTTCGCGCTGCGCGGACCATTCGGACCCGGGGTCCCGGTGTACTCGACGCTGATCGACACGCGCGGCGCTCCTCGAATGTACGCCTCGAGCTGCAATCCCTTCTTCGGCATGAAGGTTCTGCGCTCGACCGATCTCGGAAAGAGTTTCAAGGAGACGAAAGCGGGTCCCGCCTTCCCGAAAGACGACGGACGTGCGCTCGCGAATATCTGGTCGATCGAGCCGGGCCGGGGCAAGAAGGATCTCTGGTGCGGCGTCGAGCCGGCATCGCTCTTCAGGAGCAGCGACGCCGGTGACTCGTGGGAGATGGTTCCCGGCATCAGCAACCACGAGCACGCTCGCAAGTGGCAGCCTGGAGCCGGTGGGCTGTGCATGCACACCATCATTCGCGATGGGAATCGAGTGCACCTCGGCATCTCGACCGGTGGCCACTACCTGAGCGAAGACGGCGGAGAGACTTTCACCGCGTCCAACAAGGGCGTGGGCGCCGGATACGCGCCGGATCCCTACCCCGAGTTTGGCCAGTGCGTTCACAAGATCGCGCGCCACGAGGACGCGCCGGGGCGGCTCTACATGCAGAACCCCGGTGGATGGGCCGACTGGACCGGGCCCGGCGGCCCGCGGCCGGACATCGGAGTGCTGCGGAGCGACGACCACGGCCACACGTGGCGCTCGATCGCGAAGGGGCTGCCGTCCGACTTCGGCTTCCCGATCGTCGTGCACCCTGATGACGCCGACACCGTCTATGTCATGCCGCTCGAGCCGATGACTCGCACCTGTCCCGGTGGTGCGCCCGCGGTCTGGCGCAGCGAAGATGGCGGCGATTCCTGGAGGAAGCTCGTGCGCGGGCTGCCCAAGAAGTCGAGCTACTTCACGGTCCAGCGCGACGCGATGGATGTCGATACGCTCAAGTCGCCGGCGCTCTACTTCGGGACCACGACCGGTCAGCTCTGGATCGGGCGAGACGGCGGCGAGGAATGGAGCTGTCTCTTCGATTCCCTGCCGGCGATTCATTGCGTGAAGGTCGCGGTGGTGTGAAACGGCCCAATGGCGGTTTCCGAGCCGGCTTGAGAATGGCAAGCGCTGGTGTCAGTCTGCTCCGCGGCGCGGGAGCTCGTGGGTCGAAGGCCGCCTCAGGCTCATCGCGTCGTGCCGCCCGCTGGAGGATTCCATAATCGTCGCGCACAGAATCGCTCTCGTTCTCACCCTTGTTTCGCTCCCGGTCGTGTTCGCCGCACCGTGCTTCGCCGCCGCGCAGAAGTACACGCATCCGCAGTTCGCGCAGCTCGCGAAGGATCATAAGACGATCGCGATCCTTCCGTTCAAGGTCGTGATTAGCTCCAAGAATCTCTCGAAGAACACCACGCTCGAGATGGTCAAGAGCTCGGAGAACGAAGAGGCGCTCGAGTTTCAGAGGCAGCTCCACGCCCGGTTTCTGCAGCGCGCGCAGGAAGGCGACTATACCGTCGGCTTCCAGGATGTCGATCAGACCAACGCCCTCTTGGCGCGAGCCGGCATGCCGCTCGACGGCCTCTCGATGCGCACCAAAGACGAGATCGCAAAGGCCCTGGGCGTGGACGCGCTGGTCTCGGGAACGGTGCACCAAGCGCAGCCGACGTCCACCGGGGTCGCCATGGCACAGACCCTTCTCGTTGGATTCAGCGGCTCGACGCAGCGCGTGGATATCAACATGGCGGTTCACAATGGCGCGGACGGTACGCTGCTCTGGAGCTACGACCACACCGACAAGGGCGGGCTAACGAATTCCGTCGAGGGCATGACGAAGTCGCTGCTGAAGAAGGTGGCGGGCAACTTCCCGTACCGGAAGCCCGAGTAGCAGGGCCGCGGCACTTGCGGCCTCACGCAGATCGCGCGCGCGCTCGATAGCTTCGCGGCGAATCGCCGAGCCACTTCTTGAATACGGTGCGTAACGCCGCCTCGGACGCGTATCCGGACGAGGCGACGAGCGCACGGGCACTAGCCGACGAGGTCGTCGAGATGGCGGGCCGCGTCAGCTTTCCCACGGCGGTCACAGGTCGGAAATCACCTTCGGAGGAAACGCCGCGCGCAGAGCATTGAGAACTGCCAGCACATCGATGACTTCCTGGCTGATCGCGCCGTTAACCGGACTCAGAGTCCCGGCGGCTGCGAAGACCATGCCGATGACGCTGAGCGCCATGCCACCCACTGCGCTCTGAAGAGCGATGGAGCGCATCCGCCGGCTGATGTGCATGAACTCGTCGACCTTCTCCAGCGAGCTGTCCATCACGACAACTCCCGCGGCCTCCGTGGTCACGTCGCTGTTCTGCCCGATCGCCATGCCGACGGTTGCGGCCATCATGGCGGGTGCGTCGTTGATGCCGTCGCCAACGTAGAGCGTCTTGGCCACAGAGGTCTCCTTGCGCACGATCGCAAGTTTTTCCTCGGGGCTTTGCTCGGCGTGGATTTCGCTGATGCCCACTTGCTCGGCCAGATAACGAACCTCAGCCCCACGATCTCCCGACACGATCATCACACGCGCAAAGTGGTGCTTCGGTCCCAGGTGCTTCACGAAGGAACGACTCTCGGTTCGCGGCGCATCGCGAAAGCGAAACGCCGCTGCATAGCGATTGTCGATCACCACCACGCATTCAAGCCCGCCGGTGACCGGGGGCAGTTGATCCGTGCCGGTCGTACCTTGCGTGCCGAGTTTGTTGCGGCTCGTGATCTGCAGCTGGTGGCCCAGGACAGTTCCGCGCAACCCGCGGCCTGGTTGCTCGCCAACTTCGGTGGCCTCCGGAAGCTGAATGCCCTCCTCATCCGCCGCGACGAGAATGGCCCGCGCCAGCGGATGCTTCGAGTAGCGCTCCAGGCCGGCTACGAGCGTCAGCACTTCTTTCTGCTCGAAGCCCGCGGCCATGTTCCTCTCGGTCAACTTCGGCTCTCCATACGTGAGCGTACCGGTCTTGTCGAAGATCGCAGTCCGGCATCCGACGATCTGCTCCAGCACGACGGGACTCTTTACGATGATCGCCCGGCGAGCGCAGAGGGATATCGAGCCGATGATTGCGACAGGGATTGCAATCAGCAAAGGGCAGGGTGTCGCGATCACCAACACTGCGAGGAAACGAATGGCGTCACCGCTCATTGCCCACGCCAGGATGGCGACCGCGACAGCCAGCGGGGTGTAGATCGCACCCAATTGGTCGCCCAGTCGCCGAAGCTGCGGACGCTTTGCCTCGGACTCGCGCATGACTTCCATGATCTTCGCGTAGCGCGAATCCCCGGCGACCTTGGTGGCTTGAATGGTCAGCGCAGATTCACCATTGATTGCGCCTGACATCACGGTCGAGCCGGAAGTCTTCGTAATCTGAAACGGCTCGCCGGTGAGGTAGGATTCATCCATCACACCGTGGCCTTCAACGACCACGCCATCCACCGGGCAGATGTCGTGGGGATAGACCACAAGCGCATCGCCAACGGCAATCTCCGCCAGTGCCACATCGAGAATCTCAGCACCTCGCTTGCGGTGTGCGACCGAGGGCATGCGTTTGGCCAGTGCGGCCAGCACAGAGGAGGCGCTCCTCAACGCGTAATTCTCCAGCGCCTCGCCTCCCGACAGCATCAAGACGACGATCGTGCCCGCCAGGTACTCGCCAAGCCACACCGATGTGACTATCGAAATGCCGGCCAGCAGATCGGAACCAAACTCCCGTCTTGAGAGTTTCCTCAGAAGGTCATAGACAAGTGGCAGGCCTCCGAGAATCAACGCGGACAACAACGGGGCTTCAAGTGCGCCCCGACTCGTGCGGAAGCCGAATCGAAGGATCAGATGCACGAGGATGGCCGCGACCGAAAGGGCCGCGATGACGGTGGTCCTGCGCCGCCAAATGCCAGCCATCGAGAGGTGACTCTGCAAGCGCAGAGCTCGCGAGGCGCTTGGTCGAGAACTTTTTTCTGAAGTGCGTTCCATGATCCGCCCCATGGTAGGGCCGTTTGGTAATTCGTCGAAGCTTGCCGTTGAACGGGGGCCGAGCCCGTCTACGCGGTACGTTACTAGCAGGACGATATCCAGTCCCACAGGAGAAGACGATGCGCGGTGAGCGGGGCTTTCCGCTTCAACCAGGTGCGCGCCGAGCTCCTTTCGGCCCGGGAGAAAGACGGGTCCAGTCATGATCTCCGAGCGTTACGTGTGGCTCATCTGGTCGAGCGCGTTCCTGATTCCCTGGCTGCTGCTCTATCTCGGGGTTCCCGCCAAGCGCCGGATCATGCTGCGTGCGAGCTTGGTCACCCTGCCGTTCGGGCTCACCGAGCCATTGTTCGTACCCGCCTACTGGTCCCCACCGAGCCTGTTCGACCTCGCCTTGCGCACTGGCTTCGATGTTGAGAGCCTGATCTTCAGCTTCGCGATCGGGGGCGTGGGGCTGGTTCTCTACGATGTGCTCACCCGCCGCGTGACGGTACGACTTCCGGCGACGGAGCAGCGTCACATGCGGCATCGCCTCCACAGACTGGCACTGGCGGCACCCGTGCTCGTATTCCCGCCTCTTCTCCTCTTCCATTGGAATCCGATCTACCCTGCGATCGTAGCGATGGGAACCGGTGCGCTTGCGGCGATGGCCTGTCGGCCCGACCTGAAAGCCAGAACCTGGGTAGGCGCAGTCCTTTTCTTCACCTTCTATACCGTCCTCCTGCTCGGCCTCGAGATAACCGTGCCGGGCTACATCGGACGAGTATGGAACCTTCCCGCGCTCTCAGAACTCATGATTGCCGGTCTGCCGGTCGAGGAGCTGCTCTTCGCAGCGGCGTTCGGCGGCTATTGGTCGGCCGTCTACGAGCACTTCACATGGTCCACGTCGGCGTCCGCAGCCTCGCACGCCGGTGTCGTCGCTGGCTCAACGCCTTCGTCACGACTAAAGGTCTCGGGCACCCTTGGAGATCACTTGCCATGAGTTCTCGCACGATCACATTGGAGGTTCGGGACCTGTTCTCGGTCCTGAGCTCGCAGGGAATCGAGAAACAGCTCATGCGGCTGACAGGTGTCACGGGCGCATCGGCGAACCCGGCTTCCGGCACGGCGACTATCACCTACGATCCGGCGCGAACGGGTCCCCCGGAGATCATGTCGACGATCGAGGCGTGCGGCCATCACTGCGCCGGAGAAATTCTTCCGCGCCACCTGTGCGACGTGCGGCCTCCAACACAGCGCCGGGAGGCGCTCCCGCCGGGGGCGGGCACGATGGCGGCCCACATTGATCACCAGACTCCACATGGTGCCGTGCGACCCGCGGCACCAGCCGCTACGCGCGAAGAGGCGCCCGGAACTTCCCACGGTTCGCACGCCGCGCAACCGGATGCGATGGCGCATGAGATGGGTCACGGTGCTGGCATGGACATGCAGGCCATGGCCCGCGACATGCGTAACCGCTTCCTGATTGCGCTCGTTTTCAGTTTACCGATCTTTGCCTACTCGCCAATGGGAATGGATCTCATCCGTCTGACCCCACCCTTCGGTATGAGGCTCGACGTCTTCCTGTTCGGGCTGGCGAGCGCGGCCATCCTCTATCCGGTCTGGCCATTCGTCATCGCGGCCTATCGCGCGCTCAGGAACGGAGTCGCGAACATGGCGGTGCTGGTCGTTCTGAGCGTCGGCACGGGATATCTATTCAGCGTCGGCGCTACCTTCTGGTTCGGCGGACCCCAGTTCTACGAGGCATCGGCCGTACTCCTTGTTTTCATCCTGCTCGGGCACTGGCTGGAGATGCGAGCTCGCGCCGGTGCCTCGGCCGCGATTCGTGCGCTCATGGATCTGGCACCGCCGAAAGCCATGGTGCTGCGCGACGGTCGGGAGATCGAGGTACCAACCGCCGGAGTCGTCGCCGATGACATCGTGGTGATCCGTCCCGGGAACAAGATCCCGGTGGATGGAACGTTGACCGAGGGAGAGTCCCTGGTCGACGAGTCGATGCTGACCGGCGAGTCGATGCCCGTGGCCAAGAAGGTCGGTGACACGGTCATCGGCGCAACCATCAACAAGAGTGGCATCTTTCGTTATCGCGCCACCAGGGTCGGGGCGGACACCGCCCTCGCTCAGATCGTCAAGCTGGTCCAGGAAGCCCAGAACTCGAAAGCGCCTGCGCAGCTTCTCGCAGATCGCGCATCGCAATGGCTGGTATTGGCGGCGGTGCTGATCGGGGTGCTCACATTTGTCGTCTGGTATTGGGTGATCGGTCAGACCCTGCTGTTCGCACTGAGCCTGACCATCACCGTCTTCGTGATCGCATGCCCTGATGCGCTCGGGCTCGCGACCCCGATGGCGGTCATGGTCGGAACGGGTCTTGGCGCCATGAACGGCATCCTCTTCAAGAACGCCTCCGCCCTCGAGGACGCCACCAAGCTCGACGTCATCATCTTCGACAAGACGGGAACGCTGACCATGGGCCAGCCCGAGGTCGTGGACCTCATGACCGTCCCCGGTGTCACAGAGGAACAGCTTCTGTCTGCCGCCGCAGCGGTCGAGGCGGGATCGGATCATCCTCTGGCACAGGCGATCCTGCGCCGGGCCTCGAACGTGACCGCACCCAGGGCGACCGGCTTCGTCAATCTCGAGGGCATGGGAGCGCAGGCCGAGGTTGGCGGCAAGACCGTCTTTCTGGGCAATGGGCGGCTCATGAGCGCGCAAAGGATCGACCTCGGGGGACTTGCTTCCAAGTCTGCCGAATTGCAGGGTGCCGGCCGCACCGTCGTTCATGTGGCTCAGGCCGGTCAGATCCTGGGGCTCTTCGCCATCGCCGACGCCCCTCGGCCAACTGCCGCACTGGCGGTGAAGGCGCTGCGCGACCGCGGCGTGGAGGTCGCCATGCTGACCGGCGACAATCGGGGCACGGCCGAGCGCATCGCGGGCGAGCTCGGCATTGATCTTGTGTTCGCCGATGTGCTCCCCGGCGACAAGGCGAGCAAGGTCAAGGAGCTCCAGGCGCAAGGGAAAAAAGTCGGTATGGTCGGCGATGGCGTGAACGACGCCCCCGCGTTGACCCAGGCCGATGTCGGCTTTGCGATTGGCGCCGGCACTGACGTCGCGATGGAAAGCGCCGACGTCGTCCTGATGAAGAGCGACCCCTTTGATGTCGTCGGTGCCATCGAGCTCTCGCGGGCGACGTTGCGAAAGATGCACCAGAATCTGTGGTGGGCCGTCGGCTACAACGTCATCGCCTTCCCGCTCGCGGCCGGCGCCCTGTATCCGGTGTTGCTGGGGCCCAGCATCGCCGCGCTGGCCATGTCCGGCAGCTCGGCGCTGGTCGCGATCAACGCGTTGATGCTGAAGCGCACGAAGCTCACCGGCATTCGCCGAAGCACGAACATCAAAACGCCCTCTGCGGTGCCGGTGGGAGCGCCGACGTGACGACCGGCAGCCATCGCTCGGCCGGCGTCCCGCCTCGGACCATGGCGGCGCTGATGTTCGCCGTGTTCACGGTATCGGTCGGCTACGGAGTCGTGCTGCCTCTTCTGCCCTATCGGATCGAGCGACTCATTGGAGCGGGAAGCGAGGCAGCTCAAGTGTCCCGGAATGTCGGGCTTGTGACCGGGATCTACACGCTCGCGATGTTCCTGTTCGCGCCTGTCTGGGGTCGCACCTCCGATCGCCGGGGCCGGCGCCGCGTTTTGCTTGCCGGACTCATCGGGTTCGGGGCCGTGATGCTGATCCTCTCGTCGGTCGAAACTCTGTGGGCCGTTTACGCGGAACGCTTCCTCAGCGGAATGTTTGCCGCTGCGGTCACACCGGTGGCCTCGGCGGCCATCGGTGATCTTGCCGCGACCGAAGAGGAGCGGGCCCGGCGCCTCACGTTCGTCAGCCTCGCGGGCGTTTCAGGTTTCCTGCTCGGGCCCATGCTCGGCGTCTTCGTTGCCCGCTTCGCCGCGAAGCTCTTCTCGACCGCCCAGCCGGTGGGATCGCTGTCCATTCCGCTGGCTACTACCGCGGCTCTCGCCCTGGCGGCGGCACTTGCTGTCGGATTCGCTGTTCCCGGCGCCCCACATGGCAGGAACGTGACACGCAATGGCGCCATATCTTTGGTGAAAGCGCGAGCATGGGTGATTCCGGTGCTTCTGGTTCTGGCGTTCATCGTGTCCGCAGGTGTCGGTGTCTTCGAGGTCGGGCTTGCTCTGCGCGGCAAACAGGAGCTCGGCCTGACGCCTTATCAGATCGCGATGATGTTCAGCGAATGCAGTCTGGTCATGTTCGTGGCGCAAGCAATCGTGTTCTCACCCTTGGTCAAGCCGCAATCGACCCGTTGGCTGATTCCACCAGGTCTCGCGGTACTCGCGGCCGGCTTGTTCCTCGTGCCGCGGGCCTTTGATTTTGCTTCGATGCTGATCGTGGTCGGCACGATCGCCGCCAGCGCAGGCATCCTGTCACCGATCCTCACGTACTGGATCTCGAGTATGGCCGGCAACGCCCAGGGGGCAGAACTCGGCAAACAGACGGCGGCCGCCAGCCTCGGCGTCGCCGTCGGCTCGGTGGCCAGCGGACTGCTCTTCGATGTCGCCTGGTTGCCCGGCGCGTCATTTCTCCTTACCACCGGTCTCGCAACGATCGGCTTCATTCTGAGCTTGAAGCTTCCGCGCGTCTTGGCCGCGCGCCCGATCGGCGCCGAGCCTCAGGCGTCTGAGGCTCGGCAGTTCGTCGACACGAGAAGGAAGGGACTGTGGCATTAGTCGGGGCAGCAGAGCGCGAGGAGATCGATTACCCATGAATGCTGCACCATCGCGAGAGGAACTCGACCTACTCGACGCCTACTGGCGCGCCGCGAACTACCTGTCGGTGGGCCAGATCTATCTTCGCGGCAACCCACTGCTTCGCGAGCCGCTCCAGCACCAGCATCTCAAGCCACGGCTGCTCGGGCATTGGGGAACGACCCCGGGCCTGAACTTCATCTGCGCACACCTGAACCGGGTCATTCGGCAGCATGATCTGAATATGATCTGCCTGTTCGGGCCGGGCCACGGCGGGCCTGCAGCGATCGCCAACGCTTACCTCGAGGGGACCTATAGCGAAGTGTATCCGGACGTGTCCCTGGACGAACCTGGGATGAAGCGTCTGTTCGAACAGTTCTCCTTTCCGGGAGGCGTCCCCAGCCACGTCGCGCCGGAGACCCCCGGTTCCATCCACGAGGGCGGCGAGCTTGGCTATGCGCTGTCGCACGCCTATGGTGCGGCGTTCGACAATCCCGACCTCGTCATCTCATGTGTCATCGGTGACGGCGAGGCGGAGACCGGTGCTCTTGCGACGAGCTGGCACTCGAACAAGTTCTTGAATCCCGCACGCGACGGTGCCGTGCTGCCGATCCTGCACCTGAACGGCTACAAGATTGCTGGGCCAACGGTTCTCGCCCGCATCTCGCAACGTGAGCTTGAACAGCTGCTCCGGGGTTATGGATTTGAACCCCATTTCGTGGAGGGAGCCGAACCAGCCGCGATGCACCAGCAGATGGCTACGACCCTGGATGGTGTTGTCGATGCATTGAAGAATATCCAGCTGGACGCGCGCGTCCGCGGTGTGCTCACTCGCCCGCGCTGGCCGATGATCGTCCTTCGCAGCCCGAAAGGCTGGACGGGCCCAAGAGTAGTCGACGGGCGTGCGGTTGAGGGGACGTTCCGGGCGCACCAGGTCCCGATGGGCGATATGGATCGTCCTGAGCACATCCACCTGCTCGAGGCTTGGATGAAGAGCTATCGGCCGGAAGAGCTGTTCAACGTACAAGGACGACCGAATCCCGAACTCCGAGAGTTCGCGCCGAAGGGGGCGCGCCGCATGAGCGCAAACCCCCATGCAAATGGCGGCGTTCTGCTACGCGATCTCGAGGTTCCGGACTTCCGTCGCTATGCGCTCGAAGTGCCAAGTCCTGGCTCGATCCTAGGCGAGGCCACGCGGGTACAGGGCGAGCTTATCCGCGACGTTATCAAGCGCAACCCAACAAACTTCAGGATCTTCAGCCCAGACGAGACCACATCCAATCGCTGGGCGGCCGTCTTCGAAGTCACCGACCGCGCGTCCATGGCCGAGATCCTTGAGGGCGACGAGCACGTGGCGCAGGATGGCCGGGTGATGGAAATGCTGAGTGAGCATCAGTGCCAGGGATGGCTGGAGGGCTACCTGCTTACGGGCCGCCACGGGTTCTTCTCATGCTACGAGGCATTCATTCACATCGTCGACTCGATGTTCAATCAACACGCCAAGTGGTTGAAAGTCACCCGCCACATCCCCTGGCGGCGACCGATCGGTTCGCTCAACTACCTGCTGACCTCGCATGTCTGGCGCCAGGACCACAACGGCTTCAGCCATCAGGATCCGGGATTCATCGACCACGTTATGAACAAGAAGGCGGAGGTCATTCGAGTCTACCTGCCACCCGATGCCAACACACTTCTCTCTGTGACCGATCACTGCCTGCGTAGCCTCAACTACGTGAACGTAATCGTCGCGGGCAAGCAGCCAGAGCTCCAGTGGCTGACGATGGACGAGGCGATCAGGCACTGCGCCCTGGGTATCGGGATCTGGGAGTGGGCGAGCAACGACAAGGGCTCCGAGCCCGATGTCGTGCTGGCGTGCTGCGGCGACGTCCCCACCCTCGAGACGCTCGCGGCCGTCGACCTTCTCCGCTCGCTCGCTCCCGATCTCAAGATGCGCGTCGTCAACGTCGTAGATCTCATGCGGCTCCAGCCGGCGAGTGAACATCCGCACGGGCTCAGCGACGAAGATTTCGACGCGCTCTTCACACCGGACAAGCCGATCATCTTTGCCTTCCATGGCTACCCCTGGCTCATCCATCGCCTGACCTACCGGCGCACGAATCACAAGAACCTGCACGTGCGCGGGTACAAGGAAGAGGGAACGACGACGACTCCCTTCGACATGACCGTGCTCAACGATCTCGACCGATTCCATCGAGTGATCGACATCGCCGAACGCGTACCTTGCCTCGCTACACGTGCCGCGCACATTCGGGAAGCGATGCATGAGAAGCTCGCCGAGCACAATGCATACATCAGAACGCACGGCGACGACATGCCGGAGGTAAAGCACTGGAGATGGTCGCGGTGAGGCGGGTCCTTGTTCTCAACAGCGGCTCGAGCACGCTCAAGTGGGGGGTGCTCGATGCGACGGACGAGGCCACGTTGGCGGGAGGTACCGTGTCATGGACCGGTGTGGGGGAGGTGCGACGCATCGACCAGATCCAGGCCGTTTTGCATGGCGTTCCTGAGTTCGACGCAGTTGGCCATCGCATCGTTCATGGCGGGACACGTCATCGCGAGACGAAGGTCCTAGATGCGCGTGTTCGAGCGGACCTTGAATCGTTGGTCGAGCGGGATCCAGCTCATATGCGGTCGGCGCTGGAGGGCATCGACGCCGTCCAGGCGCAGGTTCCCGCCGTCCCGCAGTTCGTGGCGTTCGACACGGCATTTCACGCTACTCTCCCCGCGGCGGCCGCCGGCTACGCCCTGCCCTTCGAATGGACTGAGAGGTGGGATCTCCGGCGGTTTGGCTTTCATGGCCTGAGTGTCGCCTACTCCTCACAGCGAGCGCGTGAGCTGACCGGAGGCGTGGTGCCGCGCCTTGTCGTCTGCCACTTGGGGAGCGGATGCTCGGTCTCGGCCGTGGCCGAAGGGCGCTCCGTCGATACGACGATGGGATTCAGCCCGCTCGAGGGACTCATGATGGGGACCCGTTCCGGCTCTGTCGATCCGGGCCTGCTCCTCTATCTCCAGCTCCAGCACGGGGTGACTCCCGCTGAAATCTTCGAAACGCTCAGCACACGCTCAGGCTTGCTCGGTGTCTCGGGTGTTTCGGCGGATCTCCGGGAGGTGCTCAGCGCCGCGGAGTCCGGATCGTCCCGTGCGGCCGTCGCGTATGACCGCTTTGTCCTGAGTGCAAAACGCGCCGTCGGCGCCATGACGAGCGTCCTCGCCGGATGCGACGTTCTGGTCTTCACCGGTGGCATCGGAGAAAACAGCAGCCGAGTTCGTCGCGATGTGGTCTCTGCGCTTTCGTTCGCCGGCGCGCACTTGGACGATGAGAAAAACCGGTCTGCGGCTCCTGACGCAGACATCGCGCGGCGTGACTCAGACGTGCGAATCCTCGTCGTTCGTGCGCGGGAGGACCTGATCATTCTTCGAGAAATGCTTCGGTGCGCGGAAACTATCCATGCCAGGGTCCCAGCATCCAGGGCAGATGCCTGATGGTTGGCAACAGCAGCGCGCGGAACCGCCTGAAACTCGCCGAACTCACCTCTGGTGTGGGGGCGTTCGTCTTGGGAGTCGGCCTTGGCGCCCTCTTCGCCTCCACATTCAGGCAGAGCGCGGTGGTTGTTCTGGTGACGGGAGGGCTATTGCACGGCTGGGGAATGCTCGACAAGCACCGTCTTGAACTTTCGGGAGCAGCCCACAAAGTCTGGTGGGTGAACCTTGATGTACTGGGTGTGCTGGGTGGCACTTGGAGGCCTCGTGATCCATCTGGTCGTTTCGTAGATGACACACTTGCGAAGGTCGCCTGCGTCTACGCGCTTGCCGCATGAGATCAGTAAGAACACGTGGTGCAGACGAGGGCGCAGCGACGCGGTACAGCGTGAAAGGAGGAGTTGACGCATGGCCCCAAAGCGGCTCTTCACCGACGAAGAGGCTCGCGAGATCGGCGAAACTCTCGGCATCGACTGGGCAGTGGTGGATCTCGGCCAGTTCCGCCGCGGACTCGAAGTCGAGCTCGAACACGGGGCTCATGAGGACTTTGAACCGGCGACCAATCGGCCACAGTATGGCCTGCGACGACCGGCGTGGGCGTCCCGATGCTGGGGCCGCCCGCTGGCTCGTGGTGCTCACCGGCCGCTCCTGACTTTGAAGATCCTACCGTTGCGCGTGCACCTTTCTCCGTGGACTCCGCCAGTTCCGGAGAGCGTCGCCCCGTCGGATTGAGAGCTTCCGACTCCCATCACCTGCGTTCACTCGGGTTTGTGCGGGTTGCCTGCGGCGGCAGCGTGGTGGCATGAATCTGGCCCTGCACTCGCGTGGTGACGAGTGCCTAGAGCACTCCTCAGAACAAGCAACTAGTGGCGCGCGCCATGTGGACCATGGGCGTGTGACCAATCGCGTGCTCTGCAAGCCCCGCGCGGAGGTAGACCGATGAAGCTGGCGACCGCTGTTCTGTGCCTGCTGCTCCTCGTAGCCGGCTTGTCCCTTGCGCTAGTCCAGAGTTCTCGAGCGGTGCCCGCCTTCGCGCGGCGCGAGTCGGCCAAGTGCCAGATGTGCCACTTCCGGCTGCCCGAGCTCAACGAGGATGGGCACGCCTACGTCCGCCGCGGCCTTCGCGAGGAACGCGGAGGGATGGCGACGCAGACGGGCATGGTCATGGGGACGCGAGAGGCCAAAACGCCTCCGGTCGCCGCCACCGATCGTCCACTGGGCGAGGTCCTGCCGATGGAATGGCGCGATTACCTGACACTGATGGGGCACCAGACTTACGAAGCACGCGCTCATGAGAAGGCCGCTTTCCATCCGGGCGAGGTCGAGGCGTGGATCGGCGGGCCACTCGATCAGCACTGGTCCGGCCTCGCGACCCTGGCGTTCGACATCGAGGGCGGAGGCGTCGAGGTGGAACAGGCCTATGCCCAGTTCAACACCTCCTGGAGCCCTCGTTTCGCTTCCCTGCGCTTCGGCCAACTCCTTCCTTTCGCGATCCTCTTCAACGGGGGTGCCGCCCAGATGCCGCTATCTCGGCCCGTAGTCCTGAAAACGCCGACGAGAGCCGAGAGTCCTTGGGCACCGGTGACGCGCCTGCGTGGAGTTGAGGTGGGGATGGTGGACCTGTCGAGGTGGAATGCATACGTAGGCGCGGGCCAGCCCCAGATCGACGATCTCGCAGGTGACAGCCACACGGATGTCTATGCGAGCGCGGAATACCTCATGGGCGAGAAGGGGAACGCCCTAAGCGGGTTCGGCTACAAAGGCAAGATCGCAGCCTCTCCCGGACAACCCTCGATCGACTACGAGAGGGTCGCGCTGTTCGCCAATGCCTATGGGCCAAGGGCGAAGGGAGTGCTGGGGCTTCTCTGGGGGAGCGACAAGCCGGCCGGGGCTGGATCACTCGCGACCTCGGGCGGGTTCCTGCTCGGGGAGTTCCTGCTTGCAGATCGATGGGCCGGATTCGCGCGCTACGACTACGCAAACAGCGAAGCCCCTGTCGGGGATGATCAGATTACCGACGGGCCGACGATCGGTGTGTCCTTCTGGGCACAGACCCAGGTGCGACTCACGCTTGAATCCCAGTTCCTGAGATCGACCGGTTTGTCCCGAGACCGGAGCGCGATCGCCGAGCTAATGTGGGCCTTCTGAGCCGGCGGGAGGAAGTCTCATGAACAACATGGGCAACATGGGTGGCTGGGGAGGCGGATGGATGGTTCTGTGGTGGATCGGCGGGACCGGCCTCCTGATCGTGCTGGTCCGGTTCCTCGCGAAAAGGCGAGGCGACAAGTAGGAGAGGCGGACAGATGTTGGCAACCGAATACGGGTTCACGCGCACATTCAAGGGCGTCTCTTATGAAGCCGCACGACATCGCATCGAGGCGGCGCTCAAGGAAGAGGGCTTTGGCGTGCTGACGGAGATCGACGTCAAGGCCACGCTCAAGGCCAAGCTGAACGCGGACTTTCCCAACTACGTGATCCTGGGAGCGTGCAATCCGACTCTGGCCCACCAGGCGTTGAGCACGGATCCGGGCGTCGGCCTCCTGCTTCCCTGCAACGTCGTGGTCAGGCAGGACGATGAGGGCAACGCGGTCGTCTCGATCCTCGATCCTGAAGCCATGCTCAAGGTGATGCGAGACGCCTCCAAGTTCGAGGGCCCGATGCGCGAGGCGCGCGAGCGCCTTCAGCGGGCGCTCGACAGGGCATGAAGCAGGCGTTCGCCTGATCCGCTTCCCGCTTCCTGGAGCAGCAGGGCTGTCATTTTGAGCTAGCCTCGGGGCCTCCTGAACGCCAAGGAGGAGGACCCAGGATGAGGACGAGCAGGTTCGCGGTCGAGCAGATCGCCCACGCGCTCAAGCGCGTCGAGGGTGGAGTGGTGGTCGGCGAAGTCTGCCGCGAGCTCGGGATCACCGAGACGATCGTGGCCACGGGAACCAACCATCTCTGGGCGATGGACTTCATGAGTGACGCCCTGGCGGATGGCAGGAAGCTACGCGTGCTGACCGTGTGGGTTCCGGGATGTCCTGCCGGTGATTTCCGGATATTCCTGCCGGTGACGGGCTGTGGCTCCGGTCTGTTTCGGCACGCTTGAGGTGGCGGGTACGATACGACGCGCCGCGTAGCTCGACCAGCCGGCCTCGCTCGAGCACGCGATCAAGGATCGCTTCGGCGAGATCGGGGTCGTGCAAGACAAGCCCCCACGCGGCGAGCGGCTTGTTGGTGGTGAACAACATCGGGCGCCGATGCAGGTAGCGCTCGTTGACGACCTGGAACATGAGGTTCGCGGCGTCGCCACCGACGGTGAGATACCCGACCTCGTCGATCACGAGAACGGGCGGGTGCGTGTAGAGCGCGAGCGTCCTCGCCAGCTCACCGCGGCGCACGGCGACCGAGAGCGTCTCGATCATCTCGGCGGCGCTGGTGAACAGCGCCTCGTAGCCGTTCTGGATGGCGCGATAGGCGATGGCGATTCCGAGGTGGGTCTTGCCGGTGCCGGTGGGCCCGCACAGGATCAGGCTGCGGCCCTCACTGACGAGTTCAGGGCCGAGGTAGCTGCCGAGCAGCTGCAGACGCACCGAAGTCTGGAACGTGAAGTCGAAGTCCTCGATGGTGCGCAGGAACGGGAAGCGAGCCTTGCGCACCGAGCGCTCGATGCGGGTCTGGGCGCGATGCGCGACCTCCTCGGCGATCAGCGTGGCGAGGAAGTCGCGGTAGGACTGGTCGTCGGCCTCGGCGCGCACCTCGCACTCAGGATAGAGCCGGCGCACGGTGGGCAGGTGCAGGCGCTTGAGCATACCGTCGAGATCGAGCGCATGCATCAGGCCACCTCCTTCGCCAGCAAGCGGAGCACGTGCGGCGCGCCGTAGAGTTCGCGTTCGTTGGCGATGGTCAGCGCACGATGGAGTGCGGCGGGCCCGTGCTGGCTGAGCGCCCCGGGCAGTTGCTCGACTTCACCCTGCCAGGTGAAGCGATGGCGATGGACGATCTCGGTGAGGAACGCTTCCGCCGCCGGCCCCAGGTCGAGGATCTCCTGGCGCTTGAAGTAGAGCCGGCCGCGCTTGCCGGCGACCTGCGCCAGCCGCGCGGCACGATCCTCGGGATGGAAGCTGTCCTTGCCCTGCTCGGGCACGCGGGCGTGTTCGCGTTCGAAGCGGCCGGCGACGATGCGCACGCGCTCCGGGTACAACCACAGCATCCCGGGGATGCCGATCGTCTCGGGCGGCATCGAGTAACGGTAGCCCTGGAAGCTCACCAGACCGGTCGGCCCGACGAACACCGAGAAGCGCAGCGCGTACTCGGCTGCCGGGATCGCCAGCGGTCGCATCCGCTCGCGCTCCGCCGCGATCCGCTCCGCCGGCGGCACGCCCGTCGCCCGACACGGCCGCACGGTGTTCACCTCGAGATGCCAGGCCTCCAGCTGCACCACGAGTCGGCGTGGTCGTGGAACCGACGCACCTTGAAGAACCCGTTCTTCACGAACCCGACCAGGTTCTCCGCCGAGCCCTTCTCCTGTCCGCGGCGCGGCGTGCACAGCTCCGGCGCGAAGCGGTAGTCGAGCGCCGTCTGGCCGAACGTGTCGTTCCACTGGATGCGGCTGTCCTTGCGGCTGATCACCACCGTCTTCGGGTTGTCGAACACCGCCACCAGCGGCACGCCGCCGAAGCTCTCGAAACCCGCGAGGAGGCTGCGCACCAGCGACTCGACGCCC
The DNA here is from genome assembly GCA_031370785.1 of Candidatus Eiseniibacteriota bacterium. Classification (GTDB taxonomy): domain Bacteria; phylum Eisenbacteria; class RBG-16-71-46; order RBG-16-71-46; family RBG-16-71-46; genus DATJGS01. The sequence continues at coordinate 30,456 of JANMQY010000030.1, read as the reverse complement.
TCGTTCTCGACCACGCGCACGTCCACCCAGCGCGAGTACTTCAACCGCGACACGAAGAAGTGGAGCCGCTCGTGCGTGCCGTCGAGGTAGCGCACCTCGACCTGACCGAAGTCGTGCTGCGAGAACTCGCCCGCCACCCCTTCGAACCGCACCAACGGCGTGGTGAGCCTCGGCCGCAGCTCGCACACCAGCTCGTAGAGCGCGCTCTTGCCGCCGGCGTAGCCCTGCCCGCGCAGCCGGTGCAGGATCTCCATCGTCGGCAGTGCCGGTTCAGCCGCGAGCACGGCCACCACGCGATCCCGAAACGGTGCCGACACGCTGGGTCGTCCCACGCCCCGCTCGCGCGCCTGCGCCACGTCGCGCGGGTCCTCGATCGGCGCCTCGCCGCAGATCGTCCGCACGCTTCGCTCCGAGATTCCTTCGATCGCCGCGATTCGCACCTGCGGCAGCCCGGCGGCCCGCAGTACCTGAACTCGGTGTCTTGCCATGGCTCCGATCATCCTCCCTGGCCTCCTGACGACGCGGTTCATCCGCGTGCGTTCGGGTGGCCACGCTATCGGAGCCCGGCTCGTTCAACCGGCAGGAGTTTCCGGAATCATCTCGGCAGGAGTTTTCGGAACCCGCAGACCGTGCTCGACACGTTCACGCGCGAGTGCGTGGCGCTCGAGGTCGGCGGATCGTTCCGCGGTGCCGACGGCGCGCGCGTGCTGACGCGCGCTGGCGTTGAGCGTGGCCTGCCGACGGCGATCCACGTCGACAACGGAACCGAGTTCACGTCGCGGCTCTTCGACCAGTGGGCATACGCGAACCACGTGAAGCTCGACTTCAGTCGGCCGGGCAAGCCGACGGACAACGCGTTCATCGAGAGCTTCAACGCCCAGGTCCGGCGTGAGTGCCTATCGCAACACTACTTTTCGTCGCTCATCGACGCCCGCGTGGTGCTCGATGCGTGGCGGGACGAGTACAACAACCGCCGGCCCCACGGGAGTTTGGGGCAGAGGACTCCGGCCGAGTATCGTGCCGAAGTCGAAAGAGCCGAGGTCCCCGAGCAGCTCGCTTTGAGCGAGCCCGAATGCTCCAGCGTCGGGTAGCGGATCAACCCGCAGAGACTGGCATCTTGAGCTGAGCCAGTGGGGGGAAGGTCAACCTGATGTGCTGGGTGTGCTGGGTGGCACTCGGAGGCCTCGTGATCTATCTGGTCGTTTCGTAGATGACTCACTTGCGAAGGTCGCCTGCGTCCACGCGCTTGCCGGATGAGATCAGTGACAACACCTGGTTCAGACGCGGGCGCAGCGACGCGGCACAGCGAGGGAGGAGGAGTTGACTCTGTGACCGCAAAGTGGTTCTTCACCGACGAAGAGGCTCGTTCGGAGGAGTCTGCAGACTCATCACAAATGAGGAGGAATGCAATGAAAAGCATAATTGTGCTAGCCGCACTAGCAATTGTTGCGAGTGGATGCGCAAAGGACAACAGAGGACACCCGGCGTCCGACACGATGCCCCCGAGCTCCAGCGACACGACCATGCAGGGTGGAGACATGGCGGGTCACGGCGACAGTGCAACTATGTCGGGGGGCATGATGATGTCCGAGGATATGACCAAGAACATGTCGATGATGAACGACATGATGGTTCGCGACCTCCAAAAGGGTGATTCCCGCTACGATCATCGCTTCATTGACATGATGATCCCGCATCACGAAGGGGCCATCATGATGGCGAAGGACGCGCAACAGAAGGCGAATCGACCGGAACTGAAGAAGCTGGCCGAGAGCATCATCACCGGGCAGCAGAAGGAGATCGACCAGATGAAGGAGTGGCGCGCGACGTGGTATGGCGCGAACACGCCTAATGGGATGGCGAATGCCGATAAGATGATGAAGCACATGTCGATGATGAATGACATGATGGTAAAGCATCTCGGACAGAAGGATGCTGACTACGAGGACCGCTTCATCGACATGATGATCCCTCATCACGAAGGAGCGATCAGGATGGCCGAGGATGCTCAGTCAAAAGCTACTCACCCAGAGATCAGGAAGATGGCTCTGAGTATCATCGGCGCCCAGAAGAAAGAGATCACGCAGATGGAGCAATGGCGCAAGCGGTGGTACGGGCACTGAGATAATGCCAACGTCTTGACCGGGTTGCGGCGCGAAGCTGCTGTTGCGATCGCGCGGGGCGCTCAAGGGCTTCACCGAGGACACTGGCGGGCGCACCGTGATTGTGAACAGGGAACGCGCGAGTGGCGCAGGTCGGAGCCGCGCGAGGTTTGGTGATCGCGGGCTCCCGCACCGCTGACAGTCGATGCCCTGGAGCTGCTTCCTGTGACTTCACAGCTGGCGGGCCGCGTCAAGCCCTTGTGAGTTTGCGCTCAGGCCTTGTGGAGTGAGCATCAGCAGTCGTTAACTTGCTTGACCGGCGGTCGTGATCGAAGCGATGCTGTCCGCGGTCAAGTCTCCTGGAGGGGTCGGTCGAATGAAGATCTTGCTCGGGCTGCGCGCGATACTGACTCTGTTCTTCGCGGTGCTGATGCCGCTCGAACTGGGTCACTGTGCCCTGATGCCATTGAAGGCATCGGCCATCGCGATCGAGTCCGAGCACCACGACGACGGCGATCACGACTGCTGCCCCGAGTCCGCGCCGTCACCCAAGCCGATTCCTCCGACGGATCCCTGCTGTTGCGCATTCGTCCCACTATCGGCTGCGACCGCGCCCACTTCGGTTTCTGTCAATGCTCCGACGTCGGACCCTGCACCTCATGCCTTGGTGCCGATGGTTGCGGCGCCCGTCAATGCGCAGGGCGCCTTCGGTCGGCTCGAACCGGATGCGCATTCGGGTTCTCCACCCGATCCCTCGACTTTCCCGCAGTCCCCTCGCGGTCCTCCCTACTCCGCCTAGTTTCCCGTTCTGGTCCTGCCGTAGGACAAGGCAGCGCCATTGCATTGGTGCGCGGGAATGCGTGTCAGGGGATTTATCGGCCTGACGGAAAGGCGGAGATGGAATGGCTTCACGGCTGACGCATCGTCTCGCGGCGATCGCGTGCATGGTTCAACTCGGGGCGGTGCTTCCCCAACGATCCACGGCGCAGCCACGGTCTGCCGAAGCTGTCGGCACTTCGTCCTTGAGCTCGGTGCAGTCGGTGATCTCCGGCCCACTCACGCTGTCGGCAGCACTCGACCTCGCCATGAAGGCCCATCCTGATCTGCGCGTAGCTGGAGCGAATCTCGCCGTCGCCCGTGCCGACTCGGCGTACGCGGGGGTCCCGTCCTTCAATCCTGAGTTCGAGTTGCAGAGCGCGCGCGGTGGCCAGACGCTCGGGTCGGGCACCGAGGCCACTCTGGATGTCGGCGTCAGCCAGGAGTTGGAGCTATGGGGCAAGCGTGGCGCTCGTCAGTCTGTGGCAACGGCACGATCGCAGACCCGCGCCGCCGAGTGGAACGAGAAGCGGCAGGAGATCGAGTCGGATGTCCGCGCGAGATTCGAGCGCGCTCTCTTCCTGCAGGACCGAGTGAAGACAGTGGACGAGTTGGCCGAGCTCGATCGTCGGGTCGTGCTGGCGGCGCAGGCGCGAGTGCGCGATGGATCCATGACGCCGTTGACTGGCCGACTGACGGAACTCGATCTGCTCCGGTTGGAGGCGCAAGGCCGGCGTGCGCGCAGCGACTTCCGCCAGGCGCTCGTCACCCTTGGACTGGCGATCGGACGGGAGCTTCCGGAATCGACTCGCCTGAGCGGCGAGGTCCGGGCGGACTCGCTTCAGGCTCCGGAAGATTCGGTCGTCGCACGTGCTCTCCGAATCCGAGGAACGGGCGAGGTCCTTCGTCGCCAGATCGCTGAGCGACAAGCGGAACTTCTTCTCGCCGAGCGGGAGGCTCGCCCCAACCTCACGCTGGGAGTCGGGCTGACTCGGGAACGCCGGTCGATCTCGGGCGACGACTTCACCGGTGATCCAGCCATCGTGGGTGGGATCGCGGGTGCGCGATCCACCGACAACCTCTGGACCGCACGCATCAGTGCCCCACTGCCTCTGTGGCAGAAGAACCAGGCCGGTCGCGCGCGCGCTTCCGCGGAGATCGTGCGCAGTCAGGCGGAGTACGACCGTTATCGGCTGCGAATCCAGCTGGAAGTGCTTGGCGCTGCGCGGCGGTTTCAGGACACGGCCGCGCTCTACCGTCTCTACCTCGAGCGATCGACGCGCGTACGGCAGGACCTCGTGCTGATTCGCGAAGCCTACGCAGACGGCCGCATCTCGCTCGACTCCTACCTCACTCAGAAAGGGCGCCTCGTGGACACGCTCCTCGAGCAACTCGAAGCGGGCGACGCCTATTGGGACGCACGCGGCCAGCTGGAAACGGCCGTGGGTCTCGATCTCGATCATCTCGGCGCGGGGAGGACTCGATGAGACGTCTGACTTTGCTCCTGATGCTGGTGCTGTCGGTGACGGCCCGTGCCGCCGTCGCAAAAGACGCTCCCGTGGCAGGAGGCGCTGCAATCTCGAGCCAACAGATTCTTGCGGTACATTCGGATCACTACGAGATCGTCCTCAAGAGCAAGCAGCTCCGCCCGGGCCTCAGGGACACCTTGGATCTCTATCTCAGCGACTTCCAGACGAACGCCCCGATCAAGAACGCCACCATCAGGTTGAGTCTTCGTTCCAATGCACGGGAACTTTGGACTGGTTCCGCCGTCGCATCCAATCGTGCGGGCATCTTCTTCGTGCCGTTTCAGGCCCCAGCGGATACCGGTACGTTCACCGTGTTGATGACGATTGCTGCCGCAACCGGGGAGGAGGAACGATTCGCCCTCTCGGGTCTACAGGTAAGTACTGAGCGCTCCCGGACGAGTGGCTTCGCGCCTCGCAGGGTCGCCTGGATCTGGCTGCTGGCTGGTGCGCTCGTGCTCCTCGTCGGCATTCTGCTCGTGGCACGCCGGCGCATGAAGGCGACCGGAGCGGCTCTCATGCTGTCCCTGTTTCTCGCATCGGCCGCGCGGGCGCATGCGGGACACGACGAAGCCCCTGCCTCATCCGGCACGTCCGTCGGCCCAGGAGCGCAGGTCTTCATCTCGAAGGCGTCCCAGTTCCTGCTGGGGATCCGCACCGAGCCACTGCAGCGTCAGCCGGTTCAGAGGCGGCTCAGTGTGCTCGGGCGCATCGCTCCCCGCGGGGGCGCCGAGATCGAGATCGTGGCGCCGCAGTCAGGCCGCATCTTCTTCGCCAATGGCCGGGCGCCCGTGCTCGGTCAGAACGTCACCAAGGGCAGGCCGGTCGCGAGTCTCACCGTGGTCGACGATCTCATCCTGCGCGCCCCGCAGACCGGCGTACTGACCGGAGTGTTCGTCGTGAACGGCCAGCTCGTCGAGGCGGGGCAGAAGCTCATGACGCTGCTCGATCCCTCCGTTGTCTGGGTGCACGCGGATGTCTACGAGGCCGACGTCGCCGGCGTGCAGCGCTCAACCCGTGCCGTCATCACCTCGCAGAGCATTCCGGATCTGGCATTGACCGGGCGGCGTGTGGCACTGGGGGTGACGCAGGGCGAGGTGCCCGGCGCGATCGAAGCGTGGTTCGAAGTCCCCAACCCGGGTGGCCGCCTGCGGGTCGGATCGCTCGTCGACGTCGGTATCGAACAGGGCGGTGTCGAATCAGCACTGGTGGTCCCCCGCAGTGCCGTGTTCGAGAAGGACGGGCGCAAGCTCGTGTTCGTTCACACCGCCCCCGAGCGCTTCACGGCGCGCGAGGTCACCCTGGGCACCAGCCTCGGCGAGCGGGTCACGGTTACGGGCGAGCTCACTCCGGGTGATCGAGTGGTCGTCTCGGGTGGCTATCCCTTGCTGACGGCTCCAGTCGTCGGTCTCGGCCAGTGAGGGAGCGCGATCATGTTTGACCGAATCATCCTGTTCGCGCTGAGAAACCGACTGTTCGTCGTCGCGGCGGCCGTGCTGCTCCTGATCTATGGCACTGCGGTGATCCTGCGGCTGCCCGTGGATGTGTTCCCGGACCTCAACCGCCCAACCGTGACGGTCCTGAGCGAGTCGCCGGGTCTGGCGCCGGAAGAAGTCGAAACGCTGGTCAGCCTGCCGATCGAGACCACGCTCAATGGCGCGCCGGGCGTCGAGCGTGTCCGTTCGACGTCGGGTATCGGCCTGTCGGTCGTGACCGTCGAGTTCGCGTGGGGAACCGACATCTACCGTGATCGCCAGCTGGTGGGCGAGAAGCTCCAGCTCGCGGCCGAGCACCTGCCCAAGGGCGTCGCGCCGGCCATGGGGCCGGTCTCCTCGATCATGGGCGAGATCATGTTGCTCGGTCTCGAGAGCTCCACCGGCCAGACCACGCCCATGGAGATGCGGACCCTCGCGGATTGGGTCGTACGCCAGCGACTGCTGACCATCCCCGGCGTGTCGCAGGTGATTCCGATCGGCGGTGGCGTCAAGCAGTACCAGGTGCGCGTCAGCCCGCAGCGCCTGGCGGCACTCGGGCTCTCTCTCAAGGAGGTCGAGCAGGCGGTCGGGGCGAGCAACGAAAACACCACCGGCGGCTACCTCGAGGCGCAGTCGCAGGAATACCTGATCCGCAATCTGGGTCGCCTGCGAAATCCCGAACAGCTCCTCAACACCGTCGTCGCGACGCGAAACGGCGTGCCCGTCCTGCTGAAGGAAGTGGCGAGTGTCGGCGTCAACACGCGCGTCAAGCGCGGCGACGGCAGCGTGGATGGCAGGCCTGCGGTGATCCTCTCGATCCAGAAGCAGCCTGGCGCCAGCACGATCGATCTGACACGGCGGATCGAAGCCGCACTGGTGGAGCTGCGGCCATCCCTGCCCAAGGACGTGCGGATGCGGCCGTTGTTCAAGCAGGCCACCTTCATCGAAGCGGCGCTCCGCAACGTCGAGGAGGCACTCCGCGATGGCGCCATTCTCGTGCTGATCGTGCTGTTCCTCTTCCTCCTTAACTTCCGCACGACCGCCATCACGCTCACCGCCATTCCGCTCTCCTTCGTGACCGCCGCGGTCGTCTTCCATCTGTTCAATATTTCCATCAACACGATGACCCTGGGCGGCCTCGCGATCGCCATCGGCGAGCTGGTCGACGATGCGATCGTCAATGTCGAAAACGTTTTCCGGCGCCTGCGGGAGAATCGACACGCGGAGGTGCCCCGCCCCGCCCTGGAAGTGGTCTATCGGGCGTCTTCCGAGGTTCGAAACTCCATCGTCTACGCCACGATCCTGGTCGTGCTCGTGTTCATGCCGCTCTTCGCGCTGAGCGGCATCGAGGGCCGGCTGTTCGCTCCGCTGGGCGTCGCATACATCGTCTCGATCCTCGCCTCGTTCGTGGTCTCGCTGACGGTTTCGCCGGCGCTCTGCCTCTATCTCCTGCCGAAGGCCAGGGTGATGGCGGAGGAGAAGGACTCGTTCGTAGTCAGGCACCTCAAGGCATGGGACCGCCGACTTCTCGACTTCACGCTGCCGCATCCGGGAGTTGTCATCGGCGGGGCCGTCGTACTCGTTGTGGCCGCGGCGGCTCTGGTCCCGTTCATGGGCCGCGAGTTTCTGCCGCCCTTCAACGAGGGCACGGCGACGATCAACGTCGTGGCCGCGCCCGGCACCTCGCTCAGCGAATCGAATCGCCTCGGCACAATTGCCGAGCAGCAGCTCCTTGGTGTTCCCGAAGTCATTTCGACGGGCCGCCGCACCGGGCGCGCCGAACTTGATGAGCACGCGGAAGGTGTCCATTACACGGAGATCGACGTCGATTTTCGGCGTTCGAAGCGATCGCGCGAACAGGTCCTGGGTGATATTCGCAGCCGCATGGCGCAGATTCCCGGGGTCTTCGTCAATATCGGTCAGCCCATCTCTCACCGGCTCGACCACTTGCTCTCTGGGGTCCGCTCGCAGATCGCGGTCAAACTGTTCGGCAACGATCTCGACCTGCTGCGCGCCAAGGCGGCCGAGATCCAGACGGCCATGGGGACCGTGCCGGGCGTGGTCGATCTTCAGACCGAGAAGCAGGTGCTGGTGCCACAGATCCGCATCGAGGGCGACCGCGTGGCTCTCGCCCGTTACGGTCTCAACGTCGGCGATCTGAACGAGGCGCTCGAGACCGCGCTCAACGGACGCGTGGTCTCGCAGGTTCTCGAAGGTCAGAGGACATTCGACCTGGTGGTTCGCTTCGACGATGCGTCGCGGGGCAGCCTCGAGGCCATTCGCGGCGCCCTCATCGACACGCCGTCCGGGGCGAAGGTGCCGCTGGCGGCGATCGCGGCGGTCGAGGAGTCGCGCGGCCCCAACGTGATCCAGCACGAGAATGTTCAGCGCCGCATCGTCGTCTCCGCGAACGTGAGCGGCAGAGACCTCGGGCGAGTCGTCGAGGACATCCAGAAAAAGGTGGGCGCCCAGGTCACGTTGCCGACCGGCTACTTCATCACCTACGGCGGACAGTTCGAGAGTCAACAGTCAGCGACCCGGTTGATCGGCATTCTGAGTCTGTTCTCGCTTGCCGCGATGTTCCTCGTGCTCTACGCGCACTTCCGCTCGGTTCCGATCGTTCTCCAGATCCTGCTCAACATCCCGTTGGCGCTGATCGGAAGCGTGGTCGCGATCTTCCTGACGGGAGGCACGTTCTCGGTGGCTTCGCTCGTCGGTTTCATCACCCTGACCGGGATCGCCTCGCGGAACACGATCATGATGGTCTCGCACTATCTGCACCTCATGAAGGAAGAGGGAGAGAAGTTCGACATGCACATGGTCATTCGCGGCTCGCTCGAACGATTGGTCCCCGTTCTGATGACCGCGCTGACCGCGGGGCTGGCGCTGATCCCGCTGGTGATGTCCAAGGGGGAGCCCGGCAAGGAAATCCTCTACCCGGTGGCGACGGTCATCCTCGGTGGGCTGATCAGCTCGACGCTCCTCGACACCATCGTGACCCCGGCGGTGTTCTATCGCTTCGGACGGAAGTCGGCAGAAAGGTACCTGGCTGGCGTCTCGGAGGAATCGTAGGACCGTGCTCGAAACGCGAGCCGGTCGTCGTGGCGCAAACTAAGAACAAGGGAGCCCAAAATGAATCGTTACGCACGTCAGTGGAGCCTGCTTGCGGCACTCGTCGGATTCCTCGTCCTCGCGGGCTGTTCGTCCAACAAGGGCCAGTCCGAAACGCCCGCGTCGTCGTCGCAGGCTGGACCTGAGTCCGCGGCGCCGAGCGGTGAGGCCGAACCCGGCGAGTCCGCCCAGACGCTGGCCCCGGCGGCGACGGTCGCTGGGATCTGGACGCAGATCGCAGAGGAACAAGGCAAACTGTCTGCGGCGATTCAGAGCGGTCAGCTCAAGGACGTCCACCATCTCGCCTTTGGGATCCGCGATCTCGTCGTTGCGCTGGCGGACAAAGCGAACGCGGCTTCGCCGGCCAGCTCCGCAAAGCTCAATGGCATGGTCGGACAGGTAAAGGCATCCGCCACCAAGCTCGATGAACTCGGCGATGCGGGCAACCTGAGCGGCACCCAGGCGGAGTTCGCGAAGCTCGAGACGGTTCTGGGCGCGATCAAGAGCCTCACCGGTGGAAAGTGACACGCACGCCAGGTCGCAGTCCGATGCTGCTTCGAACCCTGCATAGGAGAATGAGATGAAGCGAGGAACCCTCTATTTGTCCACATTGGCAGGGCTGGTACTGGCGGTCGTCGCGATGGCTCTTCCAGCAGCCGCGCCGGACAAGGTCGCACCACGCTTCGCGAGCGTTACGATGAGCGGCGAGATCATCGACCCGCAGTGCTACTACACGCATGACAGCCGCGGCATGGCGCACGCGTCGTGTGCTTCGATGTGCGCGAGGGGAGGGCAGGGGCTGTCGTTTCTCGACGATGCCTCCGGCGTCGTTTACCCGTTGATCGCCAAGGCGCATGGCGCCAGCCAGAATGCCGGGCTGCTCCCGCACCTCGGCAAACCCGTTCAGGTGAAGGGCGTGGTCTACCGCAAGACCAGTACCGCCGTGTTGCTCATTCATTCCGTTGCGGCGAGCCCCGCGAAAGCGAAGTAAGGAGCGTGCCATGAGAGTAAGCATTGGAACCCTGTCAGTCGCGGTCGGCCTCGGGTGCTTCCTGGTAGCTGGCGCCGCGTTCGGGCATGGCAAGGGCAATCCAATTGCTCACAAGTCGGCTCGCCCAAAGGTGGTGAAGATCTCGGTTACGAAAGCCGGATTCGAACCCGCCACCCTCGCGGTCAAGCAGGGCGTGCCGATCGTTCTGCTGGTCACGCGCAAGACCGATCAGACCTGCGCGACCCAGGCGTTCTTCCCTTCCATCGATAAGGTGGTGGACTTGCCGCTGAACAAGGCCGTGCGAGTGGCTCTGCCGGCACAGGCGGCGGGTCGTTTGAGCTATTCCTGCCGCATGGGGATGTACCATGGCGAGTTGGTCGTCAAGTGATCCTCGCGGAGGTGAGGCATCTGCCGACGCACGAGCCGTGCATGAGACGGCCATCTTCCTGGGAGAGCACATGACCTCGCAATCGTTCAACCGAACGCAAACAATGCCGCATCGATTCTCGCGCTGGGGCGCCGTGACGCTGCTCGCCCTGATTCCTTGGAGCGCGGCCGGTTTTGTGGCAGAAGCTGCGGGCGAGCCTGCCGGGCTTTCAGCGCCGAGACCCATCACCTCCCCGGCGCGGGCCGGAAGCCGCGAGCCGAATCTCGCCGCATTGCCCGATGGGCGCGTGGTGATGAGCTGGCTCGAGCCCGACGTGCGCGAACGCATGGCCCTCCGCTGCGCGACCTACGATGGAAGGCAGTGGTCGAAGCCGGCCACGATCGCATCCGGCGATTCGTTCTTCGTGAACTGGGCGGATTTCCCGAGCGTTCGCGCGCTCGGCGGGAATCGGCTGGCCGCGCACTGGCTGTGGCGAAGCGGCGCGGGGACGTATGCCTACGACGTCCGCATCAGCCAGTCGGAGGACGGCGGACGCACCTGGAGCCCGCCGGTCACGCCACACCGCGACCGCAGTGCCAGCGAGCACGGATTCGTCTCTCTGGTGGCGGACTCCGGCAACGCTCTGGCGGTCTGGCTCGACGGACGCAAGATGGAAGGACACGACGAAGACGCACCCGGCCCAATGCCAGACATGACGCTTCGCGCCGCCTCGGTCACGAGACGCGGTGAGCTGCGGGACGAAGCGGAGCTGGACGCCCGCGTGTGTGACTGCTGCCAGACCGCCGCGGTCATGACCGATCGCGGGATCCTCGTCGCCTATCGCGACCGAAGCCCGGGCGAAGTGCGAGACATCCAGGTCGTCCGGCGCGAGGGCAGCACGTGGTCGACGCCGCAGGTCGTGCATGCCGACAACTGGCACATCGAAGGCTGCCCGGTGAATGGACCGGCGCTCGATGCGCAGCGTTCGCATGTGGCGATCGCGTGGTACACCGCGGCCGCCGACTCGCCGCGCGTGTACGTCGCGTTCTCCGAAGATGCGGGCAATCACTTCGATCCCCCGACCCGCATCGACGACGGCAGCCCGATCGGAAGAGTGCATGTCGCGCTTCTCGCGGATGGCTCTGCCCTCGCAACCTGGCTCGAAGCCAGCGGCAAAGACGCGCTGGTTCGAGCGCGTCGCATCCCGGTCCACGGCCCACCCGGACGCGCGATCACCGTGGCACGCACTTCGGCGGCGCGAGGGAGCGGGTGCCCGCGCGTGGTGAGGCACGGAGACTCGATCATGTTCGCGTGGACCGAGCCCGGCACGACGCCCCAGGTTCAACTCGCCGGCATTGCGATCAAATGATCCAGCCAACGAGTCCGGGAGCGGTGCCCATGCAAGAAGCACCGGTGTCCACCACCTTCCGCGATCCGGTGTGTGGCATGCAGGTTCGGGAGGATTCGCCCCATCGACTCGAGCACGCCGGTCGGGAGTATCGATTCTGCAGCGCAGGATGTCTGGGGAAGTTTCGAGCAGACCCGGATCGTTACTTGAATGATCCGGCGCCGACTTCAAATCGGACCGAGCAACCCGTGACCACGCCGACCGGGCAGGACGCGATCCATACCTGTCCGATGCATCCGGAAGTGCGGCAGAACGGACCAGGCGCCTGCCCGAAGTGTGGCATGGCGCTCGAGCCGCTCGAACCCGTCGCCCCGATTCAGAAGACTGAGTGGGTTTGCCCGATGCACCCGCAGATCGTCCGCGACGGCCCCGGGAGCTGTCCGATCTGCGGCATGGCGCTCGAACCGCGCATGGTCACCCTCGATCAGGAGGAGAACCCGGAACTCGTCGACATGCGCCGGCGGTTCTTCGTGTCGGCGGCGCTGACGGCACCACTGCTCGTGACGATGCTCGGTGCCGTACTGCCTGGACAGCCCGTTCACCGCCTGATTCCTACAGCTCTGATGGGCTGGATTGAGCTCGCCCTTGCCGCACCGGTCGTGCTGTGGGGCGGATGGCCATTCTTCGTGCGTGGCTGGCAATCGATCGTCCATCGCAGCCCGAACATGTTCACGCTCATCGCACTTGGTGTCGGCGTGGCATTTGGCTACAGCCTCGTCGCGGTATTCGCACCCGACGCGTTCCCACCTTCGTTTCGCGACCACACCGGCCGCGTCGGAACGTATTTCGAGGCTGCTGCCGTCATCGTGACCCTGGTGCTCCTCGGTCAGGTATTGGAGTTGCGGGCGCGCAGCCAGACCGGCGCAGCGATTCGCGCGCTTCTCGGACTGTCGCCAAAGACCGCACGGCGCATTGGAACCGATGGGAGAGAAGAGGACATTCCGCTCGAGCATGTGCACGTCGGCGACCGGCTTCGTGTTCGCCCTGGAGAGAAAGTGCCGGTGGACGGAGTCGTTGCGGAAGGGCGCAGCGCGGTGGACGAGTCACTCGTCACCGGTGAAGCTATTCCGGTCGAGAAGGAAACGGGTAACCGGGTCGTGGGAGGGACGGTCAACGGCACCGGATCGATGATCATTCAAGCAGAAAAGGTTGGGAGCCAGACACTTCTTGCGCGCATCGTGCAGATGGTCGCCCAGGCTCAGCGCAGTCGCGCGCCGATTCAGCGCCAGGCGGACCGGGTTTCGGCGTGGTTCGTTCCCGCGGTTGTTCTTGTTGCGATCGGGACCTTCCTCGTCTGGGCATTGGCCGGGCCCCAGCCACGGATGGCCTACGCGATCGTAAACTCGGTCGCGGTCCTCATCATTGCCTGCCCGTGCGCACTCGGGCTTGCGACCCCAATCTCGATCATGGTCGCCGCAGGGAAAGGCGCTTCGATCGGAGTCCTGTTCAGGAATGCCGAGGCCATCGAAACGCTCCGGAGCGCCGACACACTGGCCTTCGACAAGACCGGCACGCTTACCGAAGGTAAGCCCAGACTGGCGCGCGTCGTCGCCGCACCCGTCCATCAAGAGAACGAGGTCTTGCGGATCGCGGCCGGACTCGAGCGCGGCAGCGAGCACCCTCTGGCGGCCGCGATCCTGGCCGCCGCGACGGAGCGCAAGCTCGTCCTGCCCACCGCACAGGAGTTCCGCTCGCTGACCGGCAAGGGAGTGATGGGAGTCATCGATGGAAAGTCGGCAGCGCTTGGGAACGCAGCTCTCCTGGAGAACCTGCGCGTCAACCCGGGTACTCTTTCCGGCGACGCCGAAGCCATGCGACGTGACGGTCAGACGGTCGTCTATCTCGTGGTCGACGGCGTCATCCAAGGTCTCATCGGCGTCGCGGATCCCATCAAGGCGTCAGCCGCGGAGGCGATTCGGCAGCTTCGTGCACAAGGCGTGCGTCCTGTAATGCTGACCGGCGACAGCCGCACGACCGCCGAGGCGGTCGCGCGCAAGCTCGGCATCGATGAAGTCTTTGCCGAAGTCCTTCCGGATCAGAAGGTCGAGGTGGTCAAGCAGCTGCAGGCGAAAGGGCGCATCGTGGCGATGGCCGGCGACGGCATCAATGACGCTCCGGCCCTGGCTCAGGCGAACATCGGCATCGCCATGGGCACCGGGACCGATGTTGCGATGGAAAGCGCCGACGTGACGCTCATCAAAGGTGATCTGCTGGGCATCATTCGCGCGAGGCGCCTCAGCCAGGCGACTATTTCAAACATCCGCCAGAATCTGTTCTTCGCGTTCGTCTATAACGCGCTCGGCGTACCCATTGCTGCAGGGGTTCTCTATCCGTTCACGGGACTTTTGCTCAATCCGATGATCGCCGCGGCAGCGATGAGCTTCAGCTCGGTATCGGTCATTGCCAATGCTCTGCGGCTCAGAACTGCCCGCATCTAGCGCCCGCGATTCAAGCCCGCTTGTTGCGGTCGCAGGAGTCTCGTGACGTTCGGGATGCTGAATCGGGCGTTCGGTCGCATGGTATGGAAAGAATCCGGAGGGCGGGCCGTGCGGAACGATCCCGCAGAAGAGCTGACGGATCGATATGATCGCGAAGCGGATGCTTACCGCGACCTTTGGGCTCCGATCCTGCGGAAGGCCGCGCTGGTTCTCCTTCGCGAACTCACGGGCGCCAGAGTCCAGCGAGTCCTCGATGTAGGAACAGGCGTGGGCGCGCTGCTGCCGGATCTGTGCTCGGCGTACCCCGGGGCGTTGGTGCTGGGCATAGACCGCTCGCGCGGGATGCTATCCCTCGCGCAGGCGCGAACCCCTCGCGCCGTCATGGATGCGCGACAACTGGCTGTCCCGCAGGGGAGCGTGGACAGGGTCCTCCTGCTGTTCATGCTGTTTCACCTGGAGAGCCCACTGGCCGGCCTGCTCGAGGCGCGCCGCGTTCTCCGCGGCGGCGGGCGGGCGGGGACGCTGACCTGGGGAGGAGAGCTCGAGTCGAGTGCGACTCGGATCTGGACCGAGTGTCTGGATGCGCAAGGCGCCGCCCCTGCAGACCCCACCATCGTGGCGCGGCACGATGATGTCGACACCCCCGAGAAAATGGAGACTCTTCTCCGCCGCGCCGGATTCACCTCTTCGCGTTCTTGGGCGGGTGAACTGATCAGCACCCTCGATGCGGAGCACTTGATCCGCCTCAGAACGAGCATGGGTTCCGCGAAGCCGCGTTTCGACAGCCTCGCCTCCGGGGCACGAGCAGACTGCATGGCGGATGCCCGCCGCCGGATGAGTCAACTGGCGCGCGAAGGCTTCGTTGCCCGAGGGAGAGTCATCTACTCGGTCGCGTACGCGTGACTGCCACGGCCCGCCCGGCGACGTTTGCGACTAGTGAACCGAGTCTGCCTTCACGCCCGTGCCCACTCCCAGGGCCAGCAGGGAATCCCATTCTTCCTGAGGGAGATGCATCCGGCCCTGCATTCGAATGATTGAACGTCGCCATCTCTCCGCGTTCATCTTTCGGGGATCGGGCACCGCGTGACATCCGTCGCATCGCTGGAACAGGAGTCGTTCTCCGTACGAGAGGCTTTGGATTTCCTTCAGCCGCGAGATGCCGCCGCCGGTGGCGCAACCCCACACCGCGCAGGCAATCATCGCGAACACCAGGATTTTGCCGGTGAGTCGAGCCACGCTCAAAGATCCACGCCCAGGAGGAAGCGGAGTTCCGAGCGGGCAAAGTCGCTGACGTTCAAGCCCCCGGAGGTCGCGGGCGAGCCCGATATCTGCGGCTGCCAGCCGATCGACACCTGGATCTTGGCGGTCTGAAGATTGAGAGTCGGTCCGACGGCAAACAGCGTCGGATCCTCACCCGCCTCTTCGAATGCGCGCCTGTATCGAGCCTCCACGCCCAGCGCCACGACTGGCCCGAACTCGTGGCTCAGGCCGCAGGTCAGCTCCAGGTTCTTCTCCGTGCTGAGGCCCTGGAGAAGTTCGAATTCGCCGATGACATTGACGACGCTGACCAGACGGTGGTCGCGGCGAGCAAGAAGCAGCTTCGGCTCGATCTTGACTTCATTGCCGTTGGCCCGGACTTCCAGATAGGCCGCAGGATCAACCGCCAGGCGGCCTCGTTCAGCGAGGCGGTAGATGAGTTCCCACGATGGTCCATCGAAGCGAAGCGCGGATTCCTCAGCACCCGACTGAACGAAGTTGAGGTATGCGGCGCCCGTCAACCGGTCGGTGATGGCGTACTCGAATTCAGCGCGGTTCTTCCAGGCGGTATTGGTGCTGTCCCCCTGGCCGGAGAGAGCCGTCGTCCAGAGCTCCAGCTCGAGCGTCCCGGCCGGGGCGAGATATGGCGTGTACGAGCGAACGAAGTAGCGCCGATCGGCGCGAACGATGCTTGGTGTGAGCGAAGCAATCAGGAAGGCACTCAACAGCAGCCGAGCGACTCGCGGCATGAAATCCTCCAGTAGGTCCTAGGCAGGCTTGCGTGGCGGTAGTGAAAGAGGCTCCGGCGAAGGGCAGAACGATTCGACCGGCCCGTGCGCGGCACAGGTCGCGCAGAGTCGGCCACTGCTGCAGGTGCGGTGAAAGTTGCGGAAGGCCGCGAACCCGGAGGCCAAAGGCTTGTTCTCACTTCCGAATCGAAGCAGGTCGAGCAGACGGTCGGCGGCTTCATGGCTGATGACGTGTTCCCATCGGCACGCCTCGGCTGAGGCTCGTTCCACCGATAGTCCCAGGACATCCGTCAGAAACGTCTGGACGATCGAGTATCGGCCGCGGACATCGATCGCCACCCTCCGGCCGGCCGCCGTGAGAATCGGAAATCGAGCCGGGTCGAATCGCAGGAGTCCGCGCTCCGCCAACTGAGCCAGCGCAAGCGAGACCGTGCCCTTCGTGACGCCGACTCGCGTGGCGATGTCCACAACCCTCGCGTAGCCGCGTTCTTCGCGGAGCTCCAGGATGGCCCGCAGGTAATGCTCCATGCTGGGCGAAACGTCTCGAGGTCGAGAGGAACGTGCCTTGTCCATTGCGCCTCCGCAGTTGTAGCCACACAACAGATGTTTGAGCCGCCAAACTAGTGTCCAGCGAATGGGCTGTCAAGTGGCCCGAGAAAGGCACAAGTCGTGATCCGGCGGGAGTGATGCCGGCAACTCTTCCGAGTCCGTGCAGGCGCCGGCCCGAGCGGCGTCTACTTCGCGCGTCAGGGCAACTGTAGAGCAGACCGATGCCCGAGAGCCTAGGCTCCTAGCGCACGCCCGGCCCCAGCCCGAGTGCCTCGAGATAACTCTCGTCGCCGGGATCGTGCAGCCTCCAGTACTCGAGTCGCGCGCTGCCGGTGAGCTCTCCCGAATCCGTGCCACCGAGTGATGTCGCGCCGGGCGCTGCCGGCGCGGTCCACGTCCAGCGCACGACGCGGTGCGGATAGGCGCGCTCGATGAAGAAACGGCCCTCGCGCCCATCGGCAGGGCGCACAACGTAGACATCGGTAATGAACGATCCGGCCGGAACGCGCACTGTTTCGCCAGCGCGAAGGCGCTCGATGGTCGCGGTGGACCATGCGAACCTGCGGTGCGCGAGGCGGCGCCAGAACGATCCGGCGAGCCAGGGAAGCTGGCGCTTCTCGCCGGGCGCGAGCCACGCGCCGCGCAGGCCGCGCAGCAGGACGAACAGGTTGTCCTCGATCACGCCGCCGCGCGGCGCATCTCTCGTGCTCGATGACGACTCGTTCTCGAAGTAGCTCGCGAACCGCTCGGACACCTTCGGTCCTTCGAAGTCCAACTCCTCGTACACCTGCCCGCACCATTCGGCGCTCGTGAACGCCAGCTTGACCGGCGTGAAGTCCGCGGCCCTCACGAACAGCGACACCATCGTGTGGTAGTCGTAGATCCCGGTCTGAAAGTCACGCACCAGGTTCAGCTTCAGCACGTCCACCACGTCGCCGGGATTCTTAGTGTAGTCATTCAGCTTGACGTGCTTCGCCGCGCTGAAGGGCTCGGTGACGTAGATCGCAACGCCGCGGCCGACGCGCGGATGGCCGTAGCGATCGACCACGATGCGATACCCGTTCAGCTCCGCCTTCCCGTCATGCCAGTAGCTGCCGAACTCAGGATCTCTCGCGGCACCGGTGGCGGGCGCCGCGTTAACGGTTGCGAACAGCGCGAGGCAGGCGCAGGTCAGGCTCACGAATCTCATCATTGCGCTCCGGGTCGGATGCGTCGGCGGATGGTCAGGACACGCGCGCCACACTACTCCGCGCGCGATTCGCTCGCCACGGCCGCCTTCGCTATCCTGCAGACCGCTTCGCGACACGCCCCCTTCGGAGACGGCCGTGATCCGACTCGATCATCTTTCCAAGTCATACGGCGAGCACCAGGCCGTCAAGGACCTCTCCCTCGAGATCCCGAGCGGGCAGCTGGTCGGCCTGCTCGGCCCGAACGGCGCGGGGAAGTCGACCACCATCCGCATGCTCACCGGCATGCTGCTGCCCACCTCGGGCTCGGCCGAGGTCGAGGGCTTCGATGTAGTGAGCCAGCCGGTCGAGGTGAAGCGCGTGATCGGCTACGTGCCCGAGTCGGGCGCGCTGTTCGAGACCCTGACCGCGCACGAGTATCTGCGCTTCGTCGCCGCGCTCTATCACCTCGACGAAGGCGATGCCGACCACCGCATCGACCAGTTCGCGGAGTTCTTCGATCTGGGTCACGACGACATGCGCAGCAAGCCGCTCGCGGCGTTCTCGAAGGGCATGCGCCAGAAGATCGTGATCACTTCCGCACTGCTTCACAATCCCAAGGTCGTGTTCTTCGACGAGCCGCTGAACGGGCTCGATGCCAACGCGGCGCTGGCCTTCAAGACCCTCATCACCTCTCTGGCGCGCGACGGCAAGACCATCGTGTACTGCTCGCACATCCTCGATGTGGTCGAGCGCGTGTGCGAACGCGTGGTGATCATCCACGAGGGCTCGATCGTGGCCGACGGCGCCGTGCCCGAGCTGCTGGCACGCACCGGCGAGCCGAGTCTCGAGCGCGCCTTCAACCGGCTCACCGCCACCGAGAACCTGCTGGCCCGCGCCGAGGAGTTCGCGCGCGTGCTCGGGCAATGAGCGCCGCGCCGGTCGAACCGCGGGCGGCGCGCGACGCGGCCCCGCACGGGCGTGACCTGCCGCCCGGCCAGCCGTGGGATCCGACGCAGCTGCGCGCGCTGGTGCGCGTGCTGATGCGCGCACGCACCTCGCCGCGCATGTGGGCGAAGCGCCCGGGCCGCCCGCGCGGGCTGCTGTTCGCGCTCGGCATTCAGGCGGTATTCGGCCTCCTGCTCAGCGCGATGATGTTCTCGAAGATGGATTCGTTCACATTCGGCCAATACCTGTGCGCGATGACCCTGTTCCTCGGGGCCGGCACCATGATCGCCGAGTCGAGCCAGCTTCTGTTCAGCGTGGAAGAGAACGACCTGCTGCTGCATCGCCCGATCCATCCGCGAACGCTATTGCTCGCCAAGTCCATCACGCTGTTTGCGCTCGCAGCGTCGTACGCGCTTGCGCTCAATCTGGTCCCGGTCGTCCTTGGGGCGTGGGTGCCGGGCGCGGCACCGTGGTTTCCGCTCACGCACCTGCTCACGATCCTGCTGCTCTCGGTGTTCGTCGCGAGTTCGGTGGTCTTTCTCTATTCGCTGCTCACGCGCTTCGTCAGCCGCGAGCGCTTCGACGGGATTGCGTCGTGGTTCCAGGTGGTGGTGTCGGCCGCGCTGATCTTTGGCTACCAGATCATCCCGCGACTGACGACCCCAGCGCACGGTTTCCGTATCAATCCCGAGAATCCCGTGCTGTGGTTCGTGCCTTCGGCGTGGTTCGGCGCGCTCGACGCCCTGCTCGGCGGCATGAGGCCCACGCCGGCACTGCTCGGAATGGCCGGCCTTGCGCTCGGCACGACCGCGCTGCTATGCGCGGCATGCCTCGGGCGCATCGCGGCCGACTATACGCGCCGGCTCGCTTCTCTCGGCGAGACGCCCTTGCGAAGGGCGAGCAGCGCCAAAGCGCCCGCGACGCGAGTGCGTCGGGTGCGCGGCAGCGGGCGCATGCATCCGATCCTGCGCGCGTGGATGCCGGATCCGCGCGAACGCGCGGCGTTCGGGCTCGCTTCCACCTACCTGCGCCGCGACCGCGACGTGCGCATGCGCGTCTATCCCGGGCTCGCGAGCTTCATCGTGTTCCCGATCCTGCCGCTGTTCGATCGCAACATGGGCCCGAGCTTTGCGCCGATCATGACCGTGGTCATGGCCGGCATGCTGCCCACACTGACCCTGGAGACACTGCGCAGCGGTACGCAGAGTGCGGCGGCCGATGTGTTCCTGTACGCGCCGCTCGAGAGCACCGCCAGCATTTTCCACGGAGTGCGCAAGGCAACGATCGTGCTCGTGACGCTGCCCATGCTGGTGATCGCGTTCGTGATCATCGGGGTGGCGGTGCACGAGGTCGAGCCGCTGCTCGCGATGCTGCCCGCGCTGATCGTTCTGCCCACGATGACCCTGCTCGATGGGCTGGTGGGGGACTACCTGCCGTTGTCGCGACCTCCGGAAAGCGGGCGCCAGACCGCGATCCAGGTCGGCGTGTCGCTGGCAACCATCGTTGCGATGGGCGGCCTGTTCGCGGTCGGCTGGGTCGCGCGCAGCATGCACGTGTTCTGGCCGGTGCTGGGCGCCGAGGTAGTAGTGGTCGCCGCGATACACGCGCTGCTCCTGCGAAAGCTCCGCGCGCGACCGTTGCGCATCGAGTAGCGAGGCGGGCCGCGGGCTCGCGGGAACAGGATGGAGGCCGAGCATGCCTGCAATGAAGGATGACGCGCTGAAGGAGTGCGATCTGGTGATGAAGGGCGGAGTGACGAGCGGCATCATCTATCCGCCGGCGATCCTCGTGCTTAAGGACAAGTACCGGTTCCGCCAGATCGGCGGCGCCTCGGCCGGAGCGATCGCCGCCGCGCTGTGCGCCGCCGCCGAGCTCGGTCGCGAACGGGGAGGATTCGAGAAGCTCAAAGCGGTCAACGATCGGCTCGCCGGCGGCACGTTCCTGCGCGACCTGTTCCAGCCGGACCCGACCACGCGCCCGCTGTTCGAGGCGCTAGTGCGCGCGTTCGAGTCCGTGACCTCCGCCGCAGAGAAGCCGCCGGTTGCGACCGACAAGGCCAAACCGAAGAAGCCGGCGAGTCTCTTCCTGACGATCGGTGGATACGTCCTCATGGCCTGTCGGATCCTGCGCCAGGTGCTGGGCGGCGAGTATCTCAAGGGAACGCTGGCTGGACTCGTGGTCGGCCTCGCGCTGTGGTTCATACACGCGGTCATTGCGGCCGCGACGATCGCGCTGCCGTTCACGCACAGAGGATTCGTCGCGGAGTTCGTCGCCGAGATGGCTCGTCATGGGGACTGGGTGGCGGGCGGGCTGGTTGCCGTGCTGTGCGCGCTCGCAGGTGGCCCGCTGTTCGCCGGCGCGAAGCTGATCGGCATCGCGAAACGAGAAGTAAAGGATCTCGGCTACGGCCTGTGTCCAGGCGTGACGGTTCCCGGTGTCCCCAAGGGCGTGGACGTGCTGACGGAGTGGATCGCAGACCGGCTCGAGGATCTGGCAGGCCGGCCCATCACCGGCCCGCCGCTCACGTTCGGCGACCTGAACCGCACGGCGCTCCCCGGCGGCGCGGAGGGGTCGGCCTCGGTCACGCTGCGCATGGTGACGAGCGACCTCAGCCTGAATCAACCGTTCCGGCTCCCGTTCGAGGATCTCCTGTTCATCTTCAACGAGGATGAGATGCGCAGGCTGTTTCCGGCGCGTGTGGTGGAATTCATGGTCGCTCGCGCAAATGATCTTGCGACCAGGCCCTGGCATCCTCACGTCACACTGCCCGAGCGATTTCACTTCATGCCGTTCGAGGACGACATGCCGGTGATCGTCGCGACCCGGATGAGCCTGAGCTTCCCGCTGCTGCTGACCGCGGTCCCGCTCCATACGATCCGCCAGTCCGCCGTGAAGGATTTCGACATGACGAAGGCGGTCACGCTCGGAGTCGGAGATCTGCAGCCCAACTGGATGAGTGATGGCGGTATCTCGAGCAACTTTCCGGTTCACTTCTTCGACGCATGGCTGCCATCGCGACCGACGTTCGGCATCAACCTCACCGACCTTCACAGCGAGGATTTCGAACCCGTCGGACAGCCCGGCAGGAGGAAAGTGCGCAATGAACAGCTGACCGCACTCCAGGTCGGTCCGCAGGCTGCGGATCGGAGGCGCGCCTACGTCAAGGACACGGTCGACGACGACGTCTATCTGCCGGGTGCGGACGACATACTTCTTCCGACATGGAGAAACATTCACAATCTCTTCTCGTTCCTGGCAGCAATATGGTCCACGGCGCAGAACTACAAGGACACGACGCAGATGATGCTGCCCAGCTATCGCGAACGCGTCGTCCAGGTGCGGTTCGCGCGCGACGAGGGTGGCCTCAACCTGGCGATGAGGCCGGAAACGATCCACGGGATCATGGACAAGGGCAACAGTGCCGGCCAGAAGCTGAAGGACTTCGAGTTCGAGCAACATCGCTGGGTGCGCCTGCGCGTGCTTCTGCGTGAGCTCGAGAAGGAGCTGCCGAGCCTTCGGGACAGGCTGAGGCAGGGCCACCCCACCTACTACGAGTTGCTCGAGAGGGCCGGGGATTCGAAGGTCTTCCGGATGGAGGCGGCGGAGCGCGCCTCGGCACGCGCGCGGATCGAATCACTCGAGGCCGCGCTCAAACAATGGGGCGAGCCGTTCCCGTTCGAGCCCGTCACCCCGACGCCGCAGCCCGTGCTGCGCGCGACCCCACGCCTGTGAGCGCCGCCATGAAGAAGCCGCCCGCTACCGATCGACGCAAGCGCTGTTCGTGGGCGCGGCTCACGAACCCGCTCTACCTCGAGTATCACGACACCGAGTGGGGCGTGCCGCAGCACGACGACCGTCATCTGTTCGAGATGCTGATCCTGGAAGGCGCACAGGCGGGTCTGAGCTGGGAGACCGTGCTCAACAAGCGTGCGCGCTACCGCAGCGTGTTCGCCGGCTTCGATCCGCGGCGCGTGGCGCGCTTCGACCGCGCGAAGGTGCGCCAGCTCATGGCCGATCCCGGAATCATCCGCAATCGGCTCAAGATCGAATCGTCGATAACCAACGCGAAGGCGTTCCTCGCGGTGCAGGCCGAGCTCGGGTCCTTCGACTCCTACCTCTGGAGCTTCGTCGACGGGCGGCCGCTCGTGAACACGACCGGCAAGGTGCCGGCTTCGACCGCGCTCTCGGATGCGATCAGCCGCGACTTGAAGAAGCGCGGATTCCGCTTCGTGGGCTCGACCATCATCTACGCGTACATGCAGGCGGTGGGCGTGGTGAACGACCACCTCACCACGTGCTTCCGCTTTCGCCAGGTCGGGAGTGCTCCGGGGCGTCGGGTCCGCGCGACGGCGCCTCGACCCCGCGCGACATCGCGTCCGCCCCGCCCGGCGGCTCGTCAGGTTCGGGCGGCCATGGGACGACATCGTCGTCGAAGTACGGCATGACCGCATCGGGCTTGGGCCACGAACGCTCGATGTAGAGCACGAGCAGCCCGCCGAGTAGCACGGTCGCGAGCAGCGCGGGCCCGATGCCGTGCTGGAACGACACCAGCGAAGTGGCGATGCCGGCGGGAGGACGCGTGGACTTGGGCATCGCGAGAAGGATCAACGCCGGGACGGCATTGTTGGTCATGTGGCACAGGATCGGGAAGATCAGCGTGCGACCCTTGAGATAGAGCGCGCTCAGCAACAGGCTGAATACGAACATCGCGATCGGATTGGGATGGAGCACCGCGAACAGCGCGGCCACGGCGAGCAACGCGGGGCGCACGCCCCAGCGGCTGGCCAGCACGTGAAACAGCATTCCCCGGAACAGCAGCTCCTCGGCCACGGGGGCGACCACCACGAACAGGAACATGACCGCGGGCGCGGACATGTGACCGGTCTCGAGCGCCAGTCGCTCCGGATGGCTGAGCAGGCCCTGCACCTTTCCCGGCAGCACCAGCGAGATCAGGTAGAGCAGAACCATGAAGGACGGCAGGCTGAAGGTGAGCTGTGCGAGCGCGAGCGCCGGACCCTCGAGCCAGTTCCCGTGTTTCGGCGCACGCAGCAGGCGCGAAAGTCGGACGCCTTCGCGGCGGCACACGAACACCATCCACAGCAGCGGCGCGGAATAAGCCCAGATCGAGAACACCGCCACGCCGTTCGCCCTGGGATCGATGGCGTGCCACCCGCCGACCGCGATCACCGCGCCGAGATAGCTGAGTCCCGAGAGCAGGAGCCACGCGGCGAGCCAGCGGAGCCGGATGCGCGCGAAAGGATCGTCGCGAACTGGCGCGAGCTCGAGCATGCGGCGGAGGTTAGCACGGCACGCGGCGCCCGCGGTCAGCGCCCGGCCTTGTCCTTCGCGGCGAGCGCCGTTGCGGCGCTGCGGCCGCCGACCCACAGCGTGGCGCCGATCGCGACCAGCGCGAGCACTCCGAGCGCCAGCAGCGCGCCGATCTCGAGTCGTGAGGCGTCCTCGCGCGCGGCGACGATCCGCATTTCGGCGATCAGCCGCGGCGCCGCGACCAGCGCGAGCCACAGCCCGAACCCCGTGAAGTAGATCAGGCTCAGCCAGGTGTAGGCGATCAGGAAGCGCGAAGGCGCCGCGCCTTCGCGATCGCGCCCGCGTCCTCCGAACAGCCCGAGCGCGAGCGTGATCGCGCGCCGGCGCAGCTCGCGCGTGCCGGAGAGATCCGCTGCCAGCCAGTAGCCGTCCATGCGCAGGAACGGGTTGAGGTTCGCGAGCAGGCTCAGATCCATGACCAGCACGGCTCGCGCTGCGTTGCCGGAATGCGTGACCGCGTACCACGCGATGACGAGTGCCGCAAACAGCATCTGCACATAGATGCCGCCCACATCCACCACCGCGCGATCGAGACGCGGCAGGCGCCACGCGCGGGTCACATCGGTGTAGAGCACCGGGAAGATCAGGTAGAGCCCGAGTCCGATCGCGCCCGGCACCTCGCCGAAGCGCATCAGCGCGGCGGCGTGACCCAGCTCGTGCACCAGGTTCGAGAGCAGGAAGATCGCGGCCGGCGGCCACCACAGATCGAGGCGGATGAGTCCGTTCTCCAACTCGAGCCGCGGGTGGGAGAGGAAGAACCACGCCTGTGCCGCGAGCGCGACCGCGACCAGCGCCGCCGCGACCGGGCGCGCGAACAGCGGCGCCAGCGCCGCCGCGAGCCGCCGCACCCACGCGTCGCGCAGCAGCGTCGCGCGCAGCCACATGCTCGAACGCGGGGCCGCGCCGGCCGGGGGGACATCGTCGATGCCGACCAGGCCGGCGGGAACGAGGGAGCGCTCGATGATCTCGCGCAGCGCTCCAGCCGGGAGCGCGTCGCCACCGGAAAGGGCGAGTAACGCGGCCAGCTCCTCGAGATCGCGCTGTCCATCGATCAGGCTCAGAAGCCGGGCTGTCGCCGGCGCGACTTCGAAGGTACGGCCCGAAGGGAGCATGACCATGACGCCGCGCTCTCCGGCATGCTGCTCGCCGATCTCGAGCCCTGGGGCCCGCCTGGGTACCACGCGTCTCGCGTCCATGCGGCGCGCAGGCTACCACGCCGCGCATCGTGCTCGCGGCGCGATCGCCCACGATTCCGCGCCGCGATCTGGTAGCATGCGCGGCCGTGTCCACCGCCGGAGTCCCAGCCCCGACCTCCGTGGTCGCGCCCGCGCCATCGCCGCTGAAGGCGCGCCCCAGGACCGCACCCGTCCCCGACTGGGCGTACGCGCTCGTCGTGCTGCTGGCTCTCGTCCCGCGCGTATTCCAGGCGCTCCACACGCCGCTCCGGCTCGATGAGCTCCGGACGCTCGAGCTGCTCGGGCGTGGCCTCGGGCCCATGCTCGCCGCCGTCAACCAGGCGGTCGATCCACCGCTCCACTACATCATGATGTGGGCCTGGCGCGCGATCGGAGGGGAGAGCGTGCTGTGGCTCAAGGCGCTTCCCATCCTGTGCGGCGTGCTGACCGTGGTCATGCTGCTGCCGATGGGCCGCGCGCTGTTCAGCACCCGCTCCGGCATTCTCGCCGGCGCTCTGCTCGCCGTGAACGGCGCGCACATCGTCTCGTCTCAGCACATTCGCGTTTACGCGTTCGAGTGGATGGTGCTGACGCTCACGGTCTGGATCGCATGGCGCTGGACGCTGCGCCCGCGCCTTGCCGAGGGGATCGCCCTGGTGGTCGGCGCGGTGGTGGCGCTCTACACCGACTACTTCTCGGCATTCGTGCTGTTCGCGCTCGGTCTGTGGGGCGTGCTGTATCTGCGCCACGAGCGGCGCCGCCTGCTGATGTGGATCGGGCTGTGGGCGATCGCCGCGCTCGCGTTCGTGCCACGCCTGCCGGCGATGCTCCAACAACTCGGCAACGACCTGGCCGGCGAGCGCATGCTGGCGGGTCAGCTCGCCATGCCCGACCTGATTCTGCTCACCCGCAGCCTCGCGTTCGGCTCGCCGTTTCTGATTCCGCTGCTGGCCGTGGTCGCGGCGCTCCCCTTGAGGCGACCGGCGCAGTGGAAGGCCGCCTCCCTGCTGTGGTTCCTGATTCTGCTTCCGTCGCTGGTGCCGTGGGCGATGTCGGTGCAGGGCATGCACCTGTTCATCGCGCGCCAGTTGCTGTGCACGCTTCCACTCTGGTGCCTGCTGCTCGGCGCCGGGCTCGCGCACATGCGCAACCTGCGCCTCGCCTTCTTCCTCGGGGTGCTGCTGGTCGCGATCGCGGCGCTCACCTGGCTCGCGCAATGGCGGGCGATCGTGGCTTGACGCTTCCCGGCGGCGGCCCCTAGAATTCCCGCGCTTCGCACCTCCGCGAAGGCCTCGCAACTCCCGTCGCGTCAGGGCGCGCGACGCACTCCCCGCTCTTCGTTGCCGGAAGGAAACACGTTGAAGCCTGCCGATTTCGACATCACGCGCGCCGCGAGCGCAGCGTCCGGCGCGAAGCGAATGATTCCGAAGGATGACCAGTGCCGCTGCACCTGCGGCTCGATGCTGGCGCGCATGGTGCGCGACGGTCTCGAGCTCAAGTGCCGAAAGTGCAAGAGCCTGATCCTCATCACCCACGAAGAGCTGATCGCGATGTACCGCCAGCTCAACTTCCAGCCGCCGGTGGCGCCGAAGGTCAACCCGCGTTAGCTGAAGGGTAGGGCGCGTGCCGGACCCTATCGATCACCTTCTGTTCGCCGTGCTGGCGCTCTTGCTCGCCCCGCGCGCATGGCTGACGTTTCGCCGCCTGCAGGGCGCCGCCCCCGAGGCTCGCGCCCGCCTGCGCCCGCGCATGTACCTGTTCGCCATGATCACGCAGTGGACGCTGTCGGCGATCCTGATCGTGCACTGGGTGTGGCTGGGCAGGATGTGGGTCGGGCTCGGGCTGGTGCCGCGGGTCACGTTCGGCGCGCTCGGCGTTCTGCTCGGGCTCGCGGTGATGATCGTGATCCTCGCGGTCCAGTCGCGCCGCCCGGAAAACCGCGAGACAGCCTTCGAGCGAGCGCGCGCACGCCTCGAGCACGTCGAGGCGCTTCTTCCTCACACACCCGGCGAGCTCAAGCTGTTCTCGGCGCTCGCGATCACCGCCGGCGTTTGTGAAGAGCTGCTGTTCCGCGGCTTCATGATCTGGTACCTGCAGCACTGGTTGGGTCTGTTCCAGGCCGCGCTGCTCTCGAGCGTGCTGTTCGGGATCGGACACGCCTACCAGGGCGTGCGCGGCATCGTGCAGACCGGGCTGGCGGGTGCGTTCATGGCCGCGGTCTATCTGCTGAGCGGCTCGATCTACCTGTGCATGCTGATCCACGCGCTCATGGATCTGTACGCGGGGTTCGTGAGTCACGCGCTGGTGCGCCGCATCGCCGCCACCGAGGCGGCGTGAGCCGGACGTACGACGTCATCATCGCCGGGCTCGGGGCGATGGGCAGCGCGGCGGCGGACCAGTTCGCGCTGCGCGGCCGGCGGGTGCTCGGGCTCGACCGGTTCGCGCCGCCGCATGCGCTCGGCTCCTCGCACGGCGAGTCGCGCATCATTCGCGAAGCCTACTTCGAGCACCCGCAATACGTGCCGATCGTGCAGCGAGCGTTCGAATGCTGGGAAGATCTCGAGCGCGCCACGGGACGAACCCTGATGCGGCGCACCGGCGGAGTCATGATCGGCGCCCCTGACAGCACGCTGGTCAGTGGCGCGCTGCGCAGTGCCGAGGCGTGGAACCTGCCGTTCGAGATGCTCGATGCCGGAGAGATTGCGCGGCGCTGGCCGGCTTTCCGGCCGCGCGAGGGAACGGTCGGAGTGTGGGAGCCGCGTTCCGGCACGCTCGACCCCGAAGCGTGTGTTGCCGCGCAACTCGAGCGCGCGCGGCGCAACGGTGCGGAGCTGCGCGACGACGAGCCGGTGCTGTCGTGGCGCGCGGACGGCGAAGGCGTCGAGGTGACGACTGCGCGAGGGCGATACCAGGCGGGGCATCTGCTGCTCGCGGCCGGCGCATGGAACGCCCGCCTGCTTCCGGACCTTGCCCTGCCGCTCTCGGTCGCGCGTCAGACGCTGATGTGGTTCGAGCCCGCGAGCAAGCCCGAGCGCTTCGATGCCGCGCTCTTTCCGATCTGGATCTGGGAGCATGCGCCCGGCCGGTTCTTCTACGGCTTTCCCGCTTCGGCGAAGGGCATGAAGCTCGCCATCCATCACGAGGGCGAAGCGACCGACCCTGATCGCGTGAGGCGCGAGGTCGGCGCAGATGAGGTCGAGAAGATGCGCGGCCTGCTGCGCGAGTACCTGCCCGACGCGAACGGAAAACTGAACGACGCAGCGGTGTGCCTGTACACCAACACGCCCGACGAGCACTTCATCGTCGACCATCACCCGGAGCATAGGCAGGTTGTGTTCGTCAGCGCGTGTTCCGGCCACGGTTTCAAGTTCGCGAGCGCGATGGGCGAGGTGCTGGCCGATCTGCTGCTGCTCGGCCGCTCGCGCTTCGACCTCGGCCTGTTCCGGCTCGGACGGTTCGCCGCCCGCTGATCGGGCCGGGCTGCGCACCGCGCTCTGATCGTGCCCCCCGTGCGCCGCGCGAGAATTTGCCGTTCGCTGAAAATGTCTCCGGCGCGGCGGCGTACCCGGAGTGTGCGGCGCTTGACGCCGGAAGGCGGGCACGGCACCTTCGCCGCGAAGCGCGCGGGCCGGCGGTCCGCGCCCAAGACGAGGCCCCTATGCGACTGCGTGATCGGTTGGTGCTGCTGCTGGGTGTGGCGTCCCTGACCCTGTCGTGCGCCAACGCGCAGAAGTTTGCCGAGCGGAGCGGGCAGGAACTCGCCGCGGGGCAGATCGACAAGGCGTACCAGACGGCGCTCATCGCCTACAGGCGTGATCCGCGCGACCCCGCGGTGCAGAACGCGCTGAGCGGCGCGGCGAACGCACGCGTCGATGACTGGAAGAAGCGCGTGCGCAACCTCGCCACGGTCGACACCCTGAAAGCCGCGCGACAGACGCTCGGGCTGGAGAAGTTCCGCCTCGAGGTGGTGAGCCTGGGCGTTCAGCTTCGCGAAGACCTCGGATACGCGCGCGACGAGGATCTCATTCGTCACTCCGCCGCGGCGAGTGTCTACGCCGAGGGCGATTCCGCGATGCGCGAAGGAAATCACAAGCTGGCCTACGGGCGTTTCGCCGAAGCGCGCGACTACGCGCCGGGCTATCGCGACGTCTCGCAGCGCGCGGCGGATGCGCTCCGGCGCGCCAACGTGCTGGTGGCGTTCCTGCCGTTCGCGGATGAGACCGGAGGATCGGACCTGGGACGTGCGCTCTCGGAGCACGTTCGCAGCGAGACGCTCAAGCACCTGGGGCCGGCCGGGCTCACGTTCACGAGCTTTCTCTCGCCAGAGCAGGTCTACGACCGGTTGACGGTCAGCGAGCTGGACCATCTCACCCGCGAGAAGGCCATCAGCATTGGTCGGCGCATCGGCGCTCGCCGTGTGGTATGGGGACGCGTGTACAGCCCGAGCGTGAATACCGACTCGAACCGCTACTCCGAGACCATCTGGCGTAAGGAGGAGTTCCGCGACACCGCGGGGACGCACGTTCGCTACGTGGACGAGCAATTCTTCGCGATCGAGCGCGAGCGGCAGGCGACGGTGCGATGGGAGACCGAGGTGATCGACGTCGAGAGCGAAGAGGCGGTGACCCGGCGCGAAGGCAGCGAAGATGCGCGGGCGCGCACGGTGTGGACGACCTTCCGCCCCAAGGCGGGCTACGACGCCTATTACCTGGTGCCGCCGGACATGAAGAAACGCGACGCGAATCGCGCCGCGAACGTGGAAAGTGGCTGGCACGACACGTTCGGCGACTGGACGCTGCCCAAGCTGCTCGAGTGCACGAAAAACACCAGTGGTCGCAGCCGCTACTCGAGCTCGTGGCGGCGCGAGTTCTACGCCGACACCTGGTCACGCCCGCTGTTCTTCGACGACCTGCCGGACGAACACGATCTGATCTTCATCGCGCTCGACGATGTGTGGAAGCCGGTGTACGCCAACATCGTGGATCAGGACCCGCTCTAGACGAGGCCGCACCACATGTCGAACGCATCACCCGCCGCGGCGGCGCTGCCG
>JANMQY010000026.1:0-9051 GCA_031370785.1 Candidatus Eiseniibacteriota bacterium | reverse complement strand
TCCGGGTGATTTCAGTCGCGTACCGAACCCTGCCGGATGGGACGGAAATGGACATCGTCCCCGGCGTCGGGATCACCGCGTATTCCTACATGCACTACGGCACGGTGATGTCGGTGCAACTGCGCCTGGTGGCGTTTCGCCCGCGGCGATAGCACTTGAAAATGAATCGGGACGCGATCTTGAAGTGAGGCTCCAAGGAGGGATGCACCGGCGCTTCGTGCGCTGGAACGGAAAGCGCCTCGGCCACATTCTGGATCCGCTCACCGGATGGCCGGTCGAAGGCGCGACGCGCTCGGTGACCGTGCTCGCGCCGAGCTGCATCGAAGCCGGCACACTCGCGACGCTCGCATGCCTGGAAGGCGCGGGCGCGCGCGAGTTCCTCGAGGCGCAGGCGGTGCAGTGCCGCGTGGTGTAGGGCGCGGTGCCCGCGCTGAGGGCGCTGCCTTCTAGCGATAGAGTGTCTTGATCCCTCCCCACGTATGCCGGGTGGTGGGCGTCGTGCTCTCGACGCGGAAGACGAGGTCATCGAACCAGGCGAAGTTCAAGCCGCTGCCGGAAAACGTGACCTTCTTGATGCCAGCAGCAGTGATACACACATCTTGCGTTGTGCCGGCGGTGGAATAGGCCGTCGCGATCTCCACATCCGCGGTGTTGAACGCATGGAGAACGGCAAAATCGGTGGAGCGTACGGGTTTCACTCGGATGCAGACCGAATCCATCAGCGAGAAGAAAGTCGCCCGAACCAGGCCTAGCGCATTCTCAGCGATGTCCGAGCAGGTGGTGATTCCGAAAAGGGTGACGACGTTCGGCGGGGAGATGGGGCCATTGATCAGGCAGTTGCTGTTGGCGTACACACTGGGGTCGGTGCCACACCCAGCGCAGCGAACCGCGTCGAAAGTCACGCCGTACGATGCATAGAGCGTGTTCACCACCGTGCCGTTGCTGACTGGAGCACCGCCGGACGCCGTGTCGAAATCGATGTGAACCACCTGCGCTATCGCGGCCGAGGAACAGCAGACCGCCAGGATCAGGCTCAAGCTGACGATGCCGATGCGACGCATGACTCCTCCCTCTTCCAGTCATTCGCCAGGAACACAGAGGTGAAAGCCCCGCGAGCCTGTAACCTCGCAGGGCTCTCGCGTTCTAGCTGCGCACGACAGAAGTCGCGCAGTTGCCCTTACGCGCCTTCGCCTTCGTTCCAGACGACGGGGCACGTGCAGCGCGGATTGGTGCTCGACGAGTTGCAGCCCGGGCGCGACTTGCGCTCGACTTCGACGACTTCGAGATCCAGATCCATCTCTCTCATGGTGTCGATCTCCTCATTGGTCCTCGGGGGTACCACACGGCCAACGCGTGCGAACGGGTCGCCGATCTCTCGACGACCGTGGGGAAGCATCCGAGCCTCGGCGCCCGGCGTCAAGACCCAGCTTCGGGCCGGTGGCCTTGGTCGAAAACATTGTCCGGCCGGGAGCCGCTCATCACCGCGCCGCCGAAGAGTCCCGCGAACAGGACGGCCGCCCCCGCGAGCAGCAGGACGCGGCGCGTTCCCAAGCCGTCGCTCAGCAGCCCGGCTCCGGCCATTGCGAGCATGAGCACCAGCACGAGGAGTGTGTCGAGCGAACTCTCCAGGCGGCCGCGAAGCGCGTCGGGCACGCTCACCTGGAGCACGGTTCCGGTACCGGCCTGGAGAAGGCTCGAGCACACGCCCATCACCGCGAGCAATGCCACGACGGGCGCGGGCTGATGTAGCAGGCCGAGCCCGGCGAACGAGAGGCCAAGTCCGCAGATCCCGAGCACCACGAGCGCGATCGGTTTGAAGCCTCTCGCGAGCGCGCTCACCGTCAGGCCGCCCAGCAGCATGCCCACCATATGCGCACCGCGGGCGAGGCCGACGACCGCGGTCGAGCAGTGCAGCTCGTCGACGAGAAACGGAATGAACAGCACGTTGATGGCGCCGAGTCCGAGCATGGCGATCGCGAACGTCACGAACAGTCCGATCAACAGCCGGTTGCCGAAAAGATAGCGCAAACCCAGCAGCAGTTCCTCGAGATGACCGGTGACGCGCGTGCCGATCGCTGCCGCAGCACGAGGCACTGCGGGGATGCTGGCGACGAAGATTGCCGAGACCCAGAACGACACAGCATCGAGTCCGAACGCGATCGGCGCGCCGTTCGGCAGCGTGAGCAGGAGGCCCGCGATCGCGGCGCCCGCCATCCCCGCACTCACTCGCGCGGTCTGCGAGAGCGCGTTGGCCGCGAGTAGCGACGGCGCCTCTACGATCGAAGGAAGAAACGCCGAGCGGGCGGGCTCGAAGAAGACGCCCACGGTCGCCTGGAAGAACCCGACCACGTAGAGCCACGGGACCTGCTCCTTGCTGTGGATCCACATGAGCGAGAGCACGGCCAGCCCGCGCAGCACGTCGCTCGCGATCATGAGCCGGCGGCGATCCCAGCGATCGGCGATCACGCCGGCGTAGAGGCCGAAGACGAGCTGCGGCAGGCTGGCCGTCATTGCCATTGCGGCGAGAGCGGTGACCGAACCGGTCAGCCGGTGAATCACGACGAGGAGCGCGAGGCTGGTGAGGCCATCGCCCAGCTGAGAGATCGTCTCGGCGAGCCACAGGTTGCGAAACTTCGGATTGGCGAGCGCGGCGCGGGCGCCGGGAATCCTGGCGCCAGCCTCGGGCGGGCTCACCGCTGCGCCGTGGCCGCAGTCGCGCCGACCAGCGCCTCCCTGGTCACGCTCGACTCGGGGTGCGTGAGGTGAACCAGGAACTCACTGGCGTAGCGCCCCGCCGAGTCGCGCACCCAGAGCTCGTCGGGCGCCGGCAACATCTCGGTCACATGGAACGCGGCCGGCTCGGAGCTCTCGGACTTCGGGACGGCACGCAGCATCTGCTTCACGAACACCGGCGATTCGAGATCGACGTAGAAAGGCTTGGGATCGACGGTCGAGTGCACGAAGACGTGGCGCGGAAGCCCATGCCGTTCGCGCCAGCGCGCAACCTCGAGGAATTGAACGGCGTCGATCCCGCGGGCGCCGCCCCGCGGCATCCGGTTCGCATCGAATCGCCACCGCTTCCGGAACATCACCGTGCTCCCGTACCGGATGCGCGGCCACATCTCGACCTCGTCGGTTTCGAATCCCGGGAAATAGGCAAGCGGCTGAGTGCCCTGGCGGCCGATCTCGACGAGGAACGAGATGAAGCCCTCGGAGCTGATGCCGCTGGAGACGATCGGCACCACGAGCACGCCACGCGACTTCGATCGCAGGCGGAACTCGCCGGAGGCACTGTCGAAGCGCACCACCAGGTCGGAGAGCTGGATGGCCTCCCGTCCCGCGGTGGCGCGGTCGCCGGGCAACTCGATCTCGTAAGCGAGAAGCGGCGGCCTCAGGCCCGCGTTAGCGGTGCGTCCTCCGTGCATGAAGCTGATCTCAGCGAGCACGGCGCCGGGCGCATCTTCCTTCGCGCTTGCACCTGTGGATGCGAGCCGCGCGCCAGCGACCCGCTCCATCCATTGGTAGCCGTGGCGAAGCTCGTCTTCGACCCAGCGCGGATGATCGGGGCCGGGCGCGTCGTGGAGCGACGCAAGACGCGAGAGCGAGAGTCCGCCACCGGGATAGATCGCGTTGATGCAGGTGCGCCAGCGGCCGGCGTCGAGCGCTTTCGAGTCGGCGGCCGCCACCTGGAACAGCACACCGCACGAGTAGCGCGGCACCGGAGTGTCGCCGAGCAGCGCTTCCCAGTCCGCGGCATCCATCACCACCTCGTCCTGTCCCGCGGCCTCGCGCGCGCGCGCGATGAAGTAGTCGCGGAAGCGCTGGTGAGCGCGTCCTGCCGCGTCCCACTCGGGCGAATGGCTGGAAGGCGCCTGAGGTACCGGGAAAGCCGAAGGTCGCGGCTGCTCGACCGGCTCGAAGATGCCGTGATAGAGGTCGAGAACCTCGACGTCGGTGTCCGCCGGATAGCGCGCAAGGAACTTGCGCACCATGCCGGCGCGATAGAGTCGAGACGGATACATCGCCGAGTAGAAGCGGGCGTAGAGCGAAGTGAAGCGCTCCAACTCTTCGAGAACGGCCTCGGGCAGCGCGATCTCGAGCGAGGTGGCGGCATCCAGCCGGAAGAGGTCGTCGCTCGCAAAGGCGCGCGCATGCGGAAGCGCCTCAGCCCTCGCGCCCAGCGCATCCATCGCCCTGGGCCGCGCGTGTGAATCGAGTGTGCCCAGCTCGTCGACGGCGCACTCGAGCGCCTCGATTTCGTGCACCCATTCGGGGCTCGCCCCGGAAGTACGGCACAGCCGCGCGAGGTCTTCGAGCGGGCGCCATGAGCTCCACGGAATCTCGAGCTCGGCGGTCAGCAGACCGTGGGCGACCAGCTTGCGATAGAAACCCGAGACGCCATCCGATGCCGGATCCACTCCACAGCGCCGCGCCGCGGCGGCGATCAGCTGAGGCACCGCGAGATTCGCGGTCTTCGCCTCTTCCAGGAATGCCGCGAGCAGCGGGTGGTCGGGCACCTCAGAGCGGACTTCGGAGTCGTCGGGATGACGCGGAGAGGCCGACTTCCAGAACGTCCATCGGGCTCCCTCGCGGCGAAGCGTCGGATTCGGACGCGGGATCACGATCGACTCCAATGCGGGATCCACGGCGAGGCACGCCGTCACCTTGCGCGACTCGCCCACGTTGAACCGAACCTGGACGCGTGCGAAGCGGTTCTCGCCTTTGACCTCGGCGCCGGCGCGTCGAAATTCCGCGCGAGAGGTCGCGCAGAACAAGCCGTTCGGACTGGTCTTGGTGGTGAAGCGTCCGAGATAGGCCGCGGCCTTCGCGGCCACGTGGCGCTCGCTGTGTCTCCACGCGTCAGGATCGACCTTCGCCATCCGGCGCAGCTTTCCGAGCAGCGAGCGGCTGACCAGACGCAATCCGTCTGCGGCCAGAGGCTCACGCATTACTTCGATCAGGGCACGCTCCGCGCGGGTCAGATCGCGGTTCAGCTCCTCTGCGATCGAATCGTTCTCACGACGCTGGCGTTCGAGAAGCGCGGCATGGCGGGTGAGGCGCTCGGCGAGCGCGGCGGGTAGCGGGCCGAGCGCTACAGGGTCCCAGCCATCGGCCGGCACGCGGCGATTGAAGATGTCGCGGCGGAGGGCGAGAAGCGCCGTGCGCAGCCGTGCTCGCTCGGGTCCCGACGCCTCGCGCTCGCCCGTAAGCTGGAACAGTTCCGCGCTCAGCGCCGCGCACTCGGCCTCGATCTCGCGCTCGAGATCGAATGCCGGCCCGAATCGCGCGACGTTCACGGCCAGCCGCTCGAGGACTTCGAACGGCATGGCGGTCACGCGCGCGACGCAGGATCGGGGTTCAGTCATCGGAAAATCAGACCGGAACTTTTCCGTGCTCCTCGATCAGGCGGTGGAGGAAGAAGCGCAGCACGGCCTCGCCAGCGGATTCGATGCCGAGGCGATTCGTGAACATGTGAGCGTACGACCAGAAGAGGTAGATCAGATCCTGCCGGATCCTGCCGCTCGCGTGACCGTCGAGGATCGCCTGGATGACCGGCGCCGCGTCCGACAGAAAACGCTCGGCGATCCGCGCCGCATCCGCGCCACCCCACAGCGCGTCGGGGTCCCGCGTCGAATCGAAGAGCAACGCCTCGAGGCCGGACTTCAGCTTCTGGAAGCGTTCTTCCAGCGCCGCGACATCTTCCGCGTCCCACTCCTCCGTCGCCCAGGCATAGCCGTGGCGATAGAACGCGATGCGCTGGGCGCGGGTGAAACGGGCGAGGTCGAGCAGGCGATCGACCAGCAGGACCGAGAATTCGCGGCGCGGCTTGGCAAGGCTGCCGCGACGCTCGGCCGCGATCCAGTCGAGCGCGGCGAGCGAATCGAGAAAGAACAGCCTCTCCGCGAGCGCCATT
The DNA here is from genome assembly GCA_031370785.1 of Candidatus Eiseniibacteriota bacterium. Classification (GTDB taxonomy): domain Bacteria; phylum Eisenbacteria; class RBG-16-71-46; order RBG-16-71-46; family RBG-16-71-46; genus DATJGS01. The sequence goes on along the minus strand of JANMQY010000026.1, from coordinate 3,137 downwards.
CCCTCCTCGCCGCCGTAGCGCTCGTACTCGCGGTCATAGGTGGCGAATCCAAAGCTCTCGATCGCGCCGCTTCGCTGAAGGCCTTCGGCCAGAGCATGCATGCTGGGACTGATCTGGCCTTCGATCCACGCGGGTCGCCCGAGCACCCGGAAGCGGATCTGCCAGGCCGGATCGGAAAAGCGCACGAAGAACAGCGAGTCGAGTTCCGGAGCGTTCCGGATCTCTTCGACGATTGGCGCGACATGCTCCATTAGCACGTCTTCGATCCGCTCGCGCGGAGTGTGAAGCATCGCGTAGAGGCAGCGCTGGTCGCTCATGGGGGAGATTCCGGTCAGGATGCGAGGCCAGAGGACTACCGGAGTGACGCCGCGCGCCACTCCGGAGGTCCGATTGCAGTGGGAGCTATCCCAGATTCTCCGGGCTCACCGCCGGCATGCACGTGCAGCGGGGATTCGTGCTCGATGAAGTCCCGCATCCGGCGCGCAGCTTGATCTCGATCTCGGTGATTTCAAGGTCGAGATCGAAGGACGTGCGATCGTTCATGGGCTCCTCCTGGTACCGCCCCCGTCCATTGCGACGCTCGCCGTGAGCGCCTTCGTGCGCCCGTCCGCGGGGGTTCGACGCAGGCGCCCGCGAAGCTTCCGCCCGGCGCGCGGCCGCGTCAAGACCTTCGCGTCTTGCCGCACACAGGCTGCGAGATTCTTTGCTGGCATTGCCCGAATCGCCAGGACTACGCTGCACGCACTCCGACGACCGAGGCGGCCCATCTCGACCGGGCTCGAGGTGATCATGAGTCTGCGTGGTTTCAGAAGCGTTGTCGTCTGCGCGCTTGCTGCAGCCTGTTGCGTTCTCACGCTCCTGTCGTGCAATCGTTCCTCGACGGCTCCGGCCGGCGTGCTGCTGGTCTACGTCTCTGAAAACGGCGTCGCTCCGGCACCCGACAAGCGGATCGAGATTCGAGGAGCGCTTTTCAGCCAGTCCCAATCCACAGACCAGAACGGCGAGGCCGTGTTCCTCTTGCATGGAGGGAGCTACGTGGTACGCGCCTACGAGATCGGCACACCGGGCCCGAGCCGTCCCTTCGTCGAGCAGAGCATCGAGGTCGAGTCGGCTCAAACCAGCCGAGCGGAATTCAACGACTGCACCATGTGCCGCTCGCCAGGCCGGTAGAACGCGTCACGTCGGGCTCGACGCGAGCCACCCCGTAGCGCCACGTGCCGAGAGTCCAACCTCGTCCTCGACACCCCCGAAGGCTTCAGTCATGGGGGGTCTTTCGCTTGACGGTATGTCCGATCCGACATAGGATGCGTGTGCGTGGATGCGCCTGACAAGCCCCTCGTATGGCTTCACGGCGAAGTAAAGACTCCGCCCTTCTCGTTCGAAGCGCGAATCGAAGCAGGGGTTCTGCTGCGAAGACTCCAGACGGGCGAGAAGCTCCCCATGCCACATTCCAGACCAATGGCGACGATAGGAGCTGGCTGCTACGAGTTGCGAATCAATGACAGGAACGCCACGTGGCGGATCATTCACTTCATCGACACGGACGCGATTGTGATTCTGGAGGTCTTCGACAAGAAGACGAGCCACACGCCATCCAATGTGATGAGTGTCTGTAGGCGCCGCCTAAGCGCCTACAAGGCGTTGCGATAGAGCGCGGGAGTAACACCGATGAAGAGGGCGAAGAAGAAGCGATTGGAATCGGCAGGGTGGAAAGTTGGGGCGGCGGCTGACTTTCTCGAACTTTCCCTGGAGGAGGCAAGGGTCGTCGAGATGAAGCTTGCCCTCAGTGGAACCCTGAGACGCCATCGCCTGAAGAACAAACTCACGCAGGAGGCCCTCGCGAAGAAGCTTGGGTCCAGCCAGTCCCGCGTTGCGAAGCTCGAATCCGGTGCCCTCGGGATCACGCTCGATCTCCTTTTCCGTGCTCTTTTCGCGACAGGTGTCACCCCTGCCGAGATCGCCCGAGAGATGAGCCGGAAGAAGCGCTCAGCCGCATAGGTCGCGGTCACCCGTCGAATAGCGCCGCTCACGGGAGCATGATCACACGCCGCGACCAGACGCCTCCTTCGGTTCGCATGCGCACGAAGTACACGCCGGCGGCTGCGTGGCTTCCCGCCAGCGTCTCGCCGTGCCAGGCGATCGGCCATCGTCCGGCGGCGAACGAGCCGCTCGCCAGCTCCCGCACCTGCCGCCCGCTCGCGTCATAGACCGCGACGTTCACCGTCGCCGCGACCGGCAGATCGATGCGCAGCGCGACCGACTGGCGGGCCGGATTCGCCGAGGTGATCGCGAGGCTCACCTCGCGCGGAAGATCGTCGGATACGCTCAGCGTGCCCGAGGGCATGAGCAGGGCCGATGGACCTTCGTTGCCGTGGATGTCGAACGCGGAGAGCCGGTAGTACGCGGGCGAAGCGCCCGCGTCGTCGTACCAGGTCTGGAAGGGCGTGGCAATTCGGTTCGCCAGTGAAGGGATGAACGAAGCCGACGTGCCGCGATACAGGCGATAGCCGGCGAGGTCGGGTTCAGTGTTCGCGTTCCAGTGGAGAGCCGCTCCCGCTGCGGTCCAGGTTCCGGCAAACGCGGTCGGGAGGGCCGGCGGCAAATTGTCCACCGAGTATCCGGAATCCGGAGCCGACGGCCAGTACTTGAGCGGGGCGACCGGCCCCGGCGCGAAGAACTCATCCACCGCCTCGACCATGAACTGGGTGCGCGGGTTAGATGCTGCGATCGAGTCCCCGGCGGTGCTGGCCGAGAGGCTGTAGCCCGCGAAGTTCTGCGCGGCGACGCCTCCGGCGTACTCCCAGTAGGTCGTCTGCGCATTGGTCACGAAGGTGCGGAGCACACGCCGCGTGTCTGACGTCCGAGTGGTCTCCGCGGGCCCGAGCAGCCACGCCGCGCCTGAACGGAGCGCGGCCATTGCGGCGGATTGCGGGAGCTGCCTCCACACCTGGTAGCCGTGGACCCTCGCATCGAAGCCTCGATCGAGCGGGCTCTTTTCCCAGCTCACGCGGACCTGTCCGCCCTGATCGTTCTTCACGTCTCGCACACTCACAATCCGCGGCTCGGGCGTGCCGATCTGCCCGAATCGATCGATGCGCTGTGCGACGATGTCGTATTCGGATCCGACGGGGAGTGCC
>JANMQY010000103.1:0-5152 GCA_031370785.1 Candidatus Eiseniibacteriota bacterium | reverse complement strand
GGCGTGTGGGGCCTGGAGGGGGGGGTTTTTGGTATGTGTGGGGGCGACGGGGGACCCGCTATTAATGGGGAATCCCACCCCGCAGCCCGCCCCACACGAAACACGAAACACGAAAGCCCGACTCGATCGAGCCGGGCTTCTTCGCGACTGCCGGGGGCAGTCGAAGAACTAGGGAGCGTGATGCGGTGCGTGACTCCGCTTCGATTGAGGGGCCGCTTCGCTATCGCACGCGGAACCCGCGCCACGCTCCCATTCCTAAGAGGAAGAGCGTCGGGGGCCGCCTCCCAAAAAACCTTGCGACAGTGTTTCGCACTGGCTGCAACGAAACAAGAATTATTATGGAAAATCCGGCGACATTCTCAGTGGAAGTGCTCGACAGGGTCGCGACTTTTCTAGACATGTCCCGCCTGCATCGCTGCGCCCGGCCTCACGTTGACGCCAAGTTGAGCGCAGATGGCGCGCGCTGCGCGCTTGCCCTCCTGCGCGGCGTTCACGACCTCCTGCCCTCCGCTCATCGCGTCGCCTCCGGCATAGACCTTCGGGTTGCCGGTTCGACCGGTCGCCGCATCCGCGACGATGCGGCCCTTCGGATCGAGCTCGACGCCAGAAAACTGTGCGATGAGATCGCGCAGTCGTGCCTGACCGATCGCGAGCACGATGAGATCCGCCGCCAGCTCGCGGCCGTCTTCGAGCTGAAGCGCACGCAACGCGCCGCCCGCGCCGCGCAGCACCGCCTTCGGCACCGCGCGCTCGAGCATGCGTACGCCCTCGGCGCGCCCGGCATCCATCTCGTGCTTGTAGCCTGGCATCTCGGCCGCGGTGCGCCGGTAGACCATGGTCACTTCGGGCACACCGAGCCGCGCCAGCTCGCGCGCCGCATCGATCGCAGTGTTGCCGCCGCCGATCACGAGCGCGCGCTTCACGCCGGTGACCGCGAAGCCCGGCTCGAGCTTCATCCGCTCGATCCACACCGTCGCGCCCACCACGCCCGGGCCGTCTTCGCCCGTGATGCCCAGGCTCGAGTCGGCGCCGAGCCCTGGCCCAAGAAAGATCGCGTCAAAATCACGCACCAGGTCGGCGCCCTTCACGTCGCGGCCGATCTCGACTCCGACCTTGAGCGTCACGCCGAGCGACTGGATGAAATTCACTTCTGCGAGCGCGCCCGCGACTTCCATCTTGTAAGGCGCGACCCCGGTCACGTTGAGTCCGCCCGGAATCGAGCGGCGCTCGAACACGGTGACCGCCACGCCTTCGAGCGCGAGGTAGCCGGCTGCGGCGAGCGATGCCGGACCCGCGCCGATGCACGCGACCTTCCTGCCGGTCGAGGGCGCCTTGTCGAACAGCTCGGCCGCCGTGCCGAGCTCGAAGGTTTTCTCGACCGCGAAGCGCTGCAGCCGCCCGATCTGAATCGGGGAGCGATGCCAATCGTTGTACACGCACGCGCCCACGCACAGCACCTCGACCGGGCAGACCCGCGCGCATGAATAGCCGAGCAGGTTCGCCGAGAGGATGGTCTTCGCCGATCCGCGCACGTTCTCGGTCGCGATCTTGCGGATGAAGCCGGGAATGTCGATGCCGGTCGGACAGGCTTCGACGCACGGCGCATCGTGGCAGTAGAGGCAGCGGTTCGCCTCGGCCAGCGCCTCGCCCGGCAGATAGACCGGCTTGCCGTCCTTGAGCTTCCGCTCGAGCCGATCGAGCGGAATGAGCGCGTCCCAGGTGTGACTGGGCGTCACGAGCTCCTCCGCGCGGTGGCTGGAGTCGACGGCATCGGAGTTCCGCGGCGCGTCACTTCGCGCTTCATGAACCGCCCGGCGCCGCGTTCCACCTTGAGATTGCCGTCCGCGTACTGCACCCGCCCGTTCACGATCACGTGGGCGGGCTTGCCCTTGACCTTGAAGCCTTCGAAGATGCTGCGGTCGCTCTTCGAATGATGTGTCTTCGCGCCGCGCACGCCTTCGCTGGCCGGATCGTAGATCACCAGGTCCGCATCCACGCCGACCGCGACCGTGCCCTTGCGCGGATAGAGTCCGAAGATCTTCGCGGCGTTGGTGCTTCCGAGCGCGACCATCTTCTGCAGGTCGAAGCGACCCTCGCACACGCCGTAGGTGTAGAGGAGTTGGAGCCGGTCCTCGATGCCCGCCGCGCCGTTTGGGATGAGCGTGAAGTCGTCCTTGCCCGCCTTCTTCTGCTCGAACGTGAACGGGCAGTGGTCGGTGCCGATGCTGTCGAGCATCCCGCTCGAGAGCCCGCGCCACAGCGCATCGTGGTGGCCGCGATGCGCGGGCCGGATCGGCGGGCTCATCACGTAGGTCGAGGCTTCGAAGTCGGGCCTCGCGAACACGGCGTCGTCGAGCAGCAGGTATTGCGGGCAGGTCTCGCCGTAGCAGTGCTGGCCCTCGAGCTTGGCGCGCTCGAGCGCCTCGACCGCCTCGCGGCAGGTCATGTGCACGATGTAGGCGGTCGCGCCGTTCAGCCGCGCCATCATCAGCGCGCGCCCGGTGGCCTCGCCCTCGACCACGCTCGGGCGCGAGACCGGATGGAACTCGGGGCCGGTGTCGCCGCGTGCGAGCAGCTCTTTCTGGAGCGCGTACACCACATCGCCGTTCTCGGCGTGGACCGTGACCACTGCACCGAGCTTGGCCGCGTGCTTCATCACCCGGTACAGCTCGCCGTCGTCGACCATGATCGCGCCCTTGTAGGCCATGAACACCTTGAACGACGTGATGCCGTGCTCCTGCACGACCTGGCGCATCTCGTCGGCGGTTTTCTCGCCCCAGCCGGTGATCGCCATGTGAAACGTGTAGTCGGCCACGGCCTTCTTCGAGCGTTCGCGCCAGATCTGCAGCGCCTCGATCAGCGACTGCCCTCGCGCCGGAATGCAGAAGTCGATGATGCTGGTGGTGCCGCCGGCCACTCCCGAAGCGGTGCCGCTCTCGAAGTCGTCGGCGCTCACCTTGCCCATGAACGGCAGCTCCATGTGCACGTGCGGATCGAGGAAACCGGGCAATACGAACGCGCCTGATGCGTCGATCACTTCATCGTTGGCGGAGCGCTTCTCCAGGTTCTCACCGATCGCGACGATACGTCCGCCATCGCAGTACACGTCCGCCACCGTGCGATCCGCGGCGGTGACGATCTCTCCGTTCTTGATCAGCAAGCCCATCGAGTCATCCCTCAGTTGTTGTGATGCGGACTGACGGCTTTGCCATGTGAGGCGGTGTACGGACCCGGAGGCTCGGCGACGAAGTACACGTCCCACGCTCCATCCACGGTGATGAAGAGAAGCGCGTCCTCGCCAGGCGGCGTCCAGGCCTGATGGATCATCCGCGCGGGGGTGTAATTGAATCCGCCGGCGCGGAGCGTATCGCGCATGCCGCCGCTCTCCATGATGAAGGTACCCTTGACGATGGTGTGCGTTTCGTTGGCACTGTGCCAGTGTGAGGTCACGTGAAAGCTCTTCGGCACGTGGATCATCAGATCGGTCGCATGAGTCCTGGGATCGACGCGCAGGATCGTGATCGTCGGCGAACGCTGTCCCAGCGCGGGAACGATCGGATCCCATTTCATGTTCTTGAGACCCATGCTCAGCATGTGGTCGTTCGGGTCCGCGGGAGTCGTGGGGGGTTGAGCCGTCGCCGGAGCGCAGGCAAGGAGAATCATCGTCAGTGTTGCCAGGAACTTCTTCATGAACGGCTTCCTTCCGGTTGTTTTATTCGCTTCAAGCAACGGCGACTCAGCCGCGATGAAACTCCACGAGCCGCATCCACGGTCGTTCGACGTCGTGTCCCTCGTACGACTCGAGAACAATGCCGTCCTCGTCGGCCCAGAACGTGAAGCCTTCGCTCTCATTCTCGGGCGGTCGGCTCACCCGGTAGCGCTTGGCCGCGCGCGATCCGAGCGGAGAGGAATGCGAGGCCACCTCGACGCAGCGATAGAGCAGCCGCCCCGGAGTCACCGCCATGTAGGGCGGCCCGATGGTGAGCACCGGAAATTCGTGCTCGCCATCCATCGCGAAATCACGGCGCTGAAGAATGAACGCGCTGAACAGGTGCGTGGTGAAGTCCACCTCGCACGTGCTCGGATAGTCGCCCTCCTGCTCCTTCACGTGATCGGCGTACGCGATCCGTGCCCGCCACATCTCGCCAGCCGCGGAATGGGTCGCGTGCAGCGTGCGCTCGCCCACCACCCACTCCACCTCGAGCCCGGTCACGCGCCAGTCGTGGGTCAGCGTCACCCGGTACTGCTGGTGATTCGGGAACGGATGGGGCGCGGTGATCACCTGCTCGCCGCGGGCCACCAGCTGATCCGACGTCGCCTCGATGAGCCAGCGCTCTTCGCCGCACTCCTGTCCCGAGAAGAACATCGCGTAGCGCCCCGAGAAAACCGTCCGCGGCTCGGCGCCGAGGGTCGCGCTCATGGCTACAGGTCCACCAGCTCTTCGTAGGTCTCGGGCCTGCGGTCGCGATAGAACTGCCAGATGTTGCGCACCTCGTCGATCAGGCTCAGGTCCATCTCGGCCACGATCAGCGCGTCATCGTTCTCGTTCGCCTGTGCGAGGAAATTGCCGCGCGGGTCCACGAAGTAGGATGAGCCGTAGAACTTGCCGATGTTCCACGGCGCCTCGGTCCCGACCCGATTGATGCAGCCCATGAAGTAGCCGTTGGCGACCGCATGCGCCGGTTGCTCGAGCTTCCACAGGTACTGCGAGAGCCCCGCGACCGTGGCGCTCGGGTTGAACACGATCTCCGCGCCGTTCAGGCCGAGCGCGCGCGCGCCTTCCGGGAAGTGGCGGTCGTAGCAGATGTACACGCCGACCTTCGCGTAGCGAGTCTCGAACACCGGGTAGCCGAGGTTGCCCGGCTTGAAGAAGTACTTCTCCCAGAAGCCCGACGTGTGCGGAATATGGTTCTTCCTGTATTTGCCGAGGTAGCTACCGTCCGCGTCGTAGACCGCCGCGGTGTTGTAGAGCACGCCGGGCATGTCCTTCTCATACACCGGCACCACCACTGCCATCTTGTGCCTGGCCGCGATCTTCGCGACCGCATCGGTGGTCGGGCCCGGCACCGGTTCGGCCGCCTCGTACCAGCGCTTGTCCTGTCCCGGGCAGAAGTAGGGGCCGTTGAAGATCTCTTGCAGGCACAGGACCTGA
>JANMQY010000090.1:0-81275 GCA_031370785.1 Candidatus Eiseniibacteriota bacterium | reverse complement strand
GAGGCAGCACGCCGCGCAAACGTCTCGGTGCATTTCTCGGTGCCGACCCTGGACGAGGCGATCTGGCGCTCGACCGAACCCGGAACGCCGCCGCCGCGCCAGCGCCTGCGCGCGCTGCGCATGCTGATCGACGCCGGGATCCGCGCGACCGTGCTCATGGGGCCGATCCTGCCCGGCCTCTCGGATCGTCCCGAGCTGCTGGCCGACGTGGTGCGCGCCGCGCGCGAGGCGGGCGCGACTCAGGTCTCGGCCAACCTGCTCTACCTGAAGCCCGGGACGCGCGAACATTTTCTCGAGCATCTTGCGAAGGACTGGCCCGAGGAGCTGGCGCGCTACGAGCAACTCTACGCGAACGGCGCCTATCTCGCGGGTGAGCCGGTCGAAGCGTTGCGCCGCGAGGTCTCCGAGCTGAGGCAGCGCCATGGTATCGCCGACCGGCGCGAGCGCCCGCTCGTCCCTCCACCCGATCCGGTCCAGCTCGAGCTCGCAGTTTAGCTTGCGACTTCTACGAGGCACTCCAGGTGCGCGCGACGTAGCCGGCATCCGGGACCGTGATGCGCAGCGTGCCGTCCTCGGGCAGGCTTTCGATCGGCGCCCCCTTCTCGAGCACGTGCACGATGATCTCGAGTGGCTCTCCGGCCCGCGCGCCAAGCGCGGCGAAAGGCAGCGCGATCTCGACCACCTCGCCGAATGCGGCCTCGGCTCCGGGTACGGGGGCGCCGGCAGGGTCTGTGACCTTCGCCCCGCCCTCGCGCGCCGCGCTCACCGCAAGCCGGGCCGGGAGCGGCGCGATCACTTCGACGCTCAGATCGTGCGGCGCGCCGCTTCCTTCCGCCGGGTCGAGCCGCAGGTAGATTCGCGCCGAGTCGAATCCGTACAGGAGCTCGCGCACCCGGCCGCCACCGTGGTGCATCGAGCCACCCCCTGAGCCGAACGTGATCGCCCCGGCTTCGTGCCATTCGTAGAATCCCGTCCGCCGCCCGTCGATCCGGGGCGCGATGAATCCGATCGGCGGGCGGCCGTCGTCGCGCACTCGGGCCCCGGCCACCGGCTGCCTGAGCTCGGCGGGCGCGGTCCGCCCCGCGTGCTCGTAGACCGCCTGCAGATGCTCGCGAAAGATGCGGTCGAACAGCGCACGATCCGACGTGTAGTGATCGTCGCCAAACCACCAGAACCAGTCCGAGCCCTCGGCCGCGAACAGGGCTTCCCACGCGCGCGGATGGGATTCCCGGGTCGTGCGGCCCTCGACCAGCGCACGACGGGCGCGCGCAAGCAGGTCCCACGCGCGATTCTTCTCCGGATGCCCGATCCAGATGTGGAAGTCGGCGTCGATCCACGAGCCGCTGTGCAATCCCGGCAGCGCATCGAGCGGCGCGCGCGCCGCGATTGCCTCGCTCGGGGTTCTGGTGCGGATGTCGTCGGCCGCTTCGAGCGCCGCGTACAGCCCATCGAGGAACGGTCCGCCGTCGTCCGGGTAGTGCTCCCAGCAGTTCTCACCGTCGAGGATCACGCTGACCAGCGGCGTATGGGTCCCGCGCTGCTCGCGACCGATCCGGCGCACGCGCTCGAGAAAGTCGCTGATCGCATCGCGCGCGCTCCAGCGCGAGTAGACGAAGCCGATGCGGTCCGACAGCTCGTGATCGCGGAACAGGAGCGCGATTTCCCCAGCCTCGGTGGCCAGCCTCCACGGACGGTAGAGCCGATCGCGCGTGCGCTGCTCCTGCGGCAACGACGCCCACAGCACGCCCTCGTCGGTCGCCATCCAGCGCACTCCGGCGCGTGCGGCAAGGGCCGCCGCTTCGGGACTGACCGAGCCCTCGGAAGGCCACATCCCATGCGGCCGCGCCCCGAAGACCTGCGCGTGACGCGCGAGCGCGCGCTCGATTTGGGCCGAGGCATCCTCGGGTGCGGAGAAAGTCTCGGCAGGCAGCGGCAGGTCCGGCCGGGCCCGGCGCGCGTGGCGCGTGTCGATGAGCAGCGGCAGGATCGGATGGCAGTAGGGCGACGCCGAGAGCTCGACCTGCCCGGCCTCGGCGCGCGCTCGGTAGGCGGCGACCACTTCGCCGGTCAGCCGCCGGTGCAGCGCGAGCAGCGCATCGCGATGCTCGATGCGCAGCGTCGCCGATTCGGCGCGGGCGCGCGCCGCCTCCGGCAGATCGTGGAACATCGGATCGAGCCACGCGAGCAGGAAGTGGCACTCGATCGCGAGCAGCTCCGCATCGTTCAGGGCACCTCCCGCCGACGCCCGGGTGGCGAGCGCCTGGTAGGCCGGAAGCCGATCGAACGCCCAGCGCGGGGCGACCGAGCAGCGCCGCGCGACCTCGGCGCGCCCCTCCCCTTCGAGCGCGCCCGGCGGCTCGGCGAGCGCGTCGAACAGCGTGTCCGGTCCGCCGCGCGCCGCGTCCTCGAGCTGGTCCAGCAGGGTCGGCACGAAGCTGAAAGCGGCGCGCACTGCGGGGAAGCGCTCGAGCCGGCGCGCCATGTCGAGATAGTCCTTGGTCGCGTGGAGGCGCACCCACGGCAGCTGCGCGGTGCCGTCGCGCGGGCTGCGATAGTCCGGCTGGTGGTGATGCCACAGGAAGACCAGGTCGACCGCGGCGATAGCGCCCACCCTTAGCCTCCGAAACGGAGCGCGGCGCGGCGCCTCATCTCTGGCGCCGCGCCGCGCGGATGAATCACGGCTTCAGATCCGGACAGCGCCGTTCGGGCCCCGGCGCGCCTACTGGGCGCCCTGGATCTCGCCGATCTCCTGGCGCGCGCGCATCGCGACCGAGGACTCGCCGAACTCGTCCACCAGCCGCTGCAGCCGCTTGACGGCCTCGGCCGGCTGCTTCATCTGCAGATGGCAACGCGCCGATGCCATGAGGAACTCGGCCGACGATTCGCGATCGAACACGCCGACCAGCTGATCGTAGATCGGTGCGGCTTCGGCGAACTTGAGATCGCTCTCGAGCGCGTAGGCCAGACTTCGCCGGGCCGCATCGGCAATCACCCCGCTCTTCTGCTTGGCCAGGAAGGCCCGGTACTCGGCGATGGCGGTCTTGAAGTCGCCGCTCCAGTACGCGTTGTCGCCGGCCAGCCGATGCGCATCGTTGCCGCTCGGGGTCGAGCCGAACTGCTGGCTCACCTGCTTGGCGAGCTGGAGCGAACGCTGATAGTCGCCCTGCCAGAACAGCACGTTGGCCTCGGCCAGCTTGCCCGAGGCCTGCTCCTCCTGGCTGGCACGCGCGCGCAGCGTCGCGAACAGACCGACCGAGACGACCAGAGCCACGCCGACCGCGCCGAGCGCCAGGCGGCCGTAGCGCTCCCAGAACAGGGTGACGCCGTCGAGGAGCTCCGCTCCCGGGTCGGCGAGCTTTGCGCCCTTACGATTCTCCAATGACAAGGAAAGCCTCCAGATAGACGATTGAATTCATGTGGTTTATGGGGATGGGTGTGATCCGAGCGCGGTGCACCTTAGCGGCTCGGAGACAGAGCGTCAAGCGGACGGCAGGCGAGATTCGGGGCGCTCAAGGCGCGACAATCACGCGCAGCTTGCGCATGCGACCGCGCCGCGAATGCGCACCAGCATCTCGGCGGGCGTCCCGCAGCCGGGGCAGGCGGGCAGCTCGGGTCGCCCGCGCGCCACATCGACCCGGCTCGTGAGCCGCACGTGGATCGCCCCCGCACGCAGCTCCTGCGCGAGGTCGGCCACCGGCCACGACCATTCCTCGATTCCCCAGAGCCTCAACTCGGTGCGCAGCGCCCAGCGCTGGCGCACTTCGGCCGCGCGCCGCTCCCACTCCAGCTTGAGCGAGGTGGCGTCGCCATGCGCGAGATCCGGATCCTCGGGATGCGACGCGCGCCTTCTCAGCCGCTCCTCCTCCTCCTCGATCCGCGCCGAGTAGAAAGCGCCCAGCCGCTCCAGCTCGTCGTCGCGCAGCTTGGCGATGCCACGCTCCCATTCCTCCTCGCGCTCATCGAGCAATGCCTCGAGCGCCGCTCGCGCCCGCTCCATCCAGTGCACGCGCTGCTCGTCCGAAGGCGGCTCGCTGATCTGGTAGAGGCCTTCGCGCGGGCGAACCCCGGACAGCTGCGAGCCGAGCTCGGTCTCGAGACACTGCCCATCCGGACCGAGCAGCACTACCCACGGCTCCTGCAGCGGCAGTCCACCCCAGCGGGTCAGGATCGCGTGGAACGTCACGCGCCGCTCGTAGCGCACCGGACCGAGTCGCGGCGGCCCCCAGGTGAGACCGCGCACCTTGCACACCGAGGCGATGCCTTCGGCCGGCGCGCCCGGCACCTGCGCGAGCGCGGTGCGCCGCGTGCACATCGGCTCCTCGAGCGCGGCTTCGAGCAGCTTTCGTCCCGCGCTGCTGCCCGGCGCGGTGAACCACGCTCCACGCGGCAGCGTCGGGCGCAGCGGATCGAACACGAGCCGCACCCGCTGGCGGCGCCAGCGGCGCTTGAGGCCACTCGACAGGTCGACCTCCCAGTCGCCGCGCGCGGCGTCGCTCACTTCGCAGCCGGTCGCGGCCAGCCATCGACCGACGAAAGCGCGCCACTCGGGCGGGAGTGTGGGCGGCGGGGTGAGTGGCGCGACCGCCGCGAGCGGGCGACTGGAGGCCGGGGCGCGGCGGCGGCGCACGGTCGGGACCGCGGTGCTCATGAGCCGTTTTCCTTCCCGGGCGATGGGAACAGCCACTGCTGGCGATTCTTCTGCTCCTGATACAGGCGCCGGGCGGTCACCAGATTCTGCGCCAGCTCGGTGAAGCGGCGCTTGCGCACGCGTGGATTGGTGGACTCGGTCCAGCGGCGGAAGACCTCGTCCTCGAACGACCCGTGCGCCTGCCACGTCCCGAGGATCTCCTCCATCTCGCCGACCACCAGCTCGAACATGCGGATCTTGCGGTCGAGGATCTCGAGCACGTAGGCCTCGATGGTCCCGCGCGCCGCCATGTTGACCACGCGCACCGGGTGCTCCTGCCCGAGCCGGTGCACGCGTCCGATACGCTGTTCGACCCGCATCGGATTCCACGGCAGGTCGTAGTTGATGACGATGCGGCAGAACTGCAGGTTGCGACCCTCGCCGCCGGCCTCGGTGCTGACCAGCACCGGAGCCGTGGTGCGGAACTGCTCGAGCGCCTCTTCCTTCTCGCGCCATCCCATCTCGCCATGGAAGACCGCCGGCGGGATGCCCTGCCCGATGAGCGCTTCGACGATGGTGTCCTGCGTCGAGCGAAACTGGGTGAAGATGATGCACTTCTCGCCGCCGAGCCCACCCACGCAGCGCAGGAGCGAGCGCACCTTGCTCGGGCTGGTGCTCACCTCGGCGGCGCGCTGCGCGAGCAGCCGCACCAGCTTCGAGTCCAGCCCGTCGGGATTGCGACCGAGCTTCTCGAGCGTGGCGCGCGCCGCCGCCCACGACGAGCCCATTTCCTTCTGCAGAACCATGAGCGTGAAGTAGTGCGGGCGCCCGGGACCGGCCGAGTCGGCGCTCACCGAGTCGGCCACGAAATCGCTGACCTGCCGGTACAGCGTTCGCTCGGCCGGGGTCTGGCTCACCCACAGCGTCTCGACCTTGCGCGGGGCGAAGGTGAGATTGGTGTCGCTGCGCCGGGTGCGGATCATCACCGATTCGAGCAGCGCGCGCAGGCGCGGCGTGTTGCGCGGCGTGCGCTTGTCGTGCCCGCTCAGGAAGTCGCGGCGGAACTGCGAGAACGTGCCGACCGTGCCCGGCCGCACCAGCGTTGCCAGGTTGTACAACTCGCGCATGTCGTTCTGCACCGGGGTCGCGGTCAGCAGCAGCAGGTAGCGCGGGTTCAGGTCGTTGACGAATTTCCAGCCCAGGGTCAGGTGGTTGCGCAGCCGGTGGGCTTCGTCCACGACCACCATGTCGTAGCCGGCCCCGCGCACGCGCCGGCGATGGCGCTCGTGGCGCGCCGTCTCCAGCGATGAGATCACCAGCGGATGACGGCCCCACTGCCCCGCCGGGCCGCGCGACACCACGAAGTCGAGCTCGAATTTCTCCCACAGCTCGGCGCGCCACTGCTCGCACAGCGACGCCGGAACCAGCACCAGCACGGTGCGCACCGCACCGCGCAGCAGGTAGTCCTTGAGCACGATCCCGGCCTCAATGGTCTTGCCGAGCCCCACCTCGTCGGCGAGGATCGCGCGCCCGTTCAGGTGGCCCATGACCTTGAGGCACGCGCGGATCTGGTGCGGGAACTGCTCGACACCGCGCAGCGAGTCGAGCGAGATCAGTCGGTCGGTGCCCGCCCACCCGGCCCAGCGCTCGGCCTCGGCGCGCAGGTCGAAGCGGGCCGGTGTCGCGACGTCGTCCGCGCGCCATCGCGCGAGCAGCGACTCGCCCTGCGCGTGCCACGAGCGGGTGCCGCGCGGGCGCCGCGCCGGGTCGCCGTCCTCTTCGCCGGGTGCTCCGTCGCCATGGCCGTTGCCGGAGGCGATCGGGAAGGCCGGGCCGGCGTTTCCGCTGACCACCTCCCACTCGCGCTGAGCCGAGAGGCGACGCAGCTGGCCGTCGAACACCACCTCGAGCACTTCGCGCCCGCGATCGGTGTGAACCTCGACCACCAGCCCCTCACCGAACTGGGGATGGCGCAGGCGCTGGCCCACCTGATAGCGACTCTCGGTCATTTCCAAGGTCAATAGCTCGCGTAGAAGATCAGGCCGGCCGAGGCCTGAAAATCGTGGTTGACGTTGCCGTTCTGAAAGATCGCCATGTAGCGCGTGCTGAGATCGAGCGCGAGCGTCCGGTAGACGAAGCGCTCAACCCCCAGGCCCCCGCTGACGTACAGCCCGTCGCCCCCGAGCGGATACGCGGTCTCTCCGTCGTTCAGCGTGGTGTGAATCTGCGCGATGCCGGCGCCGACGCTGATCATCGGCTGCACCTTCTGGCGGGTGTCGAAGATCTGGTAGAACTCGGCGCCCGAAAGAATGAACGTCGCCCGATCCGGCGCGAACGCGCTGTCGGCACGGGTGCGGACATCGAACGAATGGCTCTCGAACGACAGGCCGAAGCCGCGCTCGTAACGCATGCGATAACGCAGGCGCACCGCCAGACCCGGGCCGGATCCGAACTGATCGCCGAAGTCCCCGCTCTTGAGCAGCGTTCCGTACTGCCCCTGCACTCCGATGCCGATCTGGCCCGGTCGCGGCAGGATCACGGTGGTCTCGGACCGCGCGCGGGATGCCCCCAGCATGGCGAGCGCGAGCACGGCAACGAACGGCAGCCAGCGGTGAAGCGTCATCGAGTTCTCCTTCGTCCCCCGGTCGATGCGAACTTCATGGCCTCGGATGAAAACTGCGGTGCACCTCGCGCAGGTAGGCGCGGTCCAGATGAGTGTAGATGGCAGTGGTGGCCACCGACGCGTGCCCGAGCAGCTCCTGTACCACGCGCAGATCGGCGCCGCCCTCGAGCAGGTGGGTGGCGAACGAATGGCGCAGCGCGTGGGGGTGCACCCGCGTGGAGATGCCCGCCGCGCGCGCGTGCCCTTTCAGAATCTTCCAGAATCCCATGCGTGACAGCGGCCCTCCGCGCGCATTCAGGAACACGCTGTCGTGGCGCGTGCGCCTCGCGAGCAGCGGCCTCGCGCGCTCGAGGTATTCACGCAACGCGCTCCCGGCGGCGCGCCCGAACGGAACCACGCGCTCGCGGTTGCCCTTGCCGGCGACCCGGACCGCGCGCTCGGCCAGATCGAGCCTCGAGCGGATCAACCCGCACAGCTCCGAGACCCGCAGCCCGCTGGCGTAGGCCAGCTCGAGCATCGCCCGGTCGCGAAGCACGAGCGGGGCTTCGCCCTTCGGCTGGGCGATCAGGCGCTCCATCTCGTCGTGGGTCAGCGCGTGCGGCAGGCGACGCTCGCGCCGCGGCGGCGGGGCGTCGGCCATCGGGCTCGGGCCGCCCTGCCCCTGCGCTTCGAGCCAGGCGTGGAATCCGCGCAGCGCCGAGCGACGGCGCGCCACCGTGCTCGAGGACAGCCCGCGCTTGTGCAGGCGGGCGAAATAGCCGTCGGCGAACACCGTGCCGGCCTCGCTCCAGCTCTCGAGACGGTGTTGCACGGCGAACGCGCGGTAGTCGCGCAGGTCGCGGGCGTAGGCATCCAGGGTGTTGGCGCTCAGCCGACGCGCGGTGCGCAGTCCGTCGAGGAACTCATCCAGCGCTCCGTCGAGGCGGCTTCCTGGCGCGGAGCGCGCCAGCTCGATCCCGGTTGCGGCCGTGCGGCTCACGCGTCCCCTCCCGCGCGGCGTGCGTCCGGCGCGCCCCCAACCGGCACCCCGCTCAGCCGGCTCGCGATGCGCGTCGCGACCGTGGCCGGCATGTGGGCGCGCGAAGCGATCTCCTCGGCGCTCGCCTCGCGCAGCGCGGCCACCGAGCCGAACGCCTTGAGCAGTGCCGCGCGGCGCGAAGCGCCCACGCCGGCCACCGCGTCGAGCTCGCTCGCGATGCGGCGACGCCCGCGCAGCTTGCGGTGATAGGTGAGCCCGAAGCGGTGCGCCTCGTCGCGCAGCCGCTGCAGCGAGCGCAGCGCTTCGCTGCGCCGAGGCAGCACCAGCGGCGGTCCGCCTTCGCGAACCACGGTCTCTTCGCGCTTGGCCAACGCGACCAGCGCGATAGGCCGCGTCGCCACCCGGTCGAGCGCGGCGCGCGCCGCGCCCAGCTGACCGATCCCGCCATCGATCACCACCAGATCCGGACGAGGGATCTCGCCCGATTCGACGTGGGTCCAGTAGCGCTCGACCGCTTCGCCCATCATCGCGAAATCGTCGGGCCCGGGCCGGCGCATGCGCATGCGCCGGTAGAGGCCGCGCCGCGCGCGTCCGTTCTCGCTGGCGACGACCGCGGCGACCGCGCTGTCCGCGCCCAGGTTCGAGACGTCGAAGCACACCATGCGCCACGGTGGCACCGCCAGAGCGAGTGCCTTCTGCAGCTCGATCACTTCCGGGGAGAAGCGGGCGCGGCGCCCACTGGCGCGCGCCTCGAGGTCTTCGAGCGCGAGCGCGGCGTTGCGCTCGGCGGTCGCGAGCAGGCGCCGCTCGCGCCCGCGCTGCGGAACGACCAGCTCGACGCGATGCCCGGCGCGCTTCGCGAGCGCTTCGCGCAGCGCATCCGCGCTCTCCGGCTCGGCGACTGCTGCGATGCGGCGCGGAACCGGCGCGGTGCCCAGGTAGTGCTGGGTGAGGAACACCTCGAGCAGCGCGGCATCGCCGAGGGAGGCGCCGTGCTCGAGCAGGCGCGTCTCCTTCCCCACCACCCGCCCGTCGCGAAGCATCAACACCGCGACTCCCGCGCGCCGGCCGTGCCGGGCGAGGCCGAGCACGTCGACCTCGGCCGGGCCATCCACGACGACCTGCGGGCGGCGCATGTCGCGCAGCAGCGCGATCTGGTCGCGCATGCGCGCCGCCTCTTCGTAGCGGCGCTCGGTCGCGGCCTCGGCCATTCCCGCCTGCAGCCGTCCGATCAGCTCGGCATCCCGGCCGGTCAGGAACTGAATCAGGCCATCGACGATGCCCCGGTACTCACCCGGGGCCAGCCGCGAGCGCGTGGTGCACGGCCCGGCGCAGCGCTTGATGTGGAAGTAGAGGCACGGGCGGTTGGTTCGCTGATAGTCCTCGAAATTGCGGCAGGTGCGAACCGGGAAAATGCGGCGGATCTCGCGCAGCATGCGCCTGAGGTTGCGCACGTCGGTGAATGGACCGAGGTAGCGTGCTCCGTCGTTGAGCACCCGGCGCGTGACCGAGAGGCGCGGGAATTCCTCCTGCACGCTGATCTTCACGTACGGGAAGCTCTTGTCGTCCTTGAGCAGCACGTTGTAATGCGGACGGTGCTGCCGGATGAGCGTAGCCTCGAGCAGCAGGGCCTCGGCCTCGGTATCGGTGAGAATGGTGTCGAGGTCGACCGCCTTCTCCATCAGCTCGACCAGCCGGGGCTCGGCGCTCTCTCCGCTGACGTAGCTCCGCACGCGCTGGGCGAGGCTTCGCGCCTTGCCGACGTACAGCACCTGGCCCGCGGGGTCCTTGAACAGATAAACCCCTGGAAGAGCAGGGAGATTCAGCACTTTTTCGGCCAGTGCACCCACCGGAGCCTCCACACGGTAGTCTGAGAATGCGTGAGGGTGGAGACACTACACCCGGACCCGTGACCGCGACAACCGCAGTTCCGGCGCCAGGTGGAAGGCTTCGAGGCTCCCGCGAGAAGTCACCGCGTGAAAACTCGGTGCTCGCCCAAGGCTTGACACTCCCGCGCGCGCGCCGGTATCGTCACCGGGCTTTTTCGAGTTGAGCACTCCCTAAGGAGGTTTCTTCATGCCGCATCACAAGTCCGCGGCCAAGCGCGTCATCACCAACGAGAAATCGCGTCAGCGCAACATCGCCGCGCGCTCGCGCATGCGCTCCGCCGTCAAGGCCGTTCGCGAGGCCACCAGCCACACCCAGGGCGCCACGGCCTACCGCAACGCCATGACCATCCTCGACCGCACGGTGGCCAAGGGCATCATCAAGAAGGAGACCGCCAGCCGGCACAAGGCGCGGCTCGCGAAGTTCGCGGCCAAGCTTCCGGCCTGAGCGCTCGCAACACATGAAGTGCACGCTAGCCGTGCTGCTCGCGGCCCTGCAGAGCTTCGCCTGCCTCGATACGGCCGTCTGCGCTCCCGCGCAGGCGGTCGCGGCATTTCCGGAGGTGCGCCTGCAGCCCGAGACGAATCCGTCGCATGGTCTGGCCTACGCGACCCTGATCGCGGGCGCTGCGCTGATCGGGGCCTCGTACGAGTTTGAGCGGCGGGCGGATCGGGAGTACCAGTTGTATCGCACCGAGACCGACGTGGCGCGTATCGGAACCCTCTACGACCGGACCGTCCGCCTCGACCGCTGGTCCAACGCTTCCCTGCTGGGCGGCGAGGCACTGCTCGCGGCCGGAGTCTATCTGCGTTTCCTGCGCCGCCCCGTTCCCTCCCACGTCGTCCTCACCGCCGGAATCACGCGATGCGCCGTTTCCTGGCGCTTCTGATCGCGCTGCTCGCGCTCGCCGGCGCAGCAGGCTGCTCGAAGCGCACGCGGATCAATCCATTCGATCCGGACAACCCGACCACTGGCGGCCGGCCGGCCGGGTTCGTAGCGCTGGCGGGAAATTCCACGGTCGAGCTGCGCTGGAGCGCGGCGAGCGGAAACAGCGTGCAGGGCTTCCAGGTGTTTCGTCAGGCCGGGAGCGAGAGCACGTTCACTCCGCTCAGCGGCCTCCTCCTGCCTTCTTCGACCGGTCTCAACGATTTCGGCCTGAGCAACGGCGTCGACTATCGCTACCGGCTGTACTTCGTGTTCAGCGAGGGCCTCGGCCCTCGCCCCGCCGAAGACATCGCGACCCCCGGTCCGCAACGCCCATGGGTGGCGGACGGAACGCGCCATTCGCTGATCCGTGTCACCGCCGACGGCCGGCGCGTCGCGCTCGAAGATTCGCGCTTCGAGGGGCCGACCTCGGTCGCGGCAGACAATGGAAGCGGCTCGGTGTGGGTGTCGGATGAGCTCGGGCAACAAGTGCTGCTCTACGACCCGGTTTCCCGCGATCTGCTCCCCTTCAGCGCGGTTTCGAGTCCGACCGGACTGCTCGTCGATCCCAGCAATCGCACCGCATGGGTGTGCGACCAGGGCCTGAACGCGCTTCGCCACTTCGATCCCTCGGGCGGCTTCGGCACTCCACCCCAGATCATCCCGATCAACGCCCCGCTCGACGTCGCGCGTGACGCGGGGTCGTACGCGCTGTGGGTATGCGAGCGCGGCGACAATCGCATCGGCGCCTATTCGCAGACCGGCGTGTTCGCCGGCGCGGTCGCGGTCGATGCGCCGTCGCGTCTGGCGGTGGACTCGGTGACCCACCATGTGTGGGTCACCTCGTTCCAGCGTGGCCAGGTAGTCGAGATCTCGAACGCGCTCGCTGCCGTGGACACGATCGGCGGTCTGTCGGGTCCGATCGGGATCGCGATCGACTGGCGTCGCGGCCGCATCTGGGTGGCGGACGCGTTCGGGAATCAGGTGGTTGCACTGCGCCGCGATGGCACCGTCGAATTCAGGATCTCCGGAATTCCCGAGGCGCGCGAGATCGACGTGGATCTTCCGACCGGGGAAGCCTGGGTCACCGCGCCGGGCAATGGCTCGGTGTACCGGCTCTCATCCGCCGGCCTCATCCTCACCCACCTCGGCGGCCTCGAGACTCCGGACGGCATCTCGCTCGGAGTGCCCTGAGGCAGGCCTCAGGCGAGGCCGCTCAGGGAATCAGAAGTTGAAGCCGATCGACACCTGGGTGCGGGGCCGACGCGGGAAGCTGCGGAAGTCCCGGGTGGGCCACACGAAATTCCAGCGCAGCGCCGGGTAGTAACCGCCGAGCACGTAGACCCCGGCTCCCACGCTGGCCAGACGATCGTAGTAGCCCTGCTCCCACACCCACGCGATGTCGGTGAACGCCGCGCCCTGAATGGTCGGGAACAGCCACGGCGCCGGGAGCGCCATCACCAGTCCGCGCACCAGCGGAAAGCGCACTTCTTCCTGCACCAGCACGGTCTGCGTGCCCGCGACTGCACGGCGGTCGTAACCGCGCAGCGAGAATCGTCCGCCCAGATAGAAGCGCTGCGCGTCGCGCCCGAGGCTCGACTGACCCTGCGCGCGCGAGGCCACCACGATTCCCGCGAATGGTGCGAAGTAGTGGCGCGCTTCGCCGATCAGGGTTCCGAAATCTCCCGCCCCCGAGGTGAGGTCGCGGGTCACGCCAGCCGATGCGAATGCGCGCACGCCCGAGGCCGGGCCCAGGTGGGTCCAGCCCACGTTGTCGTAGACCAGGCTCAGGAAGTTGCTCACCAGGTCGACGTCCTGCACGTCGAAGTTGCGCAGCAGGTGATCCTTGGCATGGCGCGCCAGCACCGAGGCCTCGACCCGCGTGAACTTGCTGAAGGGATAGCTGGCCAGTAGCAGCGCTCCGACCCGGCGCTCACGCCGCACCTCGTCCAGATCGGCGTCGTACACCTGAGTCAGCCGGAACAGGCCGGCGCCGTAGTTGAGACGGTGCGCCTGATTGAGGTAGGTGACGCCGCCCGCGAATCCGTCCCAGAAGTTGCCGCCGAAGCGATCCGCGTCGTTGGTCAGGAACAGGTAGTACTGCTCGTTGCCGAGCACGTCGCTGAGCGCGATCTGTCCGCCGCCGACCGCACCGAGCCCGGGATCCACCCCGACCGCGTTCTGCACCAGGTCGAGGCTCAACCGTCGCGCGTAGCGCTGCGATTCGCCCGTGTACACCTCGTCGGCGATCATCGGCACGCGCGGCGCGCCATGCTCGGGCTCGGCGGCGAGCGAGTCGGGATCGAATCCGATCCGATAGGTCTGGAACGTGATCCCGCTCTCGGCGGTGAACACGAGCCCACGGCCCCCGGGCAGCCAGTCGGGATCGGTCGCAGGCCCAAGCAGGTGGGTCACGCGCCTTGCCTCGCGCGAGGGGGCGGCGGGTCGCACGTAGAGGTCGCTCGTGCCGTTGCGCGTCGAGCGGAACGCGATCCACCTGCCGTCGCGCGAGTAGACCGGCTGGCGGTCGTCCCCACTGTCCGGATCGCTCACCGCCTCGGGAATGCCGCCGTCGAGCGACAGACGGTACAGCGAGTAGTCGCCGCCGCGCTGGCAGCGGTCCGAAGCGAACACCACGTAGCGCCCATCCGGCGAAACGTCGGGCTCGAGATCGTCGAAGTCGTCGTCGGTCAGGCGGTCGAGGTGCAGGTGCCCGCCGGGCCAGCGCGCGCGATACAGGTCCTGCCGTCCACCATAGTCCTGGCCGGTGAACACCACCGCGCTGTCGCCGGGCACGAGGCTCGGATCGTGGATCGCCACCAGGTTCGGGAAGCCCAGCCGCCGCAGGACGCGGCCACGCCGCGCATCGACCAGGTACAGCGCATCCCTTCCACCGCGCTTCGAGGACAACACGATGGTGCCGCTCGCCGAAGCGTCAGGACGGTTCTGGAACAGGTGGAACGACTCGTAGGCCGGCGACTGGCCGCCGCGCAGAAGCTTGCGCTCGCGCCAGCGACCGTTGCGGCGCCGCTCGCGGATCACCAGGCTGATGCCGCTTTCCCCGGCGCGGAAATAGCAGAACTGGAGCGTGGTGTCCGCGCTGTCGGAGGACGCGATCACGCGCGGGCCGAGGTTGAAACGTCCGTGAGGGGTCAGGCGCTGGCCGACGTCCTCCGCCCTCTTCCCCACCGCGACCACCGGGAAGTAGCGCCGGCGGAGGCCATTGAACCATTCATCGTCCACGTCCTTGAGCTTCAGTCCGAGCGTGATGCGGAACACGGTTTCGAAGTCGTCGGCGCGGTACCAGTTGTCGAGCATGTCGAAGATCACGTGATCGCCGTAGCGCCTCGCCAGCTCGAGCAGGAACGACTGGCCCTCCTTGTACATCAGCACCGAGCCCCAGATCGGCTCGCTGCGCGTGATCGGGAGCGCCACGCTGGAGAGCATCGCGTCCTGCAGCAGCCCCTCGGCCTCCGCGTCCCACACCGTGCCGCAGTATTCGGCGAGCCCCTCGGTGAACCACAGCGGCGGCATGTAGCCCTGGGTGCGGCGGTGGTCGCGCATCACCTTGGAGATCTTCTCCAGCATGTACCAGTGGGTCAGCTCGTGACGCGTCACCCACACCAGCCGATGCCACGAGCCGTTGTGCGGGATGAGCACGCGACCCTTGATCAGCTCGGTCAGTCCACCGGTCGCCTCGGTCAGAAGTTCGGGCGTCGCGTTGGTCTGCTGGAACAGGTGGTGCGCCGAGTAGAGCAGGATCGGCACGCGATGCTTGGGAGAGATGCGGAAGCGGCCGTCGTACTCGACGCACACGCTCTCCGCATAGGCGGTGATCCGGCGCGCGAGGCTCTCCTCCTCGGCGTAATAGTGGACCCGCATGTGCGGGGTCTCGAGCACCGCCCACTCGAGCGACTCGTACTGCACCTTGTTCTTGCCGAAGGCATGCGCGGTGCGTGCGCCGAGCGGGCCGCCGAGGGCGACGAGCACAACGAGGATGGCAAGCGCCGGGCGAGTGACGCGCATGGGAACTCCGTCGAAGAGAAGGTGGATCGGGTTGGCCCTACACGCCCAGCACGTGGTCAAGAGTATAGAGACCGGGCGCGGCTCCGGCCACGAACCTGGCGGCGGCCAGCGCGCCGTACGCGAACGCGGTGCGATCCTGCGCGACATGGCGCAGCTCGAGCCATTCGCCGGTGCCGGCCAGCAGCACCGCATGATCTCCCACCCAGCTGCCACCCCGCACCGCGTGCATTCCGATCTCCTCGGCCGGTCGCGCTCCGACCCGGCCCTCGCGCCCGTGGCGCAACGCGCCGCGCTCGAGTCCGCGCGCGGCGAGCGCGATGTCGGCCAGCGCGAGCGCAGTCCCCGAGGGACTGTCCGCCTTCTGGCGGTGATGGCGCTCCACGATCTCGATGTCCCAGCCGCCGGGCAGCGAACGCAGCGCGGCTTCGAGCGCGCGACGAAGTGCGGCCACTCCCAGGCTGAAATTCGCGGAGCGCAGCATGGCGATCTTCTGTGCGGCCTGGGAGAGCGATGCTTCATCCTCGCGCGAAAGTCCGGTCGTGCCGCTCACCAGCGCGGAGCCCCGCTCGGCGCAGACCTGGGCCAGAGCCCTGGTGCACTCCGGACTGCTGAAGTCGACGACCACATCCCCGGCGCGCACCACAGCCCGCGGATCGTCACTCCATACCCCGCCGACTTCCGGCTGGTTCGCATCGCGGTCCACCCTGGCGCGGATCTCGAAGCCCTGGGTTTCGCGGGCCGCCTGCACCACCGCCCGCCCCATTCGCCCGGCGGCGCCGACCACGACGAGTGGAATCACGCGCGCGGGGCCGCGACGGCCGGCTCGAGCGCGATGCCGGACTGAGCGGCGGCGGCGAGAATCGCCTTCTCGGTGGCCGGCTCGACCGGCACCAGCGGCAGGCGCAGCTCGTTCGCCATGAGCTTCATCGCCGACAGCAGATACTTGACCGGGCCCGGGTTGGATTCGAGGAACAACGCCTTGAACAGCGGCTGAAGCCTGCGATGGAGTGCCTCGGCTTCGCTCGCCTTCCCGGCGCGGGCGTGATCGCACAGCGCGCGCATCTCGCGTGGCGCGACGTTGCCGGCGACCGAGATCACGCCGGTTGCCCCGACCGCGATCATCGGAACGGTCAGCGAGTCGTCGCCCGAGAGCACGGTGAAGCGGGTCCTGGCCCGCAGCGCACTCGCCTGATCGAGGCTGCCCGAGGCCTCCTTGATCGCGACGATGTTCGGCACGTTCTGCACCTCGGCGAAGGTCTCGGGCAGGGTGTTCGTGGCGGTGCGCCCCGGGACGTTGTAGAGGATCACCGGCAGCGAAGTGGCCTTCGCCACCGTGGTGAAGTGCGCGATCTGGCCTTTGGGCGTCGGCTTGTTGTAGTACGGGGTCACCAGCATCACGCCGTCGAGGCCAAGCTCCTCGGCGAGCGCGGTGAGCGCGAGGCTGTCGGCGGTCGAGTTGGTTCCGGTGCCGGCGACCACCGGGACGCGTCGTGCGGCCCGGTCACGCACGAACTTCCACAGAGTGCGCCGCTCCTCGACCGTGCAGGTCGCGGCCTCGCCGGTCGAGCCCGAGACGATCAGGGTCTGGGTGCCGCCCTCGATCAGAAAATCCACCAGGCGTGCCGTGGCTTCCAGATCCAGCTGCCCGCCGCGGAACGGGGTGACCATCGCCACCGAGAGACCGTCGAACATGATCTACGCCCCTCTCCCCTTGAGAACCGGCGCCGGGACGACGTCGGGCCAGGTGCCCGAGAACGCCACCTCAGCCGGTCCGATCAGCGTCACGTCGTATCCCTGCGCCACGCTGCGCCAGCGCACGGTCAGCTCGTCGCCGCCCGCGGTCAGGACATCGACCGGTGAGGCATCACCACGCGCGGCAGCCCACAGCGCCGAGGCGATCGCCCCGCTCCCGCACGCCAGCGTCTCGGCTTCCACGCCGCGCTCGTAGGTGCGCATCGCAACTCGGCCGGGCCCGAGGTGCGAGACGAAATCCACGTTGGCGCCGGCGGGCGCAAAGCGCGCGTGATGGCGGAGCGCACTGCCCCATTCCGCGACCGGCACCCATTCGACTCGCTCCACCTCCACCACGAAGTGCGGCACTCCGGCCCGGATCAGGCGCCCACGGAAGGTGCGCTCCGCGGCTTCGAGCTCGACCGCTTCGGCCGGCGCCTCGACCGCTCCGAACGACAGCTCGATCCCACGGCCATCGGCACTTCGCCGCGCGCTCTTGACCCCCGCCGCGGTGCGGAACCGCACCTCGCCGCCTCGCCCCAATCCCAGGTCCAGCGCGAGCCGGGCCAGGCAGCGAGCGCCGTTGCCGCAGAACTCGGCGGTCTTGCCGTCCGAGTTGTAGTAGAGCATCGAGAAATCCAGCTCGGGGTCGCGCTCCAGCAGCAGCACGCCGTCGGCTCCGATGCCGCGACGCCGGTCGCAAAGGCGCGGCACCAGGACTTCGGGCGCATCGAGGGGCTGCCCCGAACGACGGTCGATCACGATGAAGTCGTTCGCGGCGCCGTGCATCTTGAGGAACGTGAGGCTCATGGATGCTCCGCTCGCCCCGGCGGGCGTTTCAGCATCAGCTTCACGCCGACGACGTCGCCGGCCGGCGGCACGACCACCTCGAGCATGTCGCTCGCCGGCTCGAGTGCGCTCTGCCAGCTCCGGCTCTTGTCGAGGTCGCGGAATGCGCGAATCCGCCAGGTTCCGGGCGCGAGGAGCAGGTCGAACAGGCGGCCTGAGTCGACGTCGAACAGCAGCGTGCGAGTGCTGTCGGATCGAGCCGCTGCGGTGACGCGCACCACGCCGAGAGTGTCCGCGAGCGAGTCTAGCACAGCGCCCCGGACCCTCCCAGGCGCGCGCGGATTGACCACGACCACGTGAATGCTGCTCGCCTGCGGATGCGCCTCGGTCAGATCGAACACCGTGTCGACCGGTGCGAGCACGTCGATCAGCGGCTCGAACGAGCGGTTGTAATTGAGATCCGCGAACGCCCACACCCGATAGCGCGCGGGCACCGGAAGCCCGGCCACCCGGAAGTGGCCGTTGACATCGGTCACGCCGAGCGCGTCGAAATCGCGCGCGGTCGAATCGGGCTTTCGCTCGCCCGAATAGCACCACAGGTAGATGCCGCCGGCGGTGAAGCCCCGCGCCTCGACCTCACCCGCGATCACCCCGCGCGGAAAACTGTCGGCGGTGCTGAACACCAGGGTGCGCCCGTTCTCGATGCGATTGCCGTGGCGGTCGGTCGCGCCCGAGCCGAGGAAGAGAGTGTAGGTCTGCGGCACCTTGAGTGGCTCCGCCAGCACCACGGTGAGCGTTCGACCGCTCCAGCGGCGCTGCCGGATCTCGACCCGCGGGGCGAGCGCCACCGCATCTCCGGTGGAGCGCGGCTCCATGCCTTCGCTGAACGTCAGCGACAAGTGGGCATCGCGCGGCACGCCGGCCGCGCCCGAATCCGGGAACGAGGAAATGACCCGCGGAGGCTCGAGGTCGGGCGGTCCCCCGGAGGGCGGCTCGCGCTTGGCGCAGCCTGCCGACACGAGCGCGGCGAGCGCGCTCATAGCGACGAGAGCGAAGCGGCGCCGGGAGTTCACGCGCGCGGATGCGCCTGCTGGTAGGCCTTGCGCAGGCGCGCGGTCGAGACGTGCGTGTACACCTGCGTGCTGGTCAGCGAGCGATGGCCGAGCAGCTCCTGGATGGCGCGCAGGTCCGCGCCGCGATCGAGCAGATGGCTGGCGAACGAATGGCGCAGCGCATGCGGCGTGACCCCGAGCCCGGCCGCCACCTGGCCGAGGCGCAGGCGCACCACGCGCTGCACGGTGCGGTTCGAGAGCCGGACGCCTCGCGCTCCGAGGAACACCGGCTCATCGCCGCGCCCCGCGGTCCGCCGGTCCGAGGCGAGGTAGGCGTCGAGCGCCCCGAGCGCCGAGACTCCGATCGGCACGATGCGCTCGCGGCGGCCCTTGCCGCGCACGCGCAGCAGGCGAGCGCCACGATCCACATCGCCGCGATTGAGCCCGGTCAGCTCGCTGACGCGCAGCCCGGACGAATACGCCACCTCGAGCAGCGCGCGATCGCGCGGTGCGCCCGGGCCCACGCCAGATCTGGCCAACTCATCGAGCGCCTTCTCGAGATCGTGGACCGGCAGCGTGCGCGGAAGCCGGCGCGGCAGGCGCGGAAACGCGAGGGTGCGCGCGGGATCCACGCTCAGCACGCCGCGGCGTACGCAGAATTTCGAGAAGCTGCGCCACGCGGCGAGGGCACGGGCGGCGCTCGCGGCACTGTGGCCGGTGCGATACAGGTCGCGCAGCGCACGTTCGAGAACTTCGCGCGTCCATTCTTCCGGTGCGACCGGGTTGCCCGTTCCCGCGCACACGTCGAGTACGCGGGTCACGTCACGGCGGTACGCAGAGATCGTATGCGGCGAGCCACGGCGCTGGGCCGCGAACTCGCTCAGGAAGCGATCGAGCGCGTCACGCACCGATGGTTTCCGGCTGGAATGTGGACTTGCACTTGAGGCAGCGCAGCACCAGGCCCTTCTTGGTCTCCTTCTCCACCAGGAACGGCGCCTGGCAGGTCGGACATGGCGTGAGCCTCGGCCGGTCCCATGCCGCGAACTTGCACTCGGGGTAACGCGTGCAGCTGTAGAAGGTCTTGCCGCGCTTGGTGCGCTTCTCGGCGATCTCGCCGATCCCGCAGTCCGGGCACTTGATGCCGAGAGTCAGCCGCTTGGTGAACTTGCAGTCCGGACGGCGCGAGCACGAGATGAAGCGCCCATACGGGCCGTTGCGCGAGACCAGCGGAGATCCGCACAGCTCGCACTTGCCCTCGACCGGGGTGGGCAGCTCGGCGTCGTCCACCGGGCGCGTGTACTTGCAATCGGGGTATCCCGGGCACGCGAGGAATGCGCCGCGGCGCCCGAACTTCTTGATCAGCATGCGCCCGCAGTTGGGGCATGGCACCTCGGTCTTCTCCTCGACCGTGGCGCGGTGGTGCAGCACCGACTTGTCGGCCTGCGCGAGATCCTTGCTGAGCGGCGACCAGAAGTCCTGCACCACGTGCTGCCAGTCCTGCTTGCCCTCTTCGATCCCGTCCAGCTCCTCTTCCATCACCGCGGTAAACGTCACGTCGAAGACGTCGGGGAACGTGCTGACCAGCAGCTTGGTCACGGTGCGCCCGAGGTCGGTCGGCACCAGCCGCCCCTTGTCGCGCTCGACGTACTTGCGGCTGGTGATGGTGGTGACGATGGTCGCGTAGGTGCTCGGCCGGCCGATGTTCTCTTCCTCGAGCGCCTTCACCAGCGAAGCCTCGGTGTAGCGCGGCGGCGGCTGGGTGAAATGCTGGCCCGGGCGCACCGGCTCGACCGGTCCGGTCAGCCCCTCCTCCGCCGGCCGCGGCGGGCCGATGCGAAGCGGGGCGCCTTCCTTGAGCTCGGGCAGCCGCCCCTCTTCGCTTTCGTCCTCCTCATCCAGTCCGTACAGCTTCTGGAATCCCGCGAACTTGAGCACGCGGCCGCTCGCCCGCAATCCGAGCCGCCCCGCCTCGACCTCGACGCTGGTCGCGAGGTATTCGGCGGACGCCACCTGCGATGCGACCGCCCTCTTCCAGATCAGGTCGTAGAGCCGGAACTGCTCTTCCGAGAGGAACGGGCGCACGCTCTCGGGGGTGCGTTCGACCGAGGTCGGCCGGACCGCCTCGTGCGCGTCCTGCGCGCTCTTCTTGCCCTTGAAGTTGCGCGGGGATTCCGGCAGGTAGTCGGCCCCCAGCACTCGGGGGATCCACTCGCGCATCTCGGCGATCGCTTCCCCTGCGAGGCGCGGCGAATCGGTACGCATGTAGGTGATGAGCCCGACGCTTCCCTGGCTGCCGAGCACGACGCCTTCGTACAGCTGCTGCGCCACCTTCATGGTGCGCTGACTGGTGAAGCCGAGGCGGTTGAAAGCGGTCTGCTGCAGCGTGCTGGTAATGAACGGCGCGCGCGGATGCACCTGCTTGGGGATGGTCTGGACCGTGGTGATGTGTGCGGCCGCGGCGCGCAGTTCCCCCGCCAGCGCTCGCGCGGTCTCTCCCGCGTTCTCGCCGCGGATCTGTCCCTGCTCGAGCTCCTCGGTCCCGATCCGCACCAGGCGCGCGGTGAATCGATCGCCGGACTCGGTGACGAAGTCGGCTTCCAGCGTCCAGTACTCGACCGGAACGAACGCTTCGATCGCATCTTCGCGCTCGCAGATCAGGCGCAGCGCCACGCTCTGCACCCGGCCGGCGGACAGACCGAAGTACATGGTCTTCCACAGGAACGGGCTCACCTTGTAGCCCACCAGCCGGTCGAGCACGCGGCGCGCCTGCTGCGCATTCACCAGATCCATGTCCAGATCGCGCGGATGCTCGAGCGCCAGCTTGACCGCGCGCTCGGTGATCTCGTTGAAGGTGAGACGCTGCAGCGGGCGCTTCGAGCCCTTGAGCATGGTGGCCAGGTGCCACGCGATCGCCTCGCCCTCGCGATCCGGATCGGGCGCAAGGAAGATGCGGTCCGCGGTCTTCGCGGCCGCCTGAAGCTTGGCCAGCGTCTGGTGCTTGGTCTTGATCGGCTCGTACTGCGGCGCGAAGCCGTTCTCGATGTCCACGCCGAGCTTGCTCTTGGGCAGGTCCATCACGTGGCCGTTGGAGGCCATGACCGTGAAGCCCTTCCCAAGGAACTTCATCAGCGTGCGCGACTTGGTGGGAGACTCGACGATGACGAGGGTCTTGCCGGTGGCATCGACCGGCTTGCCGGAAGCGGCGCGGGCGGTCCTGGTGCGCGATTTTTTGGCAGGCGCCGGACTCTCCGCTGCGGTCAAGGCCCTGACGGGCGTGCGCGCGTCGGCCGGTTTGCCGGCGGCGCTCTTGCGGGTCGCACCACCGGTGCGGGCCGGCGCATTCGAGCCCGGAGTCTTCTTCACCGGCTTCTTTCGCTTCTTAATGGATGAGGTCGAAGTCGCCATGCACGATCTCTCCGCGGTCCGATTCGTTGCCTTCGAGGGCCACACGCGAGGCCACTTCACGCGCCAGGTCGACGTCCACCGGACGCACGCCGCTGCCGACCAGCAGGTCCAGAACCCGCTCGTACTGCTCCGAGTTGAGCGCGCCGCGGCGGTTCAGATCGATGAGGTAGCCCCAGGCTTCGGGACTCACCGATTCTCGCTCCTCGGCGCTGAGCACGCGCTGGGCGTACTTGCCCGGCACATTCTCGACCGCTGCCTCGCCGCCGCCGGCCACCTCGTTGCCGAGTCCGCGCAGCACCCACAGAGCGCTCTGCACGTCGTCCGCGCTGAACTGGCCTTCCTCGATGCACTCGCCCAGCGTCTCGAATGCCAGCTCGTCACCGTCCAGATAGCTCTCGAGCCGTTCGGCAAACAGCCGCAGGATCCGGCCCACCGCGTCGTCGGTTCGCCTCTCGTTCATCGCACACTCTCCACGCCTTCATCGATGGGCATGTGGCACTTCTTGTATTTCTTTCCGCTTCCGCACGGGCACGGATCGTTTCGTCCGGCGCGTGGCGCATTGCGCGCGACCGGCGCCGGCCCCGAGCCTCCGCCCGGCCCCACCGCTTCGACCGGCTCTTCGTCGCCAACCGGAGCGCCCGCGAAAGCCTGGGCCTCGGCGTGCTGCGCGACCAGCTGCTTCGGCGGCGGGCGGCGTTCGAGATCGCGCACCGCTTCGGGTGCGAGCTGCACGCGGAACAGGCGCTGGACGAAGTCCTCGCGAACCTCGGACAGCAGGGTTTCGAACAGCGAGAAGGCCTCCCGCTTGTACTCGATCAGCGGGTCGCGCTGCCCGTAGGCGCGCAGCCCGATGCCACCCTTCAGATGATCCAGCTCGTACAGATGATCCCGCCAGTGCTCATCGAGGGTATAGAGGTAGAGATGTCGTTCCAGCTCGCGCAGGACTTCGGGCGTGAACTCGCTCTCGCGAGTCCGGTACGCGCGCACTCCGAGCGCGAGCGCCTTCTCCTCCACATCTTCGGGCCGATCCGCCTCGACCTCCTCGACCGTCAGCGGCGCCATGAGCAGGAACGAGATCTCGTCCGCCAGGCCGCGCAGATTCCAGTCCTCGCGGTGCGCGCCGCTTCCGCCCAGCGCCTTCTGAACGCGGTCGGCGATGCTGTCCTCGATGTTCTCGAGCACGGTCGCGCTCATGTCCTCGCTGGACAGGGCCTGATTGCGCAGGCGGTAGACCAGCTCGCGCTGCTGGTTCATGACGTTGTCGTACTCGAGCAGGTGCTTGCGGATGTCGAAGTTATGCGCCTCGACCCGCTTCTGCGCGCGGGAGATCGCGCCGGTCACCAGGGGATGCTCGATGACCTCGCCCTCTTCGACGCCCATGCGCTGCATCAGGCCCGAGATGCGCTCGCTGCCGAACAGGCGCATCAGGTCGTCTTCCAGCGAAAGGAAGAAGCGCGAAGATCCCGGATCGCCCTGCCGTCCCGCGCGGCCGCGCAGCTGGCGGTCGATGCGCCGCGATTCGTGGCGCTCGGTGCCGAGGATGTGGAGGCCGCCGACGTCGGGAACTCCGGCGCCGAGCTTGATGTCGGTTCCTCGCCCGGCCATGTTGGTCGCGATCGTAACCGCGGCCGGCTGGCCGGCCTGGGTAACAATCTCGGCTTCCTGCTGGTGGTACTTGGCATTGAGCACGTTGTGCTTCACACCGCGGCGCTTGAGCATGCGGCTCAGCAGCTCGCTCACTTCGACCGAGATCGTGCCGACCAGCACTGGTTGCCTGCGCTCGTGGCACGCGACGATCTCGTCGATCACCGCGTTGTACTTCTCGCGCTTGGTGCGGTACACGACGTCGTTCTGGTCCGAGCGGTTGGCCGGTTTGTTGGTCGGGATCACCGAGACGTCGAGCTTGTAGATCTCCCAGAACTCGCGCGCCTCGGTCTCGGCGGTGCCGGTCATCCCGGCCAGCTTCTCGTACATGCGGAAGAAGTTCTGGAGCGTGATGGTGGCGAGCGTCTGGGTCTCGCCCTCGACCTTCACCCCCTCCTTGGCCTCGATCGCCTGGTGCAGCCCGTCCGAGTAGCGCCGTCCCGGCATGAGCCGGCCGGTGAACTCGTCGACGATCATCACCTTGCCGTCCTGAACCACGTATTCGACGTCGCGCTCATAGAGCGAGTAGGCCTTGAGCAGCGCCTGAATGTTGTGAATGCGCTCGTTCTTGACCGCGTAGGCGCGGTAGATCTCGTCGCGCAGCTTGATCTTCGCCTCGGCCTCGAGGTCTTCGCGGACCTCGAGCTCGGAGAGCTGGGCGGCCAGATCGGGCACCACGAACCGCTCGGGATCGCCGGGCGACATCAGCTCGCGGCCCTTCTCGAGCAGATCGACGTTGCGCGCCTTCTCGTCGATCGCGTAGTGGAGCTCTTCATCCAGCTCGTGCAGCCGCTTGTCGCGCAGGAACTCGAGCTCGGTGCGCGTGATCAGCTTCCTGAGCCCGGGCTGCTCCGAGACCAGCTTGGTGAAGCGCTTGTGCTTGGGCTGGGCGCGCTGCACCTGCAGCAGCTTGATTCCGGCTTCGGATTCCTTCGAAGGATCCTTGAGCAGCGCCTCGGCCTCGGCGAGCACCTGGTTCACCCACTGGGTCTGGGCCTTGAGCAGGCGCTCGACCACCGGCTTGAGCTCGTCGAACGCCTGATCGCTGTGCTCGACCGGCCCCGAGATGATGAGCGGAGTGCGGGCCTCGTCGATGAGCACCGAGTCCACCTCGTCGACGATCGCGTATGCGAAACCGCGCTGCACCCGATGCTCGGGGCGCACCGCCATGTTGTCGCGCAGGTAATCGAAGCCGAACTCGTTGTTGGTGCCGTAGGTGATGTCACACGCGTACTGCTCGCGGCGGGCCGGCGGATCCATGCCCTGCTGGATGCAGCCCACGCTGAGCCCGAGGAAGCGGTAGATCTCCCCCATCCACTCGCTGTCGCGGCGGGCGAGGTAGTCGTTCACGGTCACCAGGTGAGCGCCGCGCCCGGTGAGCGCATTCAGGTAGAGCGGCATGGTCGCGACCAGGGTCTTGCCCTCGCCGGTCGCCATCTCGGCGATCTTGCCCTCGTGAAGCATGACGCCGCCGACCAGCTGGACGTCGTAAGGCACCATCTCCCAGGGAATGGGGATGCCGACCACCTTCCAGCTCTTGCCGCACAGCCGCCGGCAGGTCTCCTTGACCACGGCGAAGGCCTCGGGCAGCAGGTCCTCGAGGGTCTCGCCGGCCCCCAGCCGCTGCCGGAATTCACCGGTCCTGGCGCGCAGTTCCTCGTCGGAAAGGGCCGAGTAGCCTTCGAAGAACCGGTTGATTTCGTCGACGATCGGGGCGACCCGCTTCACATCACGGTCGTGCTTCGAGCCGAAGACGGACTTCAGGAGGGTTTCGAACATGGGCCTCAGGATAGAGGTTGTGTCAAGCGCAGGGGTTCGGCGGGGCGCCGCGGGAAGGGTTCACTCCGGGTGGGGCGGACCGGCAGCGACCTATCAGATGCCAAACGACGCGGCCCGATGCGAAGCATCGGGCCGCGAGGTCTCGGGCGACTGGAACTCAAGAAATACGGGTGACGTGGGCGGCCTCGGCCCCTCGCTCGCTCGTCTTCAGCTCGAACTCTACTTGTTCACCTTCATGAAGAGTGCGAAAGCCGTGGCCTTCGATCGCGGAGTGATGCACGAACACCTCCGTGCCCTCCGCCGTGATGAATCCGTATCCGCGATGATCATTGAACCACTTGACGGTGCCAATCGCCATGAATGGTCCTCCCTGGTATTGGCCTAGGGTTTTCAATCGCGCCCGAGAACGACCACAGAGTGAAACGATGCGCGCCCGCGGTCAAGAGCCAATACGCTCCGGGATTCAGCGGCTCGCCGCGCTCCGCCCCCGCGCGGACCAGTGTTCGAGCAGCTCGCGCGCCGCGCCGTGCTCGGGATCGCGCTGCAGAACCAGCTGAACCTGCTCGCTGGCCTGGCCGCGGGAGCCGAGCGCATCGAGAGCGCGCGCGAAATGAAGGCGCGCGTCGTGATAGTCCGGATTGAGCTCGAGAGCGCGAGCGAGCGAGGCCAGGGCGTCGTCGGCGTGCCCCAGGCGCAATTCGGCCGCCCCGAGCATGGCGTGCAGGTCGGGGTAGCTCTGGTACTGGGGCAGGATCTCGCGGAGCACCTGGGCGGCGCGCTCGATCGCGCCATCGGCGAGCAGCACGCGGAACCGATCGAGTGCCCGATCGAGCTCCGGATCGGAGCCGCGCAGCGCGCGGCGGAACAGCGTGCCCGCGCCATCCCAGTCGGCACGCTCGAGGCTCTTGATTCCCTGCTGGAAGGCGAGCGGCTCGTCGATCTTGGAGTCGCGCTCCACGTCATGCAGCGAGGCGAGCGCCTCGCCGATGCGCCCTTCGCTTGCATCCAGCAATGCCATCTCGACGCGCGCCGCCAGATAGCGCGGATGGATCCTGAGCGCCGCTTCCAGCGCACGGCGCGCATCGGGACGGCGCTGCCGCGCGAGCAGCACG
Source organism: Candidatus Eiseniibacteriota bacterium (assembly GCA_031370785.1). Taxonomy (GTDB): domain Bacteria; phylum Eisenbacteria; class RBG-16-71-46; order RBG-16-71-46; family RBG-16-71-46; genus DATJGS01. Next base: position 54,697 of record JANMQY010000090.1, on the reverse strand, counting down.
GTCGCGAGCTGCAGGTGCAGATCGGCGTAGCCGGGCTTGAGGCGGAGCGCCTCGCGCAGCGCGCGCTCGGCGGTCTCGGCGTCCCCGGCGGTCGCGGCGGAACGCGCGACGCGCGCGTAGGCCTGCACCGCGGCGCCGACCCAGCGACTGCTATCGCGGGCATCGCGGGCGCGCGTGCTCAGCCAGTCGAGCGCCTCGGCATGTCGGCCGTCGCGCGACAGGCTGAGGGCGGGTTCGAGGTCGGGTGTCTCGGGTTCGATCGGTCGTGGGCTCATGAGGGTGCGATCAGGAGCTTCATGGTGTACCCGGCGATCAGCGTCATGCCGAGGTTGTCGTCCAGTGGTATCGGCAGGAGCTCGACCAGACTTGCGACAAGAGCTCCGGCGATCGCGACGTGCCAGGGCAGTCGCCCCTCGAGCGCCAGCGCCGCCGCCCACGCCAGGCACGCCACCAGTCCGCCCGCGGTGCCTTCCAGTGACTTGCGAAAGAACGGGGTCCGCCCCCACGCCTTGCCGACCATGGCCGCGAACGCATCTCCGAGCACGGTGAACCCGATTGCTGCGGCCGCGACCTCGCGCGGAAAGATCTCGACCGCGAGCAGGGCGGCGATCAACAGGTAGGTCGAGCCGAGCAGGCCGAAGTGTTCGTGCTCGCGGATCAGACCGCCGAAGAAGGTCTTGAAGAACTGCTTCACCTTCCGTTCGTGGATGCGCAGCAGGTCGAGCGTGATCGCCCCAACGCAGGCCACGATCAGCGCCAGTCTCCACTGGCTCTTGCCACGCGGCCACGGCAGGGTCTCGAACAGCAGCTCCAGTGGAAGGATGATGAACGAGAGGTGGATCGCCTTGCGGCGCGCCTCGGTGAGCCAGCTTCGCGAGCGAAGCGGCTTGAGCGGGTCCGGAGGCGAGGGGCTGGTGGCGGGCACGTCTACATCTTATAGGGGGCGGGGGCCGGCAGGGAGCGCGGACTGGTCGGGAGGCGTGTCCGCATCCTACTCAGGCCCCAGTCTCGGCCGGAAATCGCGGTACGCCTGGCGCAGGCCGACGATGACCTTCACGTAATCCTGCGTCTCCGGGTAGGCGATCAGCTCGCAGGTCAGCGCATCGCCAACGCCCTTCGCCGCATCGCCCCAGCGCGCCGCGGCGTCGGGGCCGGCGTTGTACGCGGCGAGCGCGAGCGGCACGCTTCCGTTGAAGCGCGCGATCTGAAGCGCGAGCTCGGCGGCGCCGAGCCGGAGCCCGAGGCGCGGATCTCCGAGCGAGCTGTCGCCCGGCACCGCGAGCCCGAGGCGCCGCGCGAGCGTCGCCGCGGTCGCCGGCATCAGCTGCACCACTCCGCGCGCGCCGCTTCTCGAGCGCGCGGTCGTATCGAACTTGCTCTCCTTCCACGCCACCGCTTCCAGAAGCGCGGGCTCGACCTCCTTCGCGAACGAGTCGGCTGGCGAGTCCGTGATCGACTCGATTCCGGGCGGATAGAGCCACGGGACGATTCGTCTCGCGACCGCGACGTCCGGGCCGGCGATGCCGAGCGCGCGCTCCGCGAGACGAATGCCGGTCGGAATCGCGCCGCACTGGTACGCGAGCCGCGAGGCGATGAGCAGCGCATCGCGCCGCGGCGGCACCGGGCCCGCCAGCCGTCGATCGCCGGCCGTGAAGCGCTGGAGAAGCGAGAGCGCGCCGTCGATGAGGCCGGCGCTGACCAGATCCGCCGCCAGGCGCAACGCGGCCGGAGTCGTCGAATCGATGGTGGCCGGCGCGACGGAATCGGGCAGCGCCGCGGCGGCGTGGATTCCGAGCGACTCGCGCGCCGACGCACGATAGAAGCCGTAGCCGGGCAGGGCCGCGATCGACTCGAGCGCGGCGCTGGTCGAGTCGGGGCGCGCCGCGCGTCGCGCGATCGCACGCCAGAAGCGCAGCGCCTCGGAATCGCCGAGCGTCCAGCTCGCAAGCGCGCGCTCCCGCCGGCCCTCCCGGTACCAGAGCACGCCGAGTCGCAGCGCGGCTTCGTCGGCGCGACGTTGCCCGAACGAGATTACCTGCGCGTAATGCGTTCGCGCGGGTTTCCAGCGCTGCTGCTCCTCCTCCTCGCGCGCCCTCTCCCACACCGCCGACTCGCGCGTGTCCGGATCGGTCGCCAGGGTCGCGGCCAGCGCGTAAGCCCGGAATGAAGCCTCCGGATCGCCCGAGTCGCGCAGCACGCGCCCGCGCTCGAGCGCACAGCGCGCGCGCGCCTCGGCGTCGGGCGCGACGCGCCGCGCGCTGTCGAGCGCGGCCAGCGCATCCGGGAAACGCTTCGCGAGCCGCGCGACCTCGCCGAGGCGCAGCGCCACGCGCCAGCGATCCGCGCCACGCCACTCGGCGAAGGCGCGCGCCAGACGCCGCATCGCAGACGCGCGATCGAGGCGGTAGTAGTCGACCTCGGCCGCCAGGCGCTGATCCTCAGGATCGAGCGAGTCCCCGCGCGCCGCGGCGATGCGCTCGAGCGCGCTGGTGGCCTGCACCGTGACCGAGATCGCCGGATAGCGGCGCAGCGCCTGGCGCGCGAACGTCGCGGCCTCGGCGGTGTCGCCGAGCGTGGTGAGCAGCACCGTGCGCCGGATCAGCCACGCCGCGCGCTCGACGTCGGGCCACGACTCGCGGTCGGCGTCGCGCAGCAGGCTGTCGGCGCGCGCGGTGTCCCCGCGCGCCAGCCCGAGATTGCTGCGCGCGCGCAGCGCCTCCCACGTCCAGATCCCATCCTCCGAGGCGAGTACGCCCCACAGCGAGTCGGCGGTGATCGTGTCGCGCGCCGCGAGCGCCGAGGCTGCGAAGCGCAGCAGCGCGAACGGGCGCAGCGCCGGATCCGCCACCAGTGCGCGCCAGGCTCTCGCGCTGTCCTGATCGCTCGGAGTCGCCGAGGGCCCGAGCGCGATCGCCCAAGCGCGAAGGCGCGGCGCGACCTCGAGCGTCTCGGGCGTCCAGAACAGATGGTCGGTTCCGCGGTCGGCGCGCGGGGCACCGAGCCGGGTGACGAAGCGCCGCGCAGCAAGCGAGGCGCGCCCGCGTGTCTGGATGCTGTCGGCGATCGCGCGCAGCCTCACGCTGTCCCGAGCGGCGTCGAGCGGGGCCGGCCCGCGCTTCGCGGTACCGCCACACGAGGCCGACGCGAGCGCCAGCGCAATCGCCAGAAGCCACGCGTGAATGCGCATCCCGCTCACTCCCACTCGATGGTCGCCGGCGGCTTGCTGGTGCAGTCGTACACCACGCGATTGACGCCGCGCACTTCATTCGCGATGCGGCTCGCCGCGCGCGCCAGCACCGAAGCCGGCAGGCGCGTCCAGTCCGCGGTCATGCCGTCCGAGCTGTTGACCGCACGCAGCGCGATCACTTTTTCGTAGGAGCGCTCGTCGCCCTTGACCCCGACCGTCTGAATCGGCAGCAGCACCGCGAACGCCTGCCAGGTGCGGCCGTACCATTTCGCGCGGCGCAACTCCTCGATGAAGATCGCGTCGGCCTTGCGCAGGATCTCGAGGTCGCGCGGCTCGACCGCACCCAGCGTGCGAACCGCGAGCCCCGGCCCCGGAAACGGATGTCGGTCCACGAGGTGATCCGGCAAGCCCAGCTCGCGCCCGAGCTCGCGCACTTCGTCCTTGAACAGCCAGCGCAGCGGCTCGACCAGCTTCAGGTTCATGCGCTCGGGCAGGCCGCCGACGTTGTGATGGGTCTTGATCACCTGCGCGCCCCAGCCCGCCGATGCGCTCTCGATCACGTCGGGATAGAGCGTGCCCTGCGCGAGGAACTCGACCGCACCGATCTTCTTCGCCTCTTCCTCGAACACCGCGATGAATTCGGCGCCAATGATCCTGCGTTTCTGTTCCGGGTCGACGACACCCGCGAGCCTGGAAAGAAATCGTTCGCGCGCATTGACCACGGTGACGTTGAGACGGCGCTTCGCGCCCAGCTCGAGCGCCACCTGCTCGGCCTCGCCCTCCCTCAAGAGGCCGTGGTCGACCAGCACGCAGTAAAGGCGTGTCCCAACCGCGCGGTGACACAGTGTCGCGACCACGGTGCTGTCGACCCCGCCGGAAAGCCCGCACAGGATGCGTCCTTCGCCCACCTGGGCGCGGATGTCGGCGAGCGCTCGCCTGAGGAAGCTCTTCATGCTCCAGCCGCCCTTGAGGCGGGCAATCCTGAAGAGGAAGTTGTGCAAAACCTTCCTGCCGTAAGGCGAGTGCTCGACTTCGGCGTGGAACTGGATCAGGAAGAAGGGCAGCTTCACGTGCTGGGCCGCGGCGAACGCGCTGTTGGAAGTGTGCGCGCGCTTCTTCCATTCCGGCCCCAGCGCCTGCACCTCGTCGCCGTGACTCATCCACGCACGAAACCGCTTCGGCACTCCGGCGAACAGCGGCGAGCGGCCGTCCTGCACGAACGTCGCGGTTCCGTATTCCGCGCGCTCGGCCTTCGCCACCTTTCCGCCCATGAGCTGCTGCGTGGCCTGAAAGCCGTAGCAGATCCCGAGCAGCGGTTTCCCGAGGGCGTAGATGGCGGGATCGGGCATGGGCGCCTCGGCGCGATAGCCCGACGCCGGCGAGCCGCCGAGGATCAGCGCGCTCGGACGCTTCGCGCGGATCTCGTCGATCAGCGTATTGCCGGGAACGACCTCCGAGTACACGCCGAGCTCGCGCACGCGACGCGCGATCAGCTGCGTATACTGCGAGCCAAAATCGAGGATGAGGACGAGTTCGCGGGGCATGGTCTCAGTGCCTGAACACCCTTCGGTCGGTAAACATCATCGCGATGCGGTGCCGGTCGCAGGCCTCGACTACTTCCGCGTCGCGCATCGAGCCGCCCGGCTGCGCGATCGCGGTGATGCCGGCTTCCGCGGCGTGCTCGATATTGTCGGCGAACGGAAAGAAACCGTCACTCGCGAGCGCCCCGCCTTTGACCTCGTATCCGGCGCGCTTCGCTTTCATCAGCGCGACGTCCACCGCATCCACCCGGCTGGTCTGCCCCGAGCCGAGGCCGATCAGCGCCGTGCCACGCGCGATCGCGATCGCATTCGATCTCGCCGCGCCCACCACCGACCATGCGAAGCGCAGCGCGCGCAGCTCATCTTCGCCTGGCGCCCGCTTCGTCACGCTGCGCCACGCAGGCGGAGGAGCCGGGTCCTCGCGCTGCAGCAGCGCCCACTTGCCGACGTGCCGCACCGACCAGGGGTCTGGCGACGCAAGTGCATCCACGGCAAGCCGTACCAGGCGCACGTTCTTCTTGTGCGCGAAAGCCGCGGCGGCCCCGTTCGAGAGCTCGGGTGCTGCGACACATTCCACAAACTGCTTCGCCACTTCGGTCGCGGTCGCGCCGTCGAGCGCCCGATTGAACGCGACGATCCCGCCGAACGCCGAGAGCTCATCGGTTCGCAGCGCCGCGGCGTATGCCTCGCCGAGCGTGGCGGCGCTTGCCGCGCCACACGGCTGGCAGTGTTTCACGATCACGCATGCCGGGCCTTCGAACTCCGAGACCAGCCGGACCGCGGCCTCCAGGTCGAGCAGATTGTTGTACGAGAGCTCCTTCCCTTCCTTCCAGGCTTCGAGCGCCGCAGCTTCCCCGGCCCGGGCGTAGAGTGCCGCCTTCTGATGCGGGTTCTCGCCGTAGCGCAATGGCCGGACGCGCTCGAGCGCGACGACGTGCACCGGCGGCGCAGCGTCTCGGGCCGCGGCGCGCCGGCCCAGGTCCGCGGCGATCGCGGCGTCGTAGCGCGCGGTGCGGGCGAAAGTGGACATCGCCCATGTGCGGCGCTGCTCCAGAGTCGGGCCGGCGCTCTCGAGCGCCGCCAGCACTTCGGCGTAGCGCGCCGGTTCGTGGATCACGATCACATCGACGAAGTTCTTGGCCGCGCCGCGCAGCAGCGCGACGCCGCCGATGTCGATCTCCTCCACTGCGCCCGCCTCATCGAGCGAGGCCGCGCGCGACTCGAACGGGTAGAGCGTCACCGCCACCAGATCGATCGGCTCGAGCCTGCGCTGTTTCAGCTCTTCCATGTCGGCGGCAACCCGGCGACGTGCGAGGATCGGCGCGTGCACGTGCGGATGCAGCGTCTTCACGCGGCCGCCGAGCATCTCGCCGAATCCTGTCCATTCCTCGACCGGCGTCACCTTCACGCCCGCCTCCGCAAGGTGCTTCGCGGTCCCGCCCGAAGCAATGATGCGCGTGCCCCGTGCGGCGAGCGCACGCGCGAACTCGGCCGCGCCGGCCTTGTCGCTCAGCGAAAACAGCGCGGCGCGCGGCCATGTCATGCGCGCGTCCGGGTCAGGCGGGTGAGCGCCTCCTGGTAGCGCTCGCGGGTCTTCTCGACGACGTCGGAGGGCAGCGCGGGCGCCGGCGGCTCGTGATTCCAGCCGCTGCGATCGAGCCAGTCGCGCACGTACTGTTTGTCGAACGACAGTAGCCTGCCGGCCTCGTACTCCGACCGGTCCCAGTATCGAGACGAGTCGGGCGAGAGCACTTCATCGATCAGGGTCAGCGCGCCATCCACGTACCCGAACTCGAACTTGGTGTCGGCGAGCACCAGTCCCCGCTCCCAGGCGATCGCGCGCGCCTCTTCATAGATCGCCAGACTCCGCGCGCGCAGCGCTTCGCTCCTCTCCATCCCCACCAGCTCGATCATGCGCTCGAACGAGATGTTCTCATCGTGGCCCTGATCCTCCTTGGTCGCGGGGGTGAAGATCGCGGGATCGAGCCGCGAGCCGTCGCGCAGTCCCGCGGGCAGGCGGATGCCGCACACCACGCCGTGCTTCTGATACTCCTTCCACCCCGAGCCGGTCAGGTAGCCCCGCACCACGCATTCGATGTCGACGCGCTCGGCGCGGCGGACGTACTGGCTGCGACCCTGGAGCCGCGCGGCGTGCTCGCGAAACGGGCTCGGGTAGGTCGCGGGGTCGTCCGAGATCAGATGATGGGGCGATGCGCTCTTCAGAGTTCTCATCCACCACGTGGAAAGCTGGGTGAGGATGCGGCCCTTGTCGGGGATCGGAGTGGGCAGCACGCTGTCGTACGCGCTCAGCCGGTCGCTCGCCACCATGACCAGATGGGTGGGGCCAGCTTCGTAGACCGAGCGCACCTTGCCGCGACGCCACGGAACGAGTCCGGGCAGCGCGCTCTCGTCGGCCGCGGGCGCACGGGTCGCGCCATCGGCGGGGTGACGGTGGAGATCGACCTTCGTCATCTGTCCTCCTTGCGCCGCTCACGGACGAAAGCGGCGGGTGGGTCTCAGACTCTCACGTCCGCCTTGCGGGGCGTGGTGAACCGCAACGCAATCCAAGCCGGCAGGAGCTGCATTCCCGCGATCGCCGGCGTGCCGGGCAGCGCGTAGTCGCCGAAAGGATCGACCAGCACGAAGCGGGTGCCGGCGGCCTGCGCGACCGCGGCATCCACCGAGCGGATGTCGCCGACGAACAGCGCACGATCGGGCGCGACGCCGAAACGCTCGAGCGCCAGCTTCACGATGAGCGGATCGGGCTTCTCGATGCCGATCAGATGCGAATCCAGCACGAACTCGACGCCCTCGAGCACGCCGCATTCCTCGAGGTGCTGCTGCGCGCGACCATCGGAGTTCGAGACCACCGCGCGGCGCAGGCCCAGCTCGCGCACGCCATCGATCGCCGCTCGTGCGCCTTCCATTGGCCGCGTCCACAGGCCGGTCTGGTCGTGGTGCTCGAAGAACGCGACGAGCGCGCGCTTGTGCACCTCGGCCGGCACCGCCAGCGCCTCGAGCATGCCGCTGAAGTAGGCGCGGGTGTCCCCCGAGCTGCCGAGCGCCGGCGGCGCTTCGCCCGGTTGCGGCGCCTTCCCGCGGCTCGCGTCGTACGCGCGGCGGCCCTCGATCTCGGCCCGGCGCAGGGCCGAGGCCTCGAGCGGGTGCCCCAGCTCGCTCACCTTCGCCGCCATCCATTCGAAGTCGAGTCGCACCAGCGTGCCGCCGGCGTCGAACAGCACCGCATCGAGCGGCGGACGGTCAGTCATGCGTGACCTCGCGCGCCCCACCGAACACGATCCGGCCGCCTTCGCGCGTCCACGGTTCGGTCAGGAATCGGAGCGCGGCCTTTGGGTAGAGCTCGTGCTCCGCGGCGTGGATGCGTCCGGTCAGGCTCTCGAGCGTATCGTCGTCGCGGACTTCGACCGCGCGCTGCGCAACGATCGGCCCCGCATCGAGCGCGTCCTCGACCAGGTGGACGGTGCACCCGGTCACGCGCGCCCCGTGCTCCCATGCCCTCGCGATCGCATCGAGTCCGGGATAGGCGGGCAGCAGTGACGGATGGATGTTGAGCAGCCGATCGCGAAACGCGTCGAGCAGCGTCGAGTGCAGGCGGCGCAGGAAGCCGGCAAGGAGCACCGCATCCACACCGCGCGCGCGCAGCGCATCGAGCCAGGGGGTCTCGTCCTCGATGCGGGTGCGAAAGCGGCCGACCGGAGGACACACGACCTCGATTCCGAGTCGCCTGGCGCGCTCGATCGCCGGGGCGTCGGGGCGATCGCTCATCAGGACCGCGATGCGCCCTCCCAGCTCGCCCCGCCGGGCGGCGCGAACCAGAGCCTCGAAGTTGGTGCCGTTCCCCGAGGCGAACACTGCGAGGGTGCGCTGGGAGTTGGAGAGCACGCCGCAATCTACCAACCGTCCCGCAAGCGGGCAAGTCGCTCACGGCGCGCGCGGGGCGGCGGCGAGGCGCCCGGGACTGGCACGGTCGCGGATCGCACTCATTCCGCGCTGCCACTCGATACGGCTCACGCCTCGCGGCGAGAGATCGAACCACAGCGCGCCTTCGAGATCGGTGCGCAGCACCCGGGCCGAGGTGCGCGAGAGGCGTTCGAGCACCGCGGGCGCCGGATGGCCGAATCGGTTTCTCGCCCCGACCGAGATCACCGCAAGCCCGGGATTCGTCCGCGCGAGGAATCGAGCGCCCGTGGAACTGCCGGAGCCGTGATGCGCCACCTTGAGCAGCGCGATCGGCGCGCGAAACGCGAGCGACTCTTCGACCGTGCTGTCGACGTCCGCGGCAAGCAGCGCGCGACCCTCCCCCTCTCCCACCTCGAACACCAGCGCGACCGCGTTGTCGGCGCTGGTCCTCGGGTGTTCGAGCAGGTCGCCGGCTCCCTCGCGCGGTGGCCACAGCACGCGGATCCACGGCGAGATCGACAGCGTGTCGCCGCGCGCGACCCGGATCGCGCCGAAGCGTGCGCCCGGCCCCGGAGCGCCGCTGAAGGGCGGTGCGGCGAGCACGCGATCGACCGGCATTCCGTGCAGCAGCGCGGCTGCTCCACCCGTATGGTCGCCATCGTCGTGCGTGAGCGCGAGGAATCGCACGCGCCGCACTCCTGCCCAGTGAAGGAATGGAAGCACGACGCTCTGGCCGGCGTCGAATCGCGGCGAGCGCCCGCCGGCATCCACCACGCGCCAGCCGTCCGGACCCGCGATCGCGAGCGCGTCGCCCTGTCCGACGTCGAGCGCGACGAGCCAGGTGTGTCCCGCTCGAGGTCGGAGCGCGGGCTCGGTCGCGACCAGCACCAGCGAGATCCCGCACAGCGCGGCCCCGAGCCAGCAACATGCCACTCGCGCCGAACTGGGCGCCTCCTGCCGCGCGAGTCGCGATCCGGCCCGGGCGAGCGACCCTGCGAGCAACGTCGCGCCGAGCGCCGCGCAGACCACAGCCACCGGCGAGTCGCCCGCGGACAGCAGCGCGCTCGGAGCGCGCGCCGCGATCGACACCGCGTGCTCGAGCGCGATCGCGAGCGCATCGCACGCCGCGAACGGCAGTGCGCCCGAGCCCGGTAACGCCGCTTCGAGGATGAGCCCGAGCCACGCCGCGCCGAGCAGCAGGCCGGAGAGCGGCACCGCGACGAGATTCGCGAACGGCGCGATCCACGAAACCGCATGCATGCGCGCGAGCAGCAGCGGTGTGGCCATCAGCTGCGCGCCGAGCGTCGGCGCGAGCAGCGCGAACAGGCCGCGCCAGCCAGCATGCTGCGGCGTGAGCGAGGGCGCGATCGCGACCAGCCCGAGCGTCGCCACGCAGGAGAGCTGGAAGCCGAGGTCTTCCGCCCAGCCCGGACGCCACACCAGCAGCGCGAGCGCCGCCACCGCCAGAGCCTGGATCGGATCGAGCGCGCGCCCGGTCAGTTTCGCGGCGGCGGCGAGCGCCTCGGTCGCGGCGGCCCTCATCAGCGAAGGCAGCGGCCCCGCGATCCCGACGTAGAGCGTCGCGCACAGCAGGCGCGCGATCGCGCGTCCCGGCACTCCCGCGCCGAGCGTCGCGACCAGGCCGCGGGCGACCGCGGCGAGCCACGCCACGTGGAGCCCGGAGAGCGCGAGCAGGTGAACCAGGCCAGAGGCGCGAAACGCCGCGTCCAGCTCGAGTGGCAGGGCCGACCGGTCGCCGAGCACGAGCGGCAGCGCGAGGGTCCGCGCCGCATCGGTGAGCCCGGCGTGTGCCTCGCCTTCGAACGCGCGGCGCCATCTCATCACGCTCGCGCGCGGCCAGGCGTGAATGCCACGCCCGGGCGAGACCTCGGCGAATCGTGCGACTCCGGTGGCGACGAGCCCTGCGGCATCGGCGGTCGAGCGCGCATTGAACCCTCCGGGATTTCGCGGCCCACCGGGTACATCGAGCCGAACGAACGTGCGGCAACGGTCGCCCCACTCCGCCGCGCAGCCCTGCGGAAATCGCAGCCGCAAGCGTGCGCCTCGCGGAAGCGCGGGCCGCGCGGCCTCGATCACACAGATCGCGATCGGCTCGCCGCTCTCGCGCAGCGGCGGCTCGACGACCCGCGCATCGACCCAGTACGCGCCGTCCCGTTCCACCGCGCGCCGCGAGCGCTCGAGCGCAAGATCGCGCGCACCGCCGCGTGAGAGCGCCGCAAATCCGAGCGCGGCGATCACGGCAACTGTCGCCACGCGCGGCGGCGCCCGGCGCGAGAGCGCGAGCAGGAGCAGCGCAACCGCGAGCGCCGCGCAGCCAATCGCCGCGTCGACGCAGAACCGCGCGCCCAGCAGGAGCCCGAGCCACACCGCGAGGGCCGCGGGCACCGCGCACCGATCTCCCATGAGGGACGCACGGTGCGAGACGCGGGCCACCCGCGCGGCGCACGCAGGCGCTGCCCGGGCGCAGGATGCGAAAACGGGCCCGCCCACACTGTGGACGGACCCGTCTCCGGTGGAGTCGTTCGCGGCGTGCCCGGTGGCTCCCGGTGCGCGCCGCGGTGGGCGCGGTTCAGCCCACGCGCATCAGCGCTGGCGTGCCGAAGGTCTGCCGGCTCCGACCAGCTGTGCGGTCACGATCTCGGTGTAATACTCGTCGCCGGTGCCGGTGAGCGCGCTCATGTAGTAGGGCGCACGGCCGGACCCGTCGAACATCGTGTTCGGGAACACCGAGACGCCGACCGCGCCGGTCGCGGACTTGAGCAGATCCATCGGGTAGCGCCGCCACGGCCCCTCAGGGGTGCGTATGTGGAGCCACATCTCGCGCACGTCGGTGACCGAGACGCCTTCGAGCATCGCCGAGGCCATGGTCGGCCGATCCTGGACCACGCGATCCCCGATTCCGATCGAGACCAGTCGCGGGGATTCGATCCCGAGTCCGAGCTCGAAGCTCGCGAAGCGCTGATTGCCACCCGGAAGATCGATGACCTGCACCGGCGAATTCTCGCCGCCCTTCGAGACCCGCACGCTGTGCGGACCGCGCGGCAGCTCGAGAGTGAGCGGCGTGCGACCGCGCAGCGCGCCGTCCACGTACGCTTCGGCTCCGGTCAGAGGACGGCTGCCCTGCTCATCCACGAAATGGCCCTGCACCACGAGCACTCCGGTCGCGGGCGAGGTCATGGGCCGCGCGAGCACCTGGGCCACCTGTTGCACGCGCACCTCGACGGTCTGTCCCCACGGCACCATGCCGGGTCCGGAGAAACGCAGCTCGTGAGCGCCGGGCATCACGCTGTCCACGGTGACCGGCGCGAAGCCGAGCGCTGTGCCATCGAGCGCGACCGTCACCGGCAGGCTGGCGTCCGACTCGGCAACCGTGATCGATCCCCACAGTGGCGCATCGAGCGCAACCCGATCGCCGCGCTGGCCGCGCACCTGGAATGAGGCCGAGCCCAGATCGGACATCGAGAGCGACACCTGATGGTCCCCGGGCGGCAGATCGATGCTCGCCGGCGTGCGCCGGATCAGGTCCTTGCCGTCGACCGTGATCCACGCTCCCGGCGGGCGGCTGCTGATCGCAACGTCGAAGCGTGCGCCGGCGAGACCGAGCGAGCGCATCGTGCGGTGCAATCCGTCGCTCGTGCCACCCGGGGTGCGATCGTGCTGGAGTCCACCCACCATCCAGCCGCCGAAGAACAGCGCGACCAGCATGGCGGCCCACACCCACGGACGCTTCCATAATGGCGTCGGACGTTCCATCTCGCTGTCGGTCGGCCACTGCGGGCGCAACGGAGAGCGATGGCGCGACACGGTCCGCGGCGCGGGCGGCTCATCGGACCACGGGTCGGCCCCCGCAGCGTCGTGCGGCATGGATGGAGATTCGGTGGCCGCGGGCGAAATGCTCGCAGTCGAAGTTTCGACCACCTCTTCTGAATGCGACTCGGGCTCGGGAGCGGCGTTCGCGATCGCGGGCGGCGTCCACAGCGACACCGGCCGCGCCTGGGCTTCGGCTTCGGGCGGAGCGGCCAGCGAGGGTCGCGGCGGCGAGGCCATGTCCTCGCGCGCGAGCGATGCCGTGCGCTCATCGAGGCTGGTCGGCCGCGGCTCGCGAGACGGAGCGGGCGCGGCCGGCGAAAGCGACGAATGCGTGAAGCGCGTCTCGACCTCAGGCCCGCTCTTCGAAGGCGCGGGCACTCGCGGCACCACTCGCAATACCGGCGGTGCGAGGCTCGCGCGTCGCGGAACGACGTCGCCTTCCGCGGGCGCCGCGGCGTCCGCGATCGACGGCAGGATGTGCAGAGAGCGCGGCTGCGGCTGCGGAGCGATCACTGGCTCGGGCTCGGACGCGACCTCGGACGCCGGCTCAGCCTCGGGTTGCGGGGCCAACGCTTCGGCCGGCGGCACGATCGGCACAGACGCTTGCGAAGCGCGCTTCGGCTCCGCCGTCCACAGCGATGAGAAGCGCGCCATCATCCGGCTGAGACGGCCGGGACGGCGGCGCGGGCGCTCGTGAGTCTCGGGCTCGCTCGCGGGCGACTCGACGGGTGTCTCGATCACCAGCTCGTAGGGTTTTTCGCTCTCCGCCTCGTGACGTGCGGACTCGATCGCCTGGTTGATCGCCTGCTCGAGGCCACTCTCTGCGTGCGCGGAGTGTGCGAGCTCCACACGCTGTTCGAGGGGTGCGACCGGTTCGGCGGCGCGTTCGAAGGATGAGGTCCGCTCGATGGGTCCGGCGTGTTCGAACGAAGTGACGCGCTCGGAGGCGGAATTCCATTCCCGCGTGGTTTCGACTTCGAGCGGAAGCGCATCCCGCTCGACTTTGACACCGGCGTCTGCCGGGACGCTCTCGAGCGTGGAAGCAGAGGGCGCAGGCAGAGCGTGCAGGTCGAGGCCGGGCCACTCCGCATCCACGATCGCGCCCGGTCCTTCTTCGCCGGCGTTGGGCGCTGACCACACCAGGCGCACGCGCACCGGCGGGCTCCAGTCGAGCGCGATCGCAAACGCCTCGCGGCCTTCGTCGTCCCGAACCTTGACCCAGCCGTTCTCGACCGGTTGATCGTTGACCCAGACGCCGACCCGGGCATCGCCCACCCAGCCGAAGGCGACTCTGCCGCCCGCGACCACGAAGGCGAGCGAGCAGGGCGGCTGGGCACCGGCGCGCTCCCACAGCTCGGCATGAGAGAAGAGGAGTCCGGTCAGGGCGTGATGGAGCAGCGCGGGAATCGGGCGCGGACCCTGATCGCCGGACGCCGTCTCCCGTGTGACGCCCAGGAGGTCACGCAGCCAGCCCTCGAACTCAGGGACGGTAAAGGAGCCGGGCGTGGAGAGCACCAGCAGCTCCAACCCCCCGCCGGCAGTGCCGGCGGTCAGAACTTCGCCGTGGCTGCGGGCGGAAACCGACCACTGAGGAGGCTTGGAGACTGCGACATTCATGCTGCTCGCTCCCTCCGTGAGCCAGAAATGCGCAGCCGGTGCGATCCGTCGGGCTGCCGCAAGCTATCTGGTCATGTACTAAGTGTCAATGCACGATGGGGTTGTGGCACAGCACTTGCGCTAACTCAGTTGCCCATCGCGCGGCGGCATGAGTTGTGCCGTCCCTCAGGGCGTGTACCGTAGCAAAGTTCACGAAGCGGGTTGCATCTTGCATGCCGCCCGACTAGGTTGACCCGGTTCTCTGGACTGTCCAGGGAGGGAGTCTCACCGACAGGAGGTTGCGATGCCGGTCCGTCCCTCACACCTGGCGGCTCTGACAGCTGCCCTGTTCATCTACTGCACTGCCAGTCCGGTGCGCGGGGCAGAGTCCCGCACCACGCCTGCGTCATATGACAGCTCCGAGTCCTCGAACTCCGTCATCAGCGACGTTCAGGCTGCGTATCAGGCGGCGTGGGCGCAGCGACAATCCGGCGAGTTGGAAGGGGCGATTCGCTCCACGGAACAGGGTCTCGAGCTGATCGACAAGACCATCACGCCGGATCTCGACGCCACTTCCCGTCGCGCGCTGGTGGATCTGCGCGCGCGCCTTGCCGGCCTGCGTATCGCGGCCAAGCGCGACGCGGCCAATCAGTCGATGGCGCGGGCGAACGGGAACGAGGCCGACGACAGGGTGCTCAACACACCGGCGGCCGAAGAGATCACGCCCCAGTTCAACGCCGAGGTGTTCCGCTACATCGAGTACTTCACGGGTGCGGGCCGCTCGGTGTTCGAGCGCTGGCTCAAGCGTTCGGGCCGATACATGGATCTGTTCCGCGGCGTGCTTCAGAAGGAAGGCCTTCCGCCGGATCTGGTGCATCTCGTGTTCGTCGAGAGCGGGTTCAACATCAACGCGCGCTCGATCTCGGCAGCCGTCGGCCCCTGGCAGTTCCTCGGCGGAACCGCGCGGGTTTTCGGCCTGACCGTCAACAAGTGGGTCGACGAGCGCAAGGACCCGGAGAAGTCCACGGTCGCGGCCGCGCGCTACCTCAAGCACCTCTACACCATCTTCGGTGACTGGCCGCTGGCCCTCGCCTCGTACAACGCGGGCGAGGGCACCGTGCTGCGCGCGATCAAGCGGCAGGGCACCACCAACTACTGGGACCTGCGTCTGCCGCGGCAGACCGAAGACTACGTCCCGCAGTTCATGGCCGTGCTTGCGATCGCGCACGATCCCGAGAAATACGGTTTCGACTCGGTGGACCTCGACGAGCCGATGGAATTCGACCAGATCGCCTTCAAGGGCGCGGTCGATCTGCACGTGATCGCGAAGATGGCGGACTGTACCTACGAACAGCTGCGCGAGCTGAACCCTGCCGTGCTGCGCGGCGCCGCGACCGGTCGCGAAGGCGTGATCACGATCCGCTTGCCGAGGGGCAAGGGCGAAATCCTGATGAAGAAGCTGGACGAGGGCGCACCGCTTCCGGGCGTGAACCTCGCGCTTCAGCACCGGGTGCGCAGCCGCGAGACCATCCAGTCCATCGCCAGCCAGTACGGAGTCAACGCGCGTCAGCTGGCGCTGGCCAATGGAATCGGCCAGAAGCATCCGCTGCGCCGTGGCGTGGTGCTGACCATCCCTGCTTCGCTCAGCGCCCGGCACCCCGAGGTGCTGGATGCCGCCGACCCGCGTGCCTCGACCGCCTACGTTCCGACGCGCGACATCAGGCCGCCGGCAACGCTCAACGCCGAATCGAACGCCGACGGCCGGGTCAAGGTCACGGTGCGCCGCGGCATGACGCTGGCCTCGATCGCGGAGGCGAACGGTTGCACGGTCGAAGACATCATGCGCTGGAATCACCTCACAACCCGGACGGTACGTCGCGGCACGCGGCTCAAGATCCGCACCGGCGACAGCATGAACGAGGCGCCGGCGGTCATGGACAGCGCGTCCACCGCGCAGCTCGCGAAGATCAGGCTACGCCCCACACGGCGCACGACGTCGCATCGCCAGGTGGCGGTGACGTACACCGGGCCGCACACCACCATCGTCGTGCAGCGCGGCGAGACGCTCGAGAGCATTGCGAAGCGTCACGGCGTGACGATCGCCCAGCTCAAGCGCGCCAACGGGCTCAATGGCTCGGTCATTCGCGCCGGACAGCGCCTGAGGGTGCCGACCGGCTAAGCGGCTGCACGCTGCACCGAAATGGTTCGAGGCGTCCTGGATCTCAGGACGCCTCGAACGTTTTCCGGCGGCACGCTCGGCTCAGTGCCTCGACTCCGGACCGTCGACCACGCCCCCGTCGGGCACGTCGGCGGTGATGTCCTCGCGCTCGACGAACGCCCCGATGCGCGCGTTGCGCCCGACCGTCACCCCTTCCGGCAGCTCGGCGCCGCGGCCGACCACACTCAGCCCGCTCCACAGGTGTTCTGGGCAGGCGCGGTTCGGAATGCTGGGGTCTCCGTGTCCGAGCCGCGCCCCCGCGCCGACGTGCACCTCCTTGTCGACGATGGCGCGATCCAGCGCCGCACCCGCACCGACGACCGTGTCGTGCATGACGATGCTGTCGCGCACCACCGCGCCCTTCTCGACCGAGACGCCGGGGAACAGCACCGAACGCACCACTTCACCAGCGATGCGGCTGCCGTTGGCGATCGCGCTTCGCTCCACGCGGCAGCCATGCTCGAAGCGCACCGCCGGGCGGTCGGCGCTCTGGGTGTGCAGCGTCCAGTCGCTGTCGTTGAGCGCGAGCGGCGGCGCGTCCGAGAGGAACGCCATGTTCGACTCGTAGTACGAGTCGAGCGTCCCCACGTCCTGCCAGTAGTCAGGGAAGCGATACGCGTAGACCGCCTCGCCGCGTGCCACCAGGCGCGGCAGCAGATCCTTGCCGAAATCGTGGCTCGATTCCGCCATCGCCGCGTCCTCGACCAGCCAGCGGATCAGCGCCCTGCGATCGAACAGGTACACCCCCATCGAGGCCAGCCTCGAGGCCGCGCTCTTCGGCTTCTCCTGGAAGCCGACCACGCGCCCGCCGGGCTCGGTCTCCAGGATCCCGAATTGATTGACCGCCTCCGCCGGCACCTCGGTGACCGCCACCGTCACCGACGCGCGCTGCGCCGCGTGAAACGCATAGAGCACGTTGTAGTCCATGCGGTAGACGTGGTCCCCGGACAGCACCAGCACCTCGTCCGAATTGCGCCGGCGCAGGTGGATCAGGTTCCGGTAGATCGCGTCGGCCGTGCCCTGGTACCAGTCGCTCTGCAGCGAGCCGAGCGAGGGCTGCAGGATCTGCACGCCGCCGCGCTCGCGATCCAGGTCCCACGGCCGGCCGGTACCGATGTGCTGGTTGAGCGAAGTGGGCCGGTACTGGGTGAGCACGCCGATGTCGAACAGCCCCGAGTTCACGCAGTTCGAAAGCGTGAAGTCGATGATCCGGTACTTGCCGCCGAACGGCACCGCCGGCTTGGCGCGCCGCTCGCTCAGCAGGCATAGCCGGCTTCCGACGCCACCGGCGAGGATGAAGGCATAGCGCGAGCTGTTCACGCTCCCTCCCCGTACCACGTGCGATTCGGAGTGAGCGTGCCGGGCCCGACCGAGCCCGACGTGAAATCCTCGGGCGCGGCGCCGTGGCCGATCACCGCGCTGGCCGCGACGCGCAGACCCTCCGGCAGCACCGCATCCTTCCCCACCAGCGTCAGCCCCTCGAGCCATTCCATTCCGGGAGCCGGCTCGCCGCGCGCCGAGCCGACGCGCGCTCCGCCCCCCACCTTCACGTACTTGTCGAGGATCGATCGTTCGATCCGCGCTCCGGAACCGACCGTCACGTCGGCCAGCACGATCGAGTCGACGATCTCGGCGCCGCGCTCCACGTTCACTCCGGGGAACAGCACCGAGCGCCGCACCCGGCCCGCGATCCGGCATCCGTTGGCAATGACGCTGTCGTCGATCTCCGCGCCATCGAGCATCAGCACCGGGGGCCGCTCTTCGTCGCGGGTCAGGATCGGCCAGCGCCGGTCGTGCAGCACCAGGCGTGGCTCGGTCGCCACCAGCTCCTGATTCGCGCGGTAGTAGGACCCGACCGTGCCGACGTCATCCCAGTATCCACTGAAGACGTGGGCCGCCACACGCCCACCGCTCTCGAGCAGCGGGCGGAGCACATCCATCACCAGATCCACCGGACGCCCGCGCAGCAGCTCTCGCAGCACGCTGGTCTCGAACAGGTAGATCCCCATCGAGGCGAACGGCGTCTCGGCCCGCTCCGGCTTCTCGATGAGCGCGGTGACACGGCCCGCGTCATCGATCGTTGCCATGCCGAAGCGTCGTGTCTGGTCCGGCGGCACCCGGACCACGCCGATGGTCACCGCGGCGCCCTGCTGCTCGTGCGACTGGATCAGAGCGCGGTAGTCCATGCGGTACACATGGTCGCCGCTCAGCACCAGGATGCGATCGCAGCCACGCGATTCGACGACGTCGAGGTTCTGGGCGATCGCGTCGGCGGTGCCGCGGTACCAGCCCGCGTTGCTGCGCGTGAGGTAGGGCTGCAGCACCACCACCCCGCCGCTGCGGCGGTCGAGGTCCCACGGCCGGCCGGCGCCGATGTGATCGTGGAGCGAGGTCGGTGCGTGCTGGGTGATGACGCCGACCTGCTCGATCTCGGAATGGCAGCAGTTGCTGAGCACGAAGTCCACGATCCGGTACTTGCCGCCGAACGGGATCGCGCTCACCGCTCGCTCGGCCGAAAGGACGCTCAGGCGCTCGCCCCCGCCGCCCGACAGCACCAGCGCCATGACCTGCCGCACGAGTCCTCCGAGCCCTGATCACACCGAATGACACAGATCGCGCACACTAGGAACCGCCCCCGACCAAGTCAAGGTCGCGCGCCCATCAAAGCAGAACCGCCGCGGCGCGTGTCTCGCCGCGGCGGTTCGAGAGGCTTCGTGTCTACCAGTTGAGCCCGAGCGAAACCAGGTGGGTGGTATCGAGATTCTGGTCCGACGGGAACGCCGGATCGTCGCCGGCGAAGAAACGATTGAGCGAGGCGGCGTAGTCCACACCGACCTGCTTGTAGCGCAGCCCCGCGCCGAAGGTCAGGTCCTTGCCGTTCACGCCGGTGCGCAGTGCGAACATGCTTCGGTACCAGTATTCCAGTCCGGTACGGAACGTCACCCCGGTGCGCGAGGTCACGACCTGGCCGTCGAGTCTGCGTCCGTCGAACGTCCATCCCATGTCCAGGCCCCAGGTCAGCGCATGGCGCTCGGCCGGGAAGAAGTTGAAGCCCGCGCCGGTCTCGAGCGTCGGGACGACCAGCTCGCGCGAGCCGTTGCTCCACGAGAGGTAGGTCGTGGTCAGATCGTGCACCACCGCGCCGATGGTGATCGCGTCGCTCGGCATGTAGTTCGCGCCGACGTCCAAACCGGCGCCGAATGAGGTGACGTGATGCCCGGGCACCGTGTCCGGAAGGCTCTGCCGCACGAACTTGAGGTTCCCTCCGAACGTCCAGCGCTTGCCGTGCTGGCGCGCGTAGGAAATCGTTCCCACCATGTCCGAGCTCGAGGCCATGAACAGGTTGTCGGTGGTGAGCAGCAGGCGCTCGCCCGGATCCCAGATACCATTGCCCTGGCCGTTGCCGGGCGTGGTCGGATCGTTGTCGGTGCCGTAGTCGAGGAAATCGATCCCGGCCCTCAGGCTGCCCGGGCGCGGCGTGATCGGGATCTCGTCGATTCCGAGGCGCACCAGCGATACGCCGAGCGCGGAGCGCTTTTCCTTCTCGCCGCCGAGCGGAAACACCGCCGCGAGGTAGTCGTGGTTCTCGAGGCTGCCGAACTGCTCGGCGTGCTGAAACAACGCCTCGCGGTAGGGCAGATAGACCATGCCCGCCGGATTCCAGAACGCGGCGGTCGCATCGTCGCACACGCCGGTGAACGCACCGCCCATGCCGATGGCGCGCGGGCCGACCGGGATCTTCATGAACTCGCCAGCGTACTTGGTGGCGTGGGCCGGCGCGGCGATGGAGAGAAGCGCGATCAGCAGCAAGGAGCGGTGGAGCATGCGCGTCATTCGACCCTCGAAAGTGGTACCGAATCCCGGCCGAGAATGAGCCTAAGTGTGCCTCGGATCAGATGTCAACCGTTCGGGGAATCGGCTTCCACTCCGGCATGCTCGCCTCGCCCAGCGCGCGCACGATTCGCCATTCGCCGCGCTCGCGCACCAGCTCGCTCCCGGTTACGAAGCGCTGCTCGATGCGCACGCCAACCGGGCGATAGCGCACCTCGTATCGCACCAGCACGCGACCCGCGGTGATCGGAAGCGAGTGAAACGCGGTCAGCGTCAGATCGGTGGTTGGCGGAAGGAACCACAGCGTGCCCGGCTCGGGCACCTCGGGATTTCCTGCCACCAGACACTCCGATGCCGCCTGCTCGTCATCCCGGCGCAGCGCCGCCCAGTAGTTCGCGATTGTCGAGCTCGGCGAGACGAATCGCGGATCGACTCGATAGCGCTCGCCCTGACCGAGCAGGCTGAGTGCACCGGCGATCACCGCCAGCGCGCCGCGCCACGAAAGTCGCAGGCGTACCCCCGCCTCCCCGAGGCGGTCGGCATCTTCTACCCCGATGGGCGCCATCGCCGTTCCAGTAAGTTCGTGGTCGGCGGCTGGAATCGGGATGCGATCGATCTGCACGGACGCCTCTGAGGTGTCGCGAAAACGGAAGATCGGCGTCCGTGCGGCGCTGCATGCGGTCCGTCCTGGCCCGCGGATGGCGTCGAAGCGCCCCGTACACCGCACGAAGCGTTCCGAACCACATGACGATTTCACGCCAGGCAGTCCTAACTCCAGCAGAATCTCAAAAGATCGATCTACGGGCGTACGCCGCAATGCCTTCAGCGCGGCCGCCGGCCCTTATCCGATGGACCCCCGGGACCACGTCGAGGCCCCGAGGGACGTCCCGGAGGCCGCGATCCTGCGCCGGGTCGCCCAGCCGGTCGAGGCCTTTGCCCCGTGAAGCGGGCTCGCGGCCCGGAGACAGGACGCGCCGAGCGGGCCGGCGGTCGACCGGGACTGCCCGAGCGCGAGGGACCACCGCTACGGCCCGAGCGAAGATTGGGAGCGGGGCGCATGGGGCGCGGATCGCGCTGGCGAGCGCCGCGTGCGATCGGCCTGCCTGCCCTGTCGCCCTCGGCACCCGATGGACGCGGCGGCCTGCCGCCTCGGGCTGGACCCGACGCACGGTCGAAGCGCTGAGGCGGACGCTCGCTTCTCGCGAACCTGCCTGCAGCCGGCAAAGGCGCACGTCTCGAGGGCCGATCGGCCTGCGGGCGGCCTCCGCCCATCGAGCGAGGCGGCTCTCCCGGGCGTCCGGTGCGGCGGCCCGGGCGCTTGAAGTTGAATCTCGGGTCCGCGGGCACTCCGCCACGCGTCCGCCGCGGAGCGCCGAACTCGGAGTCGCGCACGCGTAGCAGCCGCCCCTGGGGGCGCGCGATCGGCGCACGCGTCGGCCTGGCGCGCAGGCCCCCCGCGCGACCTCGCTCCGGACGACCTCCACCCTCCTCTAAACCTCCGCGACGCGACGTCGGCCGTCGCTCGCCCGCACCGCGCAAGGGCGGAGCACCGAATTCGCGGCCGCGACGCGCACCCAGTTCCGGACGAGGCGTGCGTTCCGGACGACCGCCTTGCCCGAAGCGCGGCACGCCTGTGCGCGGCGTCGGACGCGATGCGCGCTCAGGCCGACCGCCTTGCCCCAAGCGCGGCGCGCCTGTGCGCGGCGTCGTACGCGATGCGCGCTCGGGCCGACCGCCTTGCCCGAAGCGCGGCGCGCCTGTGCGCGGCGTCGGACGCTCGGGGCGTGCGTCGGGCTCGAGCCGGCGTGCGATCCATCCGGGCGGTGCGGTGCCCTCGGATTCGGGACGATCGGCCTCGAGCGGCTTCCGGTCGGGGCGACGCGCCACTCCGCGGGTGTGGGCGCGCGGCGGTGCGAAGCCAGCGGGTCGCGGGCGTGGACGCGCCGAGGAGGCGCGCAGCATCTCGACCTCGTCGTCGCTCAGCTCGCGCCACATGCCGCGCGCAAGCTCGCCGAGCCGGAGCGGTCCGTAGGCCCAGCGATGCAGCCCGAGCACGTCGAGGCCGACCGCCTCGCACATGCGCCGCACCTGGCGGTAGCGGCCCTCGTGAATCGTAATCTCGATCACCGAGCCGCGCGCGTTCGGGTCGCGCCGCCGCACCTGCGCGGGCGCGCTCACCACTCCGGGCTCGAACTCGACGCCCCGCCCGAGCCGATCGATCTGCGCGTCGGTAGGCTCCTGTACGAGCAGCACGCGATAGTGCTTGGACAGGCCATAGCGCGGGTGCATCAGATGGTGCGCGAGATCGCCGTCGTTGGTCACGATCAGCAGGCCGCTGGTGTCGGCGTCCAGCCGTCCGACCGGATAGAGGCGCGGGCCCGGCGGAAGCAGCTCGCGGATGGTGCGCCGGCCCTCGGGATCGTCGAGCGTGGTGATCATGCCGACCGGCTTGTTCACCATCAGGTAGCGGTGGCGCGTCGGTCCCGGCAGCAGCTGTCCGTTCACGGTGATGCGGTCGAGATCCACCGTGACGCGCGTTCCGGGGGCGGTGACCACCTCGCCGTTCACACGGACCGCGCCGGATTCGATCAGCGCGTCGCACTTGCGCCGCGCGCCGATGCCGCGGGTCGCGAGCAGTTTGTTCAGCCGGATGGTGCTCAAGAGCGGCCCGATTCCCTCTCGGCCATTTCGGACGGATCGTGCTCGGAGTGCTCCTCTTCGTCGCCCTCGTCAGATCCAACACCGATATCGCCGCCCGATCGCGGCGTCTCGTCCCGGTCGAGTGGCTCGATCTCGTGACGGCCTTCGGCCATCTCCGAGGCGACCTCGCTGGTGGCGAGGTCGGTGGCGACCTGCGAGACCACTTCGATCTCCATCATCTCGAGCTGTTCCGGCTCGCGGGCTGCAACCAGCGCGCGCAGCTCCTCGGGACGAGGCAGTTCCTGCAGATCGCGCAGCCCGAAGTAGTCGAGGAACTCGGGCGTGGTTCCGTAGAGGAGCGGGCGACCGATCACCTTGGAGCGGCCGCGGATGGTCACGAGGTTGCGCTCGAGCAATGTGGCGAGCACCCCGCTTGCATCCACGCCGCGAATCGCCTCGACCTCGGACTTGGTCACCGGCTGCTTGTACGCGATGATCGCGAGCGTCTCGAGCGCGGGACGCGACAGGCGCATGCGCCGCTTGCCGCGCAGCATGCGTCCCACCCACTCCGCCTGCGCCTGCGTGGTGACCAGCATCCAGCCGCCTGCGATCTCGCGCAGCTCGACGCCGGCGTCGCGCGAGGCGTACGACTCGCCCAGCGTGCGCAGCGCCTCGGCGACCCGCTGCGGCTCGCTCTCGAGCGACTCGGTGATCAGGGTGAGGGGCAGGGGTTGATCGCTCGAGAACAGCAGCGCTTCGATCGCGGCTTGCAGATTAGGTGGAGGCATCGGTTCCTTCCCGCGTGAGTGCGACGATCAGGATGTCGCTGAAGTTCTCGCCCTGAATCACGCCCACCACGCCGAGCTTGATGAGCTCGAGCAGCGCCATGAACGCCACGATCATCTCGCCGCGTGCCCGGCAGCGCAGCAACAATTCGGTGAACGAGACCGAGCCCCGCTCGGCGACGGTGCTCGCAATCAGGGACATCTGGTCCTCGACATCGTATGTATCGGTCTGCACGTCGTAGGGAACCGTGTCCGGCACCCGCGACATCACGCGATTCAGCGCATCGAGCAGGTCGAACAGGCTCGCGGGCGCGAGCGGCAGCGGTCCCGCATCCTCCTCGGCCGGCAGCATGCCGCGCTCGAACAGCAGCCTGCGGTCGGCTTCGCGCAGCTTGAGCGTGCCGGCTGCCTCCTTGAACTGGCGGTACTCGAGCAGACGCTGCACCAGCTCCTCGCGCGGATCGCCCTCGTCCTCCTCCTCGCCCACTGCCGGCAGCGGGAGCAGCATCTTGGCCTTGATGCGCATGAGGGTCGCGGCCATGACCAGGAACTCGCCGGCGACCTCGAGATCGAGCGAGCGCATCAGCTCGATGTAGGCGAGGTATTGCTGGGTGATATGCGCGATCGGAATGTCGTGGACGTTGATCTCGTCGCGCTTGATCAGGTGGAGCAGCAGGTCGAGCGGGCCCTCGAAGCGCTCGAGCTTGACGGTCACGCTGGCCGGCCCGAGGCGCGGCGCGCCCTGAGCAGCGCGCTCCTTGTCGCGCTCGTCGTTCCGCTCGCTCATCGCATGACCTCGGCGCCCGAAGCCAGGCCCATCGCGCTACGAATCTGCTCCATGGTGGCTTCCGCGACTCGACGCGCGCGGCGATCGCCTTCCTGGATCACGTCGCGCACCGAATCCGGTTCGGCCGCCCAGCGCGCGCGGCGCTCGCGGATCGGAGCCAGCGCCTCGACCAGAACCCTGGTCAGGTTCTTCTTGTCGTCGACGCAGCCCAGCTCGCCGGCGCGGCACAGACGTGCGATCTCTTCGGCGCCGGTCGGATTGAACTTGCGGTGGTATTCCCACACCACGCACCCGCCGTGTCCGTCGCTCGGATCTGCCTCGGGACGCCCGGGGTCGTTCTTGCGCAGCTTCTTCGGGTCGGTGTACGCGGCGTGCACGTAGGTGCCGATCTCCGCGGGCTCGGCCGCGAGCATCAGCGCATTGCCCGCCGACTTGCTCATGCGATCGCCGTCGTTGCCGCGCAGGCGCGCGAAGGCGGTGAGCATTGCCTCGGGTTCCGGGAACACCGGCGGACGATTCTGGCAGTAGAGGAAATTGAAGCGCCGCGCGAGCTCGCGCGTCAGCTCGACGTGCGGCACCTGATCCTCGCCCACCGGAACGTGAGTGGCTCGATAGAGCAGGATGTCGGCCGCCTGCAGCACCGAGTAGCCCAGGTGTCCGTAGGAGATCGTCTGCTCGTCGAGGTGCAGATCGCGGATCTGCTCCTTGAGCGTGGGGATGCGCTCGAGACGCGCCTTGCTCACCAGCATCGAGAGCAGCAGATGGAGCTCGGCATGCTCCTTCACGTGGCTCTGCACGAAGATCACGCTCTTCGCGGGGTCGAGGCCGGCCGCCAGCCAGTCGAGCACCATGTCGAAGGTGTCGGCCTGGAGTCGCGAAGTGTCCTCGTGGCCGGTAGTGAGCATGTGCCAGTCCGCCACCATGTGCAGATTTTCCCAGCCCTCGTTCTGGAGTCGCACCCAGTTCTCGAGCGCGCCGACGTAGTTGCCCAGGTGCAGGCGCCCGGTGGGACGCATGCCGGACAGGATGCGGCCGGTCTTCACAGCGCGTAGCCCTCGACCGGCGCTCCGAAGAAGCGCAGCAGTCCGACGACCAGCGCGCGCAGCGGCACGAGGAACAGGCCGGAGAAGAAGCGCGAGCCGAGCAGCACCGCGATGACCGCCATCCCGACCAGCCGGAATTGCTGGAGCGCGATGACGTGGCGCATCTTGAGAAAGCGCATCAGCACCCACGAGCCGTCGAGCGGCGGGATCGGAATCAGGTTGAACATCGCGAGCGCGCAGTTCCACACCACGCCGGCTACGGCCATGGTCTGGAGCAGCGACCAGAAGCCGGTCGTGGGCGCGAGCCGCGCGAGAGCGGCGAACAGCACGGCCAGCAGCAGGTTCGAAGCCGGGCCGGCGAGGGCGACCTTGACCGCATCGTCCTGCGGGTGGCGCAGGTTCGCCCAGTTGATGGGAACAGGCTTCGCCCATCCGAACAGGAACGGGGCGTGGAACAGCAACAGCAGTCCGGGCACGAGCAAGGATCCGATCGGATCCACGTGAGGGAGCGGGTTCAGGGTCAGCCGGCCGCGATCCCGTGCGGTGGTGTCGCCGCACCACAGCGCCATCACCCCGTGGGCGCACTCGTGCACGACGATGCTCAGCAGCACCACGGGCAACGCCAGGATGACCAGCGGATCGAATTTCAAGAGAGCGGCTCCGGAAGAGGTCAAACGGACGGTCGGCGCAGACTATCGGGATTGGTGGCGATGGTCAAGGTTCCGGCACTTCATGCGTCGCATGAAGTGTGGAGTCCGAACCCCTGACAGCGACGGTCCCGGATGAGACCCCTATTCGGGTTTGACCCGAACCACCATCAGCGTCAGATCGTCGCTCGGGCCCCGCTCGGCGCCGAACGCGCGCACCTCTTCGACGATGCCGTCCATGATCTGCTGGCTGCTCGCGCCGAGCAGACGACGCACGCAGGCCTCGAGCCGGGTGTGGCCGAACTGTTCGCCGCTCGGCGACTCGGCCTCGGTCACTCCGTCGGTGTACAGCACCAGCACGTCGCCGTGCTCGAGGAACACCGGCTTCTCTTCGTAGCGCGCATCGGGCAGCACGCCCAGCGCGACACCGCCGTCTGCCAGGTACTCGATCGGCCCGCGGGCGCGGAACAGGATCGGCGGATTGTGCCCGGCATTCGACGAAATCAGCACCCGGTTCTGGAAGTCGAGCACGCCGTAGAACGCGGTCACGAACTTGTCGCGGCCGGTGCTCTCGTAGAGCAGCGAGTTCACCTTGTGCATCACCGCGCGGATCGCGAACTCGTTGCGGATCTCGGCGAGCAGGCACATCCGGAATCCGGCCATGATCAGCGCGGCGGGGATACCCTTGCCCGACACATCGGCGATCGCGAGGCCGAGGCGGGTTTCCGAGACTCCGATGAAGTCGAAGTAGTCGCCGCCAACCTGGTCGTGAGCCTTCATGCTGCCGACGATGTCGAAGCCCGGCACGATCGGCGGTGCCTTGGGAAGGAACGAGAGCTGGATCTCGCGCGCGATCGCCAGCTCCTTCTCGAGCCGGCGGCGATCGAGCAGCTCGCGCGTGGTGCGGGCGCGCTCGATCGCGATCGCGGCCTGCGCCGCGAATGCGCCCAGGATCTCGAGGTGGCCCTCGTGATAGGCGTCATCGGTATCGCTCTCGAGGTTGAACACTCCGAGCGTGCGACCCTCGATGACGAGCGGCGCGGCCAGCTCGCTTCGGGTTCCCGGGCGTGCGGCGACATAGCGCGGATCGCTGTTCACTTCGGGCACGATCACCGCCTGCCCGGTCTTCGCCACCCAGCCAACGATCCCCTGCCCGACCTGAAGATCGAACGCGTCGTCCGAGCCCTCGGGATACCCCACCGCGCTCACCATCTCGAGCGCCAGCGTCTTTCGGTGAACGAGGTAGATCGCCGCGGCGTCGTAGTAGACCACCTGGCGCAAGGACTTCAGGATGACCTCGATCACCTCTTCCAGATCGAACGGAGTCGCCAGGGTCTTGGAGATCTCGAGCAGCACTTCCTTCTCGAGCGCACGCCGCTCCGTCTCCTGATAGAGCAGCGCGTTGTCGAGCGCGAAGGCGATGTGTTCGGAGGCGACGTCGAGGCGGTCGAAGTCGGCGTCGGTGAACGCCTCCTGGTCGCGCCGGTCGAGGCACTCGATCGCCGCAAACACCTCGCCCCGGCGGAATAGCGGGATGACCAGCGCCGAGCGAAACTCGGGCACCGGTCCACGCAGCGGAGGCCGGGGATCGCCCGGATCGATGCGCAACGAGCGCTCGTTCTCGATCACCCAGCCGGCCAGCCCTTCCCCCTGGTTCTGGCGACGCTCGGTCCCGGGCTTGTCCGGGGCGTCATCCAGGAAGTCGAGCGCGACCAGGCGCCGCCCGCCGCGGCGCACGAGCCAGATCCGCACCGTCTCGCAGTTGACCAGCCGTCGCACGTGGCGGGTCGCGTTGCGCAGCAGGTCGTTGAAGTTGTCGGCGGCGTGGAATCGCTCGCTGGCGGGGGTGCCGAGAGCCGAAATGGTGCGCAGCAGCACGTCTTCGTGTGCATTGGCTTCGAGTCCGGGCGCGCTGCGTTCGGTCATGGCCGAGGCAACCTAACATGCCCGCGAGCGAGGAACCAAGAGGGCGCGGAACCGCTGTCGCATGCGGTTCTGCCCGCTCAAATCGCGGTCAATTCCGGGGTCGATGCTGCCGATAAATGGTGCGGGCCGATCCCACCGATTTCCCCCGCACCACGGAGCGACGGATGGCGAAGGAACACAAGCGTCTGGGCGACGTTCTGCTCGACGAGAAGTTGATCACGCCTCAGCAGCTCTCCGACGCGGTCGCCGAACAGCGTCGCACCGGGCAGCTTCTCGGGGCGACGCTCATCCGGCTCGGCGCCATCACAGAGGAGATCATGCTCAAGCACCTCCAGCAGCAGCTTGGGCTCCCTCTGGTGGACCTGAACGACGTGGTGATCGACGAGGCGGTTCTGGCGCTGGTCAAGGAGGACGTGGCGAAGAAGTACGTCGCCATGCCGGTCGAGGTCGAGAGCCGCTCGACGCTGGTCGTGGCCATGGCCGATCCGCTCAACGTCGCCGCGCTCGAGGACCTGCGCTTCCACGCCGGCATGTTCATCAAGCCGGTGCTGGCCCGGACCCTGCAGATCCACGAGTCGATCGAGCGCTACTACCACATCGACAACTCGATGAACGAGGTCATCCAGAACATCATTCACTCCGAGGATGAGCTGGTGGTCGCGACCATCGACGACGAGGAGCAGGTTGCGGCCATCGACGACCTCATCAAGGAGGCCGAGGGCCGCCCGATCGTGCGCCTGACCAACTGGCTGCTCCATCGAGCGCTCGAGGAGCGCGCAAGCGACGTGCACATCGAACCCCAGGACAAGGATCTGGTGGTGCGCTTCCGGATCGACGGCCTGCTGCAGGAGGTCCAGCGCCTGCCCAAGTGGACGCAGGGCGCGATCGTCTCGCGCATCAAGGTGCTTTCGAATCTCGACATCGCAGAAAAGCGCCAGCCTCAGGACGGGCGCCTCATGGTCGAGATCCGCGGGCAGCGCGTCGACATGCGCGTCTCGACCCTGCCGATCACCAACGGCGAGAAGGTCGTGATCCGTATCGTCGATCAGAAGCGCAATGCGATCGGGTTGACCGAGATCGGCTTCCACGAGGACGATCTCTCGCGCCTCAAGCGCTACCTGGAACGGCCGCAGGGCATCCTGCTCGTGACCGGGCCCACCGGCTCGGGCAAGTCGACGCTCCTGTACTCCGCGTTGCGCTACATCCAGCACGAGACCAAGAACATCGTCACCGTCGAGGATCCGGTCGAGTATCAGATGGCGGGCATCAATCAGGTGCAGGTCGACGAGAAGGCGAAGAAGACCTTCCCGAGCGCGCTGCGCGCCATCCTCCGTCAGGATCCGGACGTGATCATGATCGGAGAGATCCGCGACAAGGAGACCGCGCAGATCGCATTCCGTGCCTCGGTCACCGGCCACCTGGTACTGACCACCGTGCACACCAACGACGCCGCGAGCGCGGTGACCCGGCTGATCGACCTCGGGCTCGAACCGTTCATGGTTGCCTCCTCCCTGCTCGGAGTGGTGAGCATGCGGCTGGTGCGCACGCTGTGCCCGCGCTGCACCGAGCCGTACGAAGCGCCGGCCTCGAACCTCAACCGACTGGGCGCGACCCTGCCCGAGGGTGGCTCGGTCACGCTGCACCGCGGTCGCGGATGTGCGCACTGTCACGAGACCGGCTATCTCGGCCGAACAGGAATCTTCGAGACCCTGGAAGTAAACGAGAACATCCGTGGCCTGATCGTCGCCAACTCCCCCGACTCCGCCATCCGTCAGGCCGCGGTCGAGGGTGGAATGCGTTCGATCGGCGAGGATGGACTGCGCAAGGTGATGAACGGGCTCACCACGCTCGAGGAGATCACGCGCGTCGTATACCTCGCGGAGCAACCGATGAAGGTGTGCACCGGCTGCCGGAACGTGGTGAACAAGGAGTTCGAGTACTGCCCGCTCTGCGGCGAGTTCGTGGGCGAGCACTGCGAGAGCTGCAAGCGCCGGCTGGAGCCGTCATGGACGTTCTGCCCACACTGCGGCGAGGACGCCGCGGGATCAGATGAAGCGACACCGGTGAACGGCCACACCAAGCCCGAGCCGGTCACGGTTGTGCGCCCGCGTTCCAGGCGGGTGAGCGTCGCGCCGCAGAGGAAAGCGTCGTGAAGCCGCATCGCCTCCGCAATATGTGGCGGGTCAACCGTGGGCTGCTGGTGCTGCTCAGCATCGTGCTCGTGACCGGCACCATCAATTTCTTCGTGATCAACCAGCGCGCCTTCCTGAACTTCTACTACCTGCCGGTCGTCTTCGGCGCCTACACGATGGGGCTGCGCAAGGGCGTCTACTCGGCGCTGCTCTCGTGCGCCATCGTCTTCGGGATCGCACTCGTCAGCCCGCACCAGTTCGTGGCCAACGACCCCGAGCAATGGATGCGCTGGCTCGACCTCGGCACCTGGGCCTGTTTCCTGGTGCTGACCTCCTACGTGGTCGGCTCGCTCTACGAGCAGAAGGAATCGCAGCTGCGCGAGATTCGCGATGCCTACCAGGGCATCATCCAGATCATGTCCAAGTTCATCGATTCGGTCGATCGCTACACCGAGAACCACTCGCGCAGGGTCGGCGACTATTCGGTCGAGATCGCGCGCACCATGAATCTCGCCGAGAGCGACATCGAAGACATCCGGATCGGCGCCTACCTACACGATATCGGCAAGGTGGACATCAGCACCGATGTGCTGCGCAAGGCGGCCGGGCTGACCCAGTCCGAGATGGACGAGATGAAGGGCCACGTCGACAAGGGCGAGAGCATGGTGCGCTCGATGGGCGGCATCCTGAAGCACGTAATCCCGATGGTGGCCTACCATCACGAGCGCTGGGACGGCACCGGCTACAAGGGGCTCAAAGGCGCCGCGATTCCGATGGGCGCGCGCATCATCGCGGTGGCCGACACCTACGATGCGATCGTGATCGACCGCGCGTATCGCAAAGGCCGCACCCACGCGGAGGCGGTCAAGATCATCCGCGACGAGGCTGGCTCGCAGTTCGATCCCGCGGTGGTCGACGTGTTCGTCGGGCTCTACGGCGGCGAGACGCTCGAGAGCGCAACCGACGAGGCGACCCGGGCCGCCTGATCGGTAGGGGCCAAAGCCTGTCGACTTCGAAGTCTTGTTTCCCGGGCGCGCCTCCCGCTAGACTCCGCGCGGTCCCGTCCGCGTCCAGGCCTTCGGAGATCTCCCCGTGCCCGCACTCTATCTCGTCATCATTTCGGCGCTGGCCGCGTTGATCGCGTATCGCACCTATGGCGCGTTCCTCGCGGCCAGGGTTGCGACCCTCGATGACCTGCGCCTCACACCTGCACACACCCGGACCGACGGCCGCGATTACGTCCCGACCCATCCGCTGGTGCTGTTCGGCCACCACTTCGCTGCGATCGCAGGCGCCGGCCCGCTGATCGGCCCGGTGCTGGCCGCGCAGTTCGGGTATCTGCCCGGGTTCCTGTGGCTGCTGGTCGGCTCGGTGCTGGCAGGCGGCGTCCACGACTTCGTGATCCTCACCGCCTCGGTGCGCAGCGGCGGGCGCTCGCTCGCCAACATCGCGCGCGAGCAGGTGAGCCCCGTGACCGGCGTGGCGACCGCGATCGCGATCGTGTTCGTAATGACCGTTGCGCTGGCGGCGATGGCGCTGGTGGTCGTCAACTCGCTCAAGGAGAGCGCGTGGGGGGTGTTCAGCATCGGCTGCACGATCCCGATCGCGCTTGGCATGGGCCTATGGACGCGCTACATCCGCCCGGGAGCGATCAGGACCGTGACCATCGCGGGCGTGATCCTGTTGTTGATCGCGGTCGGCGCGGGAGCGTGGGTGCAGCATTCCCGCTTCCAGCCGTTGTTCGTGCATCCGGAGCAGAACATCTCGATGGCGCTGATGGCCTACGGCTTCATCGCCTCGGTGCTTCCGGTATGGCTTCTGCTCTGTCCGCGCGACTATCTCTCCTCATTCATGAAGATCGGTGCGGTCCTGTTGCTCGCGGTCGGCGTGATCGTGGTGAATCCGCGCCTGCACATGCCGGCGCTGACCCCGTTCATCCATGGCGGCGGCCCGATCATTCCCGGGCCGGTGTTTCCGTTCGTGTTCATCACCATCGCGTGCGGCGCGATCTCGGGGTTCCACTCGCTGATCGCCTCCGGCACCACGCCCAAGATGATCGATCGCGAGCGCCACATCCTCCCCATCTCCTATGGCGCGATGGTTCTCGAGGGCTTCGTCGGCGTGATCGCGCTGATCGCGGCCTGCGCGCTCGAACCCGGCGACTACTTCGCGATCAACACCAGGCCCGAAGTGTTCGCGGGGCTCGGCATGGCGGTGCGTCACCTGCCCGCGCTCGAGGCGCAGGTCGGCGAGCACCTGACCGGCCGGCCGGGCGGCGCGGTGTCGCTGGCGGTCGGCATGGCGCAGATCTTCAGCAGCCTGCCGTGGCTGCGCGGGCTGATGGCGTTCTGGTACCACTTCGCGATCATGTTCGAAGCGATGTTCGTGCTCACCCTGATCGATACCGGCACGCGCGTCACCCGCTACATGCTGCAGGAGGTCGGCGGCATGGCCGTGCCCGCGCTGCGCACCTGGAGCGGGCTCGCCCCTGCCGTCCTGTTCAGCGCGCTCGCGGTCGCGGGCTGGGGCTACTTCGTCTGGACCGGCACGGTCAGCAACATCTGGCCCATGCTCGGCGTGAGCAATCAGCTGCTCGCCGCCTTTGCGCTCGCGATCGGAACTTCGGTGCTCATCAACATGGGCAAGGCGCGCTACATCGCGTGCACGCTGGTCCCGCTCGGCTTCATGTGCGTGAACACGCTCACCGCCGGGTGGATGAACCTTGCCGTCAACTACCTTCGCCCGCAGATCAAGGCCGGCGCGCCGACCCTGTGGCGCGCGTTCCAGCTCGCGCCGCCCGCCGCGCAGATCCAGTGCGTGGTCACGCTCGCGCTCATGGCGCTGCTGGTCGTGGTGATGATCGACAGCATTCTGCGCTGGACCGGCGTGCTCGGTCGCCCGCGCGTGGTGGCCGAGGTTCGCCCCGGCGGCCCGGCGTTGGAAGGTGCGCCCGGATCGTGACCCTGCGCGTGCGGCTCGCCGCGGTGCTGGTCGTGGTCATCGCACTGCTGGGGTGGCGCACGCAGCTCTTTGTGGTGAGTCGCCCGGGCGCATCGCCACGCCCGCTGGATGCGATCCCGGCCGAGTCGCGCCGCGCGGTTGCGCTCGACGTCACGCTTCCCGCGGTGCCGATCGGATCGACGCGCCTGCGCGCCGGCGAAGGCGTGATGATCGTGCACTTCTGGGCGCCGTGGGAGCGACGCGCGCTCGCCCAGGCG
Organism: Candidatus Eiseniibacteriota bacterium; assembly: GCA_031370785.1. Taxonomy (GTDB): domain Bacteria; phylum Eisenbacteria; class RBG-16-71-46; order RBG-16-71-46; family RBG-16-71-46; genus DATJGS01. The sequence goes on along the minus strand of JANMQY010000090.1, from coordinate 21,394 downwards.
ACCGCGCTCGACTCGCTGCGCCGACTCGAGGCCTTTGCGCCCCTGCGAGTCGAGGTGGTGTGCTTCGATCCCTTCCCGTCGGTCGCGCGCTACGTCGCACGCCAGCGGTTTCGTCTCGATGTCGTGCTCGACCGCGACCGGCGTCTGGCTGCGGCTCTCCCCTGCCCGAGCCTGCCTTACACCTACGTGCTCGACCGGCGCGGCCGGATCGCCGTCGCGCAGGCCGGCGAGGTGGACTGGTTCGCTCCCGCCACGCAGGAGCTGCTCGCGCGGCTCATGAGCGAGCCGGTCGCCGAGCCGCCCCGATTACCGCCGAGCTGAGCGCCTGTAAGAGATCGCCCGCTCCGGCAACCGGAACGGGCGAGTCGAAGCTAGCGGATTGCGACCAGGAATGGTGGAGCTGAACGGGATCGAACCGTCGACCTCTTGCATGCCATGCAAGCGCTCTCCCAACTGAGCTACAGCCCCACGCAAGCAGTTTCGCACTGAGTTTGCGCGGCAACGTTTATATCCGACCCGCGCCCTGTCGGTCAAGGCGAGCAGCCCCGCGTGCGCTCAGGCGCTGCGCGGCGCAGAGGCTTCCCTCGCAGCGCCTTCTCCCTCGCGCCGCCGGACGCTCAGCAGCTTCTGGCAGCTCGCGTGCACTTCGCCCGAGGCGCTCACCAGATCGACGGCGAATTCCCTCTCGAGCTTGCCGGTCCGGTCCACTTCTGCGCGCAGCGCGGCCAGTTCTTCCGGCGGAATCCGGAACGTGGCGTACAGGGTTTCACGACCGGGGCGCCAGAAGCGGATGGTGGCTGATTTGTCCCAGACCACGTAGGTCGGGCCCAGCAGCTGGATCAGCATCACCATATAGATGGGATCCACCGCGCCGTACATACTGCCGCCGAAGATCGTGCCGACGTAGTTCCGTGTACGCCGATTGAGCGGCAGCCGCAGTCGCACCTCGCTCCAGTCCGCCGCGATGTGGGTGATCTCGCCGCCGGTGCCGCGGTAGGCGGGAAACCAGTTGAACGACCATCGAGCAACGCGAGTGCGCAGAGATTCGGGCATCAAGTGCGGTGCCGGTCCGTCCTAAGGCGTCGAGTAGCTCAGGATCGGATGCAGCTCGAGCCCGTTTAGCGCCGCGCCCTCCGAGTCGTGTCTCTTGTCGAAGAAGCCCACGCCCCGCACCGTGATCAGCATGAGCCCTTCATCCTTTCTCGCGCTGGTCGGATGAAACTGGGCGGCGAATGACGTGCGAGCCTTCCTGATCAGGCTCTTCCACGGGCTCGCGGTGCTGACCCTGGTCGGATCCGGGATCTCGGCGACGATCGTGGAGTCGGTCGCGAGATCCTGCAGCACCAGATGGTAGTCGCCGTCCGCTTCGCGGCGACACAGCAGCAGCTTCGCCTTGACGGTGTAGATCGTCTGTTCGACCGGCGCCAGGCGCAGGGTCGTGGTCTTGATTCCCGCCGGGCGCTTGACCCTGGCGAGTTGAGCGATCGAGGGCGTCTTCTTCGGATGTGCGAGCTTTGCGCCCGCATCGGTGCCGGTCTTCACCGGCCAGCGATACGGAATTGCTTCCGCCCGCACCGAGAACCACAGCGCGGAAAACAGCGTGACGAATGCAACAGCACCTGCGGGTTGAGGGCGCACGGAACCTCCGATGGCTGAGGTGTGGACTTCTGCGCGCGAGGCTGAACCGCGAGATGACGTCTACGATGGCGCCGTCGCGATTGTAGTGCCCGAGAGGACGGGACAGGAGTTCGAATTCTCGCGGGCGACGAGCGGCGCACCCCCCCGTTTCACCGCCGATTCGGGCCCGCGCCGGCAGCTTTCTGCGGAATCACCCCCACATCCGTTCGCAGCAGACGAGTCAGCTCCTGCCTCCATGCCTTCGCCTCCTCGTCCTCGTTCGCGCTCGCGCCGGCGAAAGCAAAGTAGCGCTCCAGCGTTGCGAGCGCCTGGCGGTAGCGCTTGAGACGGAGCTGCACGCCCGCCCAGCGCCGGAGCGCGGATGGACTGTCGGGCTCGAGGACGTGGGCCGCGTACGCCTCGATGTATGCCTCGGCATCGGTTCCCCTGCGCGCCAGAAGCAGGTCCGCGAGCCGGGCGTGAATCGCTGGATTGAGCGTGTGGTGGTATCTCGCCTGCCGCAGCATGTCGAGAGCGGTCACGGTGTCGCTGTAGAGCGCGAGCATGCGTTGCGCGCGTCCGGCCTGCGGCGAAGGTTCGGCGTCGGGTTTCATGCCGAGCCCACTCAGCAGCTCGGCCGCCCTGTCGCGATGGCCGAGCGCCCACTCGTTCCACGCCCACAGGTAGGCCGCCTCGTTGTCGAACGCCCCGCGCTCCTGAGCGATCAGCATCGCATCGCGTGCCGCCTGCGGGCGATCCTCGGCGGTCATCGAGAATGCGATCTGCTGATAGGGCGAGATTTTCTTCCAGATCTCCGTGAGCGAGTCACCTTCGGAGGAGAAGAAGTACAACGGACCGCGACGGGCGCGGTCGGCGGTGAATTCGGCGAGGTAATACGAACGCACGCTGGTGTCGCGATACGCCCAGCGCTGAAGCGCGCCGTTCCCCGCCTGCCACCCAGCGAAGGCCGGCACGCCACGGAAGAACAGCGTCGCGTTCGGCGGCAAAGTCGGACGCGCCGCCCGCAATCGCGCGAGGTAGCCGCTGACCAGCGAGGCGGATCGCTCGAGATAAGCGACGCTCACGTGCGAGCGGGTCGTCCACACGCCAGGCACGGTGGCAAACGAGGGCGCACGGCGGACGCTCTCGGAACTCCACGCCAGCACGCCGATCAGAGCCAGCGCGAGCGCGCGCGGCCAGCGCGCCACGACCGCGCCCAGTACGAGCGCGACCCCGCACAGCGCAAACAGGTAGTAGTACGCGCTCCAGATCGAGGCCACCGCGGCGACCGGCAGTGCGCCGAGCGCCGCCCACGCGAGCCCGATCAGAGCGATCATGAGGCGATCGGTGGTATCGCGCGCGGCGCCGCGTGCGCGAGTGGCGCGGAATACCGACCACGCCAGCGCGATCGCCGCGAACGCGAGCACGATCGGTCCCCAGGGCGGCATGGTCATGTGTGACGAAGGTGTGCCCTTCGCCCACTCGAGGCCAATCGCGGTCTGAACCAGATGCGCGAACGCCGCCGGTGCGCCGACCAGATCCAGGTGCACGACGCCCGCCGCGGCCGGCCTCAGTTGCGCGGTCGCCAGCCAGAGCGCGAGCCAGGCGATCAGCGCGACAAACAGCGGCCATGCGCGGCGCAGCCGGCTCGCGATCCACCCGCCCGAGCTGTCGACCAGCACCGCGATGAACGGCGTGAAGACGATCGTCTCCTTGGAGAGCATTCCCAGCGCAAAGCAGATCGCAGCCCATCCACCCCGCCCGCGCTGATGGAGTGCGATCGCAGCCAGCGCGAAGAACAACGCGAGCAGATCCTGTGCGCCCGAGGCCCAGCGCAGCGGCACATCGGCGGCGTGACTGAGGGCGAGGAATGCGGCAGCGACCGCCGCGGCGCGACCTCCGGCCAGCCGGCGCACGATCACGAACAGCAGCGCGACTGCGCCCAGGAACAGCACGAGGTTCGCGACGTGGAATACGAAAGGCGACTCCCCGCCCATGTGCGACAGCACCCAGAAATCGAACGCGCGCCCGACCGGGCGCATGAAGTTGCCGATCGGATCGGGAGCGAGCAGGGCCGCGATCAGGTTCCGACCGCGCACCTGGTCCAGAAACAGGTAATCGTCGGCAAAGAATGGCGCGCGAAGCGCCGGGCGGTGCAGCCAGAACGCCGCGCCCAGGATCAGCGCGAGCGCGCCGGCCGCGCCGATTGCCGAGCCGGCCTGCGGCTCGGCGGCAGCAGTCCGAGCGGGCCGCGCCGCGCGGCGAGCGGTCGTGGAGGAAGGGGATTTCGTGCGCTTCACGGCGTCGGGCTCCAGGGATTCGGGAACCGTGGAGGTCCTAGGGCACGGTCGCTCAGGTCATTCTGTGCGGGACACATCACGGCACCTCCTCGTCGAGCGAGAACAGCGCGCGACACTAGCAGAAAAGCACTTGAGGAGCGGCGGAGAAGGAGCCTAGCCTCGCAGGTACACGATGGGGAATCTTCTACGTCCCGAGCTCGTAGACGAACGTCGCCCCGAGTGAGAAGCGCGGTGGGTTTGCTGGGGTCCAACCTTCTTGCTAGTTTCGACTCCCGCTCGCCGAAGTGGCGGAACTGGCAGACGCGCGGGACTCAAAATCCCGTGAGGCTCAAACCTCGTGTGGGTTCGACCCCCACCTTCGGCACCAATCTCGCAAACAGTTACGGCTTCGGTATGCGTCGCGCATCAGCGCTATCAGCCGCCGATTGTGCTCGAATTGTGCTTGTTATCGAATCTTCTGCATTCGCGACGCGCGCGACGGTGCGCGACGTGCCCGGATCAGCGCTTCGCATTGCTGCGACCTTGCGCACGCCTTCCGAGAGATCCGCGTCCGAGGTCGAGGAATTCCCGACCGCACTCTTTCGCAGCAAATCGATCGTCAAAAGTGGCGACGGCTACCGCATGCGTGGCTCGCTCACGATTCACGGGGTGACTCGCGATGTTGAGTTTCCGTTCTCATGCACGGCTCGGCTGCCGCCGACTCGCTGGCACGCCGCGTGAGCATCGCGAGCTTCGCGACCGTGGCGAAGGAGTATCGCCAACTGAGTGCACGCACTCCCGATTCGCTCATGGTGGTGGACGAGGGCGTGCTCAACAATCTGGGTTTTGCGTCTCTCGAGCGCCGCTGAACCCGTTGACCTGCAGTCTGAACGATGTCACGGGCCAACTCGCCGAACAATCTCGATCGTCGGCTGCGGACGGGAGGCCCAGGCGCTCACGGACCAGATCCTCTCGGCCTGCCCGATCCCGAGCGCGACAAAGCAGAGCGCCAGCACCAGGTGATCAAGGGAGGCGCCGAAGTATTGCCAGAGCCGAGCGTGGGGGCCGGGGTAGTTGGCTGAAAAGAGCAGCGCCAGCATGTAAGCGCAGCCACTCGCGCTCGCCATACGCACGAGCAACCCGAGCACTAGCGCGAGGCCGATGGCCAGCTCGCCGTACGCCACGAGAAACGCGATTGTAGTTCCATGCGGCAGTACGAACCCGCGCAGGATCGGCACCATGAAAGGATAGGCACCGTCTTCGAGAAAACGACCGATCCAGTGCTGAAAGCCACCGCCAAGCGTGAACTGCGTGCCGAATACCTTGTACTGACCAAAGAGCAGGAAGAGAACGCCCACGCAGATGCGCAGGAAAGCCAGTGCCTTGGCGTTTTCGTCCACGACCGTTCGATTCATGAAAACCTCAGCGTTGGGTCGGGGACCCGGCGTTCGAGTGAGTCAACCGAGTCAGCGATGTGCGCAGCAAGCATATCCAGGAAATCCGGATCGGCATTGAGGCACGGCAGGTGGATCGCCTCGAGGCAGGGCTGCGTCCTCAGGGCGATCCGTCCTTCGAGCTCGCTTTCCGCATTGTCTGCGAGGAATCCGAACGGGTAGTAGACCACTCGCCGGTAGCCAGCGCCGGCGACCCGCTGCAGCGCCTCCTCGACGGGAGGCACGGTCCATCGTCCTCCGTACACGTGGTTGAGCCACCCGTTCGCAATGGTGCCGAATCGATCCTCGAGGCGCCGCGCGATGCCGTGACAGATACGTTCGGTGGCCGCGCGACCGGTCTCCATGGGGCGCGGAGGATCGAGCAACGTGCCATGCGCCGCCAGTACCAACGCCCATTCGCGTCCGCGGATGCCTCGCGCATCCAGCTGTCGCTCGATGTGACGAGCGGATGCTTCGACGAGGGCGTCCTCATCGAGGGCTGGGAGCACCCGAACGGGCCCGGATCGGCCCTGCGCCAGGCGCTTCCATTCCCCGATCGTTCGGCGGGAGATTTCATGCGTGAACGCCGAATCCGCGACGTACATGGGCACGATGTCGATGGCTGCGTTCGAAGGCAGAGACTCGAGCTTCGGGATGAGCAATGGATCCCGAAACTCATAGGCCACGTGCAACTTCCACATCACATCCGGCGATCGTGTCACGAGCGCTAGTCGAACGCCCTCGGCCTGATCGCACGTGATGCGCTCGAGCGGGGAGCCGTAGCGTTCCCTGCTCCAGAGCTGCCGACGGAACCGCGCGCGCGACAGGGCGACGATGGGAAGCAGTGCAAGAGGAATCGGAGCCACCGATCGCGTGAGCCCGAGCAGGATGCGCCACGAATAGCGCAGCTGCTCCAGGAACGATGGTGTCGGTGGCTCGCCGTAGGTCAGAAGGACTACGTGGCGCGTCGTCATGCGCTCACCTGCTGTCGAATGACGCGACATGTGGCGGCTCCTCGCGCGCATATCCAACAGTTGGATGAAGCGGCCCCTGCATGATGCTGCGGACGGCATTCACGGCGGAGGCCACGGCGCTGTTGAATGACACGCCATCATAAGATGTGCCGCACAGCACCAGATGCGGATGCGCCGCAGCCAGCGCGCGCACCCGCTCGATGCGTGCCGCGTGGCCAAGCTCATACTGGGCGATCGCACCGGGAAAGCGCCGGACCCAGGTCTTGAGTGGAGCCGTCGAGACTCCCATCACTTTCGCGATCTCGCGGCGCGCGCACTCGATCAATGCGGACTCCGAACGCTCGACGACCTCGGGCCGAAGCGCGCCCCCGAGCATGGCGCGCAGCAGAACGGTGCCACGAGGCGCGCGGCCTTCGAACAGCGAGGACTCCCAGACGACGCCGAGTGTCTCGAAGTCTTCGCTGCGCGGGACGAGATAGCCATAGCCATCGAGCGGACCCGCGTCGGCCTGACGGAATGCAAGCGCCACCATTGCGAGCCCGGCAAAGGGAATCGCGCCCAGGGCTCGGGCAAGCGCGGGATCGAAGGCTTCGACCAGTGTCGCTGCGCGCGCAGCCGGGATTGCGAGGACGAGGCGATCGGCTTCGAGACGGCCGCCGTCCACAAGCCTGAGGCTCCACTGATTGGCGATGCGCCCGATGGCGCTGACGGCGCATCCAGTGCGCAGCCTGTCACCCAGGCGTGCGCTCAACTCGTCGATCAGCGTCTGCATGCCTCCTTCCAACGTCACGAGCTGTGCGGGACGCTGCCGATGCCGCGCGACCATCGCCCGGATCAGGCCACCGCTCTCGCGCTCCATTTCCAACATGAGCGGAAACGCTGATGCCAGCGAAAGACGCCGGCTGTCCCCGGCTGAAATGCCGGAAACCGCGGTGTCGACAAGTACCTCGGCCGGCTCGCGACCGAGCCGGCGCCTGGCAAAGTCGAAGACGCTCTCATCGACGCCTTGTGGGGCTGAGCGAGCCCAGGGCTCGAGCAGCAGCCGCAGCCTGGCCGGGATCGAGAGCGCATCGGACCAGAGAACGGACAGCGGCGAAGTCGGCACGAGGCGCAGACGCCCGCGATGAAATACGAAGCGGCGACGAGCCGCAGGTCGCGACTCGCGCAGGTGCAGGCCAAGTCCCAACTGGTGCACCAGATCCCGCGCATGAGATTCACGCTCGCGATCGAGGAATCCGTTGGGCCCAGTCTCCACGATGAAATCCGAGTCGCGCAGCGTCCGGACGTGGCCGCCCGCGTGCTCCTCGCCCTCGAGCACCGTGAGCTCGACTGCGGCACCCGTCCGACGCGCGTGTTCCTGAATATGGAAAGCGGCGCTCAACCCCGTGATGCCACCACCGAGGACGACCACTTTCATCGCTTCACACCGTTCGGCTGAAGATCGGCTTTCCCTGACCGATCTTGGCGCGCAGGTAGCGATCGAACACCATGCACACGTTACGGATGAAGAGTCGTCCGGCGAGAGTGACTTCCAGGGCATCGGGGGTGATCCGTAACAGTCCGTGGCCGACTGGAGAATCCGGGCCGCTCAGCTCGGCCAGCTCGGTCGCGAATGCCTCGGAGAAATCGAGATCGAACAGGTCCTCGACCTCTCGCACGTCGAGATGAAAGTTGCACATCAGCTGCGTGATGATGTGGCGGCGCACGACATCGTCCTCATCGAGGGCGTAGCCTCGCTCCACCGGAAAGCGCCCGGCCTTCAATGCCTCGTAGTATGTCGGCAACTTCTTCACGTTCTGAACGAACGCGCCCTGCACGTCGCCAATGGACGAGATTCCGACGCCCAGCATGTCGCGAGTGCTCTGCACGGTGTAGCCCATGAAGTTCCGGTGCAACGTGCGCGATTCCACCGCGCGCGAGAGTTCGTCATCCGGAAGCGCGAAGTGATCCATCCCGATCTGCCGATAACCGGCGCCCGTGAACGCGTCGATGGTGACACCCAGCAGCTGCAGTTTGAGCGACGCGTCGGGGAGCGAGGCCTCGGGCAGGTGCTTCATGTGCGCCTTGATCCAGGGCACGTAGGCAAACGAGTACACCGCCACACGATCCGGGCGGATGGTGAGAACCTGGTTTAACGTTCGCGTAAAGCCTGCGATGGTCTGGTAGGGCAGGCCATAGATGAGATCGAGATTGACCGACCTGTAGCCCTCCGCGCGAGCGAGGTCCACTAGTGAGCGTGTGAGCTGAAAGCTCTGCTCCCGATGAACCGCCTTCTGCACCTCGGGTGCGAAATCCTGGACGCCCATCGAGATGCGGTTGAAGCCCAGCTGGCGGAGCGCCCGGACGTGCCCGGGCGTCGTCACGCGCGGGTCCACCTCGATACCAATCTCGGCGTCGGGTGTGAACGTGAAGCGATCGGCGAACGCGCGGAACAGGCGCTCCAGTTCGGCGGGCGCGTAATACGTGGGCGTGCCGCCACCCCAGTGCATCTGCGAGACTCGTCGCCGGTTCGGCAACTGACGCGCGAGCAGATCAATCTCCAGAAGCAGATGGTCGAGATATGGCGTGGCCACTTCGCGGTGCGGCGTGATGATCACGTTACACGCACAGTAAAGACATCGCTCCTCGCAGAATGGAAGGTGCGCGTAGAGCGAGAGCGGCGCGCCGGCCTTGGCGTCCGCCTGCTCCAGTCGCTCGCGATAGTGCGTCTCGGTGAAGCCATCGTGAAACTCGTTTGCCGTCGGGTACGAGGTGTAGCGTGGGCCCGGCCGGTCGTAACGTCGGAGCAGTTCCTCGGTGCGAAGCTCGGGGGTCCGGGAGCTCATGCCACACGTCCCGCGCGAGACGCCACCGACTCGACCAGCGCTTCCACCGACTCGATCGGAGTCTCGGGAAGAATCCCGTGGCCGAGATTCATGATGTGTCCGGGCACCTCGCCCGCCGCGTCGAGCACCTCGAGCGCACGCCGACGAACGGTGTCGGGTGAGCCGAAGAGCGCATGCGGATCCAGATTGCCCTGAAGAGCCACCCGTCCCCCGGTGCGGCGGCGCGCCTCGTCGAGTGGCGTGCGCCAGCACACGCCGAGCACGTCGGCTCCCGTCGAGGCGGCATCCTCGAGCACGTGTCCGGCGTCCAGCGCGAAGTAGATCACCGGCACGCCTTCGCGCTTCAGCCCGCGCACGACGCGCTGAACGGCCGGTAGCGCGAACGCACGATAGTCGGCGGGACTCAGGATGCCCGCCCACGAGTCGAAGATCTGCACCGCCTGGGCGCCTGAACGGATCTGCAAGTTGAGCGAATCCGCGAGCAGGTCCGCGAGCAGATCGAGCAGCCGCGTCAGCGTATCGGGTTCGCGATACATCATGGCCTTGACCGCGCCGAAGCCGCCGCGACTTTCGCCTTCGGCGAGATAGGCGGCGAGCGTGAACGGCGCGCCGCAGAAGCCGATCACAGGGACGCGTCCGTCGAGCTCGCGTCGCAACAGCGCCACGGCCTCCCCGACGTACGGCGTCACCTCCCCGATCGGCCGCCGCAGCAGCGCCTCGACGCCAGCTCGATCTCGCACCGCGCGTGAAAGGCGCGGACCTGGATCGAACGCGAGCTCCACCCCGAGCGCTTCGAGCGGCAGCAGGATGTCCGAGAAAATGATCGCCGCGTCGAGCCCAAATCGGCGGATGGGCTGCAGGCTCGCCTCCACCGCAAGCTCGGGAGTCCTACACAGCGTGAGGAAGTCGACTCGCGCGCGCAGCTCTCGATACTCCGGCAGGTAGCGCCCCGCCTGCCGCATGATCCAGAGTGGCGGATGATCCACGGGCTCACGCCGGCAGGCGCGCAGAAAGCGATCGTTCACGCGTCCACCTCCGCAAGCGCGGCGCGGGCGGCCTCGAGAGTTCGTGAGAGTTCCGCTTCGCCGTGCGCGGCGGACAGGAACGCGCACTCGAATGCCGAAGGCGGGAGCAGGATGCCGCGGCTGAGCATGCCGCGGAAGAATGCTGCGTGACACCGGGTATCGACCGCCTTTGCGTCGTCCCATGACCGCACCGGGGTGGAGCTGAAGAACGGCGTCCACATCGAGCCGACGCGTTGCACCTGGAGCGGCACACGCGCGCGCACCGCGGCCTCGTTCAGCGCCTGAGCAATTCGCTCTCCGGCCGCTTCGAGTCGCGCGTACAGGCCCGGGTCGGCGTCCAGTGCGTCGAGCACCGCGAGGCCCGCGGCCACCGATAGTGGATGCGCCGCATAGGTGCCCGCCTGGTAGACCGGACCCGAGGGGGCCACGCGCTCCATCAGCGCGCGCCTTCCGCCAAAGGCGGCGAGCGGCATGCCACCGCCCAGCACCTTGCCCAGCAGAATCAGGTCCGGTTTGACGCCGAAACGTTCCGCGGCGCCGCCAGGGCCCAGACGAAGGCCGCTGATCACTTCGTCGAATATGAGTACTGCACCTGCCCGGTCGCAGCGCTCGCGCAAAGCCGCAAGGAATCCCGGCGGCGGTGGAACGCACCCCATGTTTCCCGCCACCGGTTCGACGATCATGGCCGCGACCGTGCCGTTCGCCTCTCGCAGACACCGGTCCACATCGTCGATGTCGCCATAACGCGCGACGAGCGTGTCATGTGCGACCGACCGGGTGACACCAGGGGAATCTGGCACGCCGAACGTCGCCGCTCCCGAACCAGCGCAGATGAGAAACGCGTCGCCATGGCCGTGATAGCACCCGGCAAACTTGAGGATCGCCTCTCGTCCGGTCGCGGCGCGCGCAATGCGCACCGCGCTCATCGCCGCCTCGGTCCCGGTGGCGACAAACCGCACCATCTCGCAGCCCGGGGTGCGCGCGGTGACGCGCTCGGCGAGGACGACTTCGCCCGGAGACGCAAGGCCGAACAGGAGTCCGCGCTCCGCAGCGGCACGCACGGCGGCTGTCACGCCGGGATGGGCATGGCCGAGCAACGCGGGCCCCCATGCGCCGATCCAGTCCACGTACTCACGGCCCTCGGCGTCCCACACACGGGCGCCCGCGGCTCGGACCAGTGCGATCGGCGGCGCGCCCACGGCGCGGAACGCACGGACCGGCGAGTGGACGCCGCCGGGGGTGACGCGCGCTGCGCGCTCGAAGAGCGCCGCGTGAGTTGCCCCCGCGACCCTGGTCGCGCGCAACATCATCGCCGGGCCTCGGCGACCGCGCCGCGCTCGCTCATGCGCTCGGCGAGCGCCCGCGCGAAGTAGCTGATCACGAGGTCCGCTCCCGCGCGGCGGATTCCCAGTGTTGTTTCCCACATCGCGCGCTCGGGATCGAGCCAGCCGCGCTCGGCGGCGGCGTGGATCATCGAATACTCCCCCGAGACCTGATACGCCGCGATCGGCACGTTGACCGCGTCGCGCACGGCACGCAACACGTCGAGATAGGGCATGGCGGGTTTTACGATCAGCGCGTCGGCGCCCTCCTCGACATCGGCCGTCGCCTCGCGTATCGCTTCGCGCACATTGGGCGGATCCATCTGGTAGCCCCGCCGGTCGCCGTGTTGCGGAGTCGATCCGGCGGCTTCGCGGAATGGACCATAGAACGCGGAGGCGTACTTGACGGCGTAGGACACGATCGCCGTGCCGGCGAATTTCGCCTGGTTCAGTCCGGTTCGGATCGCGGCCACTCTGCCGTCCATCATGTCGGAGGGCGCAACCACGTCTGCGCCGGCGCGTGCATAGGCGACCGCAGCGCGGGCAAGCAAAGGCAATGTCGCGTCATTGTCGACTTCCCCGTCATGGAAGACGCCGCAGTGCCCGTGGTCGGTGTACTCGCACAGGCACACGTCCGCCCACACCACCATTGCCGGTACTCGGCGCTTGATGGCGCGAATGGCGCGCGGAACGATGCCGTCGTCGAGCCACGCAGCGCTGCCGTCCGACGTTTTCGTACGCGGAATGCCAAATAGCAGCACCGAGCCGATACCCAGGGACGCCAGCGCAGCCGCCTCGTCCGCCGCGGCATCGGGCGTGAGCCGCGCATGGCCGGGAAGCGATGCAATGGGCTGCCGCGCGATATCGCCCTCGTGCACGAAGAGAGGAGCGACGAGTTGCGCCGGAACGATGTGGACTTCCTGCGCCATCGCCCTTAGGCCTGCGCTGCGGCGCAGACGGCGACCGCGGTGAACGGGAAAGCTCATGGCTGGTCTGTCCTTCTGGTGGAGGGGGTTCTTTCGCTAAGCAATTCAGCCACGGACTCGAAGTCCGCTCGCGGCGGTACGACCGCTTGAACACCGAGGCTCACGAGCGCCATTGCCGTCGTTGAGCCGATCGCGACGACAGAATCGAGCCGTCTCAGGGTGTCCGGGCCCACGGCGCGAACCAACGAGCGCGCAGCCGATGGACTGGCCACGACCACGGCGTCCGCCGAAGCGGAGTTCCAGGCCGCGAGGATCTCGTCCGCGGCGCGCTCGACCGTGCAGTAGGCGACCACCTCCTCGACCCTGGCGCCGAAGTTCCGCAACGCGATGCCCAATTCGTGACTGCCTTCCCGGGCGCGCGGGAGCAACACGCGCCGCTGCGTCCAGTCATCCGCTTCGCGCAACGCGGTGATCAGCGGCTGTGCTCCCTCCCTTGGTGCGAGCAGCGGCGTGGCGGCGCCGTGCGCAATGAGCGCCGCGGCAGTTCTGGCTCCGACTGCCGCGGTCCGCGGGCCCGCCGGCCATGGTTCGCCGTCTCGTGCCGCGCTGAGCGCGACGATTGCGCGCACGCTCGCGACCACAAGCCAGTCATAGCGCCCCAGCTCGCGCGCGGCGCGCGCGAGCCGCTCGGGCTCGGGCGCGGGAGCCTCGCACAGCACGGCGCAGCCGATGGGCTCGAGCCCCGCTCGCCGAAGCGCGTCGCTGAGCGCTCCGTCGGATGGCTCGTCGCGAGTCACCGCCACGCGCAGCGGCTGCGATCTCATGCGCCCCTCTCCCATTGGAGGCGTGGCTGGCGCTCGAGCTCGGCCAGGATCTCCCACGCACCGTCCTCGAGAAGTCGCCGCGCCGCCTCGGCGCCAGTCGCGGCCGGGTCAACGCCTTCCACCTGCACGCGGAGCGGGCGGTCACCCGCCGGAGCGAACACGCCCGCATCCACACACACCCGCGCGTCGTTCGCCTGCGCGAATGCGCCTACCGGAACCGAGCAGCCTCCGCGCAGTGCGTGCAGCACAGATCGCTCGGCCTCGACCGCGCGACGGGTGGGCTCGTGCTCGATCCCGGCGAGCGCCCGACGAAGCAGCTCGTCGTCCTCGCGGACTTGAATCGCCAGCGCGCCCTGCGCCGGTGCCGTCAGCATTCGCTCGATCGAAAACACTTCGGTGGCCCGGTCGCCAAGGCCCAGCCGCTCGAGGCCCGCCCTGGCCAGGACCACCGCATCCAGATCCCCCCACCTCAATCGCGACAGTCGCGTTCCGACGTTGCCGCGCAAGGGCAGGTACTCGAGGTCCGGGCGCGATGCCCGAAGCTGCGCGGTCCGCCGCAGGCTCGAGGTGCCGACGCGTGCGCCACGAGGCAACGCTACGAGTGCGGTGTGGTCGCGCGAGCACAGCACATCCTCCACCGGACCGCGTGCTGGCACTGCTGCAACCACGAGGCCGGTGGTTGTCGTCACGGGCAGATCCTTGTAACTGTGGACCGCAACCTCGATGCGATGCTCCAACAGCGCGCGCTCGATCGTCGAGGTGAAGAAGCCGATCCCCTCCATGAGCTCCAGAGGAGCTTCGGGCTGTTCGTCGCCAGCGGTGCTCAGCTCGACGACTTCGAACTCGAGCCCGGGGCTCAGCAAGCGCCACAGCCGAAGAACCTCGTCGGTCTGCCAGCGCGCGAGCGCGCTGGAGCGCGTCCCGATGCGGATCACCCGGCCCCCGCCTCGTCGTCTTCGAGGCCGAACAGCAGCCTCACGTACCGCGTCTGCGGAGGGCCGAGTGCGAGCTCACCGCTTCGCAACGCCAGGCTCGGTGCATGGAGCAGCCGATCCACCAGGCGCTGCGTCAGATGGTCCAGGGTTGGCGCATCGAACTCGCCCTCGCGAAGCGTGCGCGCGATTTCTTCCCGCCGAATCGCATCCGCGCGACGGCGTAGCTCGGCCACCAACGGGCGGGCCATCGACTCGCGTACCTGCCGTTGGAAAATCCCCAGCTCGTGCTCGATCACCTTCTCGACGTGTGGAACCTCACACTCACGTCGCGCGCGGTTGTGCTCGACAACCTGTTCGAGTCCGGAGAGATCGTGCAGGGCCACGCCTGGAACCGCAGCGCAGCTGGAATCGATGGCGCGTGGCAGCGACAGATCGATCAGCAGAAGCGGGCGTTCGCGATTGCCGGATCGTACGCCGCTCAGCATTTCGGGGGTGACGACCGGGCGCTCGACCTGTGCAGCGGCGATCATCGCGTGGGCATGCGCCATCCAGTGGGGAAGATCCTCCAGCCGGGCGGCCGTAGCGGAAAATTCGGCGGCCGCTTCTTCGGCTCGCGGAAGAGTCCGGTTGACGATCACCAGCCGGCCGACGCGCATGGCATTCAGGTGCCGGGCAACCTTGAGACCGGTGACACCCGCCCCGATTACGACGACGGTGAGGTTCGCGAAGTCCTGGTGTACGCGTGCGAGCAATTGCACGGCGGCGGAGGCGACCGAGAGCGCGCCGGTTCCGATCTGGGTTTCGCTTCGGACCCTTCCACCGCAGCGGAGCGCTGCGCGGAAAAGATCCGCCAGGAAGGGGCCCGCTCCGGCTTCACCCTCAGCAGCCTCGATCGCCTCGCGAACCTGCCCCAGTATCTCGGCTTCGCCAACGACCAGGGATTCGAGCCCAGCAGCGACGCGAAACAAGTGAGCGGCGACCGCGAGACCTGTCCGTTGGGTGAAGCTTTCCGGGGGCGGCACGACTTGCAGCGAAGCGCATGCCATCAACGCCGCTTGCGCCGACGCGTCGCTCTCCGGTCCGCGAGAGCACCAGTACAACTCGGTTCGGTTGCAGGTGCAGAGCACCACTGCCCGGAGTTCGAGCTCCCGCATGGTCCCGCAAAGTTTCGTCTGAATGGTGGCCGGCAGCGCCATGCGTTCGAGATCGGCCAGCGCCGCACTGCGGTGGCTGATCGACAACAGGCGCAGCGATTCGATTCCGACCATGCCGACCTCACGCGAAAGGGTCCGGATCAGCGGCACCGTGCTCGCAAACGGCATGACGCATGGACACTGGCTGCCCGCCGATGCGAGGAGTGATCACCCGGCCGGAACCACGGCCGGCCTGCCGCAACAAACGAGGCTCGAATCCCGAGCCCGCCGGCGCACGAATGGATATGACAATTTCGGCGCCGCGGCCGCCATGCGCATGAATGCCTAGGCGGAATCGGTAGTACTACGGAGATTCGAGGATGCCTTCGCGAAGCGCGACTTGCGTGAGGAGGGCAACGGAGCGGATATCGAGCTTCCTCATCAGATTGGCCCGGTGCGTGTCCACCGTCCGGGGACTGATGCTGAGCCGAGATGCGATCTCCTTGGTAGGCAGCCCCTGTGCCACCAGCCGAAGCACTTCGCGCTCGCGCTCGGTGAGCAAGTCGAGCGGGCGGCTCGGAGTCGAGCCTACACGCAGAAATTGTCCGATCTCGCTCTGGACCGCGGGGCTGTAGTACGCGCGGCCCGCCATCACTGCGTCGATCCCGGCCACCAGATCCAGCACGGCGGAGTCCTTGAGCAGGTACCCATCGGCGCCCAGGCGTAGCGCGCGCGCGATGTACTCCGGGCTAGTGTGCATCGTCAGCACCAGAACCTTGATCGATGGGCGAAGCGCCTTGGCGCGCGCGAGGGTCTCGAACCCGTCCATTTCCGGCATCGTGAGGTCGAGCACCAGAACATCAACGGGACTTTGACCGAGCGCACGCAGAACTTCTCTTCCGTCGCATGCCTCTCCGACCACCTCGATCCCTGGCTGAGCCTCGAGGATTCTTCTCACTCCCGCCCGCACCAGATTGTGGTCGTCGGCGAGAAACACGCGAGTGGAGTGCGCCTGGCTCATGCGAGGACCTCCGCAGGGATCACGGCCTCGATGAGGAAGCCCCGCCCCGCCGCTCCATCAACCACCAGGGTTCCGCCCAGAGAAGTGACGCGCTCGCGAATACCGAGGAGGCCGAGGTGGGGCGTGGGCTCACCCGCAACACCGCGGCCGTCGTCCTGCACCGAGAGACGAACGCAATCGTTCTCCACCTCGAGCCGAACCCGTACTTGATGAGCGTCGGCGTGGCGCGCCACGTTGGTGAGCGCTTCTTGCACCACGCGATAGATTACGACCTGCAAGTCGTCTCTCAGCGGGTGAAGCGGATGTCTGCAGTCGAGGCTTGCGTCGATGCGAGTGCGGCGAGCGAAATCATCCACCAGGCCACGCAATGCCGGGAGCAGCCCAAGATCATCGAGCGCCCTCGGACGAAGCAGGTTGCTCAGATCACGCACCTGGGCCAGAGCCCGCCCGACCATCTCGCCCGCCTTGGAGCGACCCTCCAGGTCAAGCTCGATCTTGACTGCCGTCAGCACCTGTCCCGCCTCGTCATGGAGTTCACGTGCAATCGCCCGCCGCTCATCCTCCTGCGCACGCAACAATAGGCGCGTGAGCTGTTCGAGCTGGTGGCTGCGAGCTTCCAGCATCCTGCGCCCGTCGCCCAGCACGAGAAACAATGTGCCAACAGTCGCGGCGACGATGAACACTACATCCGCGAAGACACCGTACAGTGCACCACTGCCCAGTGGACGCAGGAGCGGGTAGTCGAGGTGGTGCAGGCCCCATAGAATGAAGGTCCATGACAGCACGGTGGCGCCGACTGTATCCCCCTGCCGGCGATGCCTCCAGAACACGCTTCCCGTCCAGAGTGTTACCCCGGCGAGTAGCACCGAGGCCGAGATCCCGGCAACGCGCATGTCTCTGATCACGAAGATGACGAGATAGGCCCACGCGATCGCCACTACCCCGACCCACAGGTAGCGGGCACGCCAGCGCGCACCCCGCGAAAACTGCAATGCCGCCCACAGGAGGAGCAGTGCGGTGACTGAAGTGGCAACCTGGTGAGCGAACAGCCAGATCTCTCGGCGTGAGACGACGAAGGCTGAGATGAACCCGAGGCGTACTACGAATGCCGCCCACGCTCCGGCCCACGTGGCAAAGTAGGATCGCCGCTGTTGCCGCCAGAGCCCCCAATAGACAAGGGCGAGAAGCCCAGTCACCAAGGCCTGAAAAGCCAGCGCGCTCAACTCGACCGTCTGCCGATCCACGATGGAAATCTACTGCATGAGACGCCTGAAGGCGATCTTGCGTGATGCGCAAAGTCGGCGAGCCGGTACTCGCGCTTCCGAGCCGCATCGAGGTGCGCGTGCTGGATGACCGGCACCCGCTCCATGCCGAGGACCTGCGCTGCAAGCCAGGCACCGGTGCCCGCACAGGATCACGCCCTCTTCATCCACCTCGATGGGCTTGTCACTAGCGAGGCGTCGGGGTCGCCGGACCGCGCGTCGCAAGCGGCCGGGAGGACCCGTGAAAGCCGCGGTGTCGCCTTTGCGGCTCGGTGCAGTGGTGGACTGTGCTTCTTCTGTGCTCGAACCAAATGAATTGATCGGTTTCTACGCGGCGGACCGGTCACCATCGCATTCGGCTATGATGGCCGCGTGTGGTCGGTTGTGCCCGATGTTGGCCTGTGCTCTCACCTCGGACCTCGTTCTCAAAATCCCGTGAGGCTCAAGCCTCGTGTGGGTTCGACCCCCACCTTCGGCACCAATCTCGCAAACAGCTATGGCTTCGGGGCGCGTCGCGCATCGGCGCTCTCAGCCGCTGACTGTGCTTGAATTGTGCTTGTTCTCGAAGTTTCCGCATTCAGACAAGGAGGATCGTATGGCCAAGCGAAAGGCTGTAAAGAAGAGAGCGAAGAAAGTCGCAAAGAAGCGGTCGACGACGCGGCGTTCGAAGCGTGTGGTGGCATCGTCTCGGAAGGCCGCCGCACCCAAACTCCGCCCTGGAGTCATCACGCACACGGAGCTCGCGAGCGCGGACCCGCTTGCGACTCGAGCGTGGTGCCAGAAGGTGCTTGGCTGGAAGTTTGGAGAGGCCATGCCGACGCCGGCAGGTCCTTACCACATGTGGCAGTTTGCAAATGGCACCGGAGGAGGGATTCGAGCCAACAATCCGCCCGAGGTCCCAGGAACAATTCCCTATTGCGAGGTCGCGAACATTCAAGCGACGTATTCAAAGGCGCTCGCGGCCGGCGCAACCGGGATGTTTCCTCCGGATCAGCTTCCGGGCGGCATGGGATGGATCGCGATCGTCGCCGCGCCGGGTGGGGTCGCAATCGGGTTCTGGGCCAAGAAGTGATCTGCACCTGACGCCAGGCCGTAGCACTTGCCTTCGGCAGCGCCGGGCCTAGGGTGCGGTCGCCTGAATGGCCCGGCTCCGCTCGAGCACGACCGGGAAGTCCAGGCCGTGGTAGTGCACGATCCCCACCAGGCGCTCACCTGCGGGCCGTGCCGAGAGCGTCCAGGCCTCATCGCCGGTCATCCAGCGCGCGGCGATCCTGTCGCCCATCACGCGCACCTCCGCTAGCGGCGCGTTTGTGAGCTCCGCGTCGGGCAGGTTCACGCGTCCCTCCCACTTCACCCCCTTCTGTACGAGGTCGAGCCGCAGCGGCAGCCGCGCGGATTGATAGCCAATCTCGCCGCTCCACGAGCCAGTGAGGCTCGTCGCCGTTCCACTGCGCGAAAGCGCGGCGTCGAGCGCCGGATCGCGGTTCGAGCGCCAGTCGCTGAAGTGCATCGTGACCGGAACGTGCGGCGTGATCCCTTCGCGCGGATCCTGCGGACCGGTGAGCTGCCAGTAGAGGCTCGACACGCGCACCGTAATGCCACTGTTCGGCAACATCACCTTGCGAGAGTCGCCGTAGGAGTTCGGGTGCCCGCCCGTCATCTCGCCGACCAGCAGGGTCGGCGTTCTCATTTCGAGGTCCGCAGTCATCATCACCGCCGCGGAGAACGTGGCGCGATCGATCAGCGCCCACAGGCCGCCGGGTCGCCAGAGCCACTGGGCGCGGATCAGGTGCTGGACCAAAGGTCGATTGAGGAATCCGTTGCCGCCGACGTTGCCGCGCAGATCGAGGACGAGCCGGTCCGCATGCGATCGCTCGATCACCGCGAACAGCGAATCCGCAAACTCGGCCACCGATTCTCTGGGATCGTCCACCACCTCGCGGTAGCGCGCATAGATCGTGTGCGTCCCGGGGAGGGCCGTGAACCAGTGGTTGCGCCCCGGGTAGCGATCGCGCAGCGGCGGCGGACCTGCCGCTCGACCTTCGAGCCAGCGGAGGCTTGCCTTCGGCGGCACGGGCGCGAGGCTCGCGGTCATCTGGACGCCGTCGTGCTCGACCACGATAGGCATGTGCTCCATGTCGGCGTTGACGCCGCGTGCGTGGAGGATCTCGGGGCAGACGAGCCACGTGGGCAACAGGTCGCGGACCTGACTCTCGTTGTCGCGTTGGACCGTGGGCTCGACGGCCGTCATGGCCTCAGCGGCGGTCATGGCCCCCAGGCTCACGACGCGTCCGCCGAGCAGCTCGCGGTGTGCGGAGTCGGCGCGGATCACGAACAGGGTGTCGGCAAACAGGCCGAAGCGAACCGGATAGTGGCGAAAGACGAGGCCGGGGACCCTGGGCGCCGCGGTCTTCGTGTGGCCCATGAAGAACCCGGCCGCGCTGTCGAAGGGGAAGCTCAGGCGCGTGTGGCCGTCGTGGACGAGCGCCATGATGCGGGCAAGCTCGACCACGATCTGATGATGATCGAGAGTGGGAACCCGTGCGCTCAAGGAGTCGAGAGCGCCGAGGTAGGTTTCGCGCGTGACGGCGTGGAAGAAGTTCGGGTGGGAACGGGGCAGACTGTCGGCCGCGAAGGCCAGATCGGCGCGCCACTTCGGCACCCAGTCGGGCGAGATGCGATCGGCCCGTGCCGCGGCCGGAAGCGCGAGCGCGATGGCGAGGACGAGCGTCAGGTGCATGAGCGTGCGATAGGACAGGGCGGCCTCCACGAGTGAACGACCCGTGCTTTGGACGGCGCGGTCCGACAGATGGTTGGAAAGGATGTGGTGGCGTCGGCCCCTTAGCGCGCGCTCGTCTCGCCCCTGGCGATACGCCGCGCTTCCGCGACCTCGGGACGATCACCGTCCCCATCCTTCGCGAGCGCGAGCAGCGCGGCGGCGTATCGCCTGGCCACCGCACGGCGTCGACATGCCAGGGCGGCGCGTGACGCTCCCGAGAGCGCATTGAATCGCCCGGGCGAATCGCGCAGCACCGCTTCGTATGAAGCCAGCGCCTCCGTTGGGTGATCCGTCTCGAGCAGCATGTCTCCGAGGAGTTCGCGCGCGGGCAACACCGCCCCAGGCGTCACGGGTCGCTTCTCGGTCGAGTCCTCGAGCGCTGCGGCAGCGCGCATGCCGTCCAGTGCCACGGCTTGATGACCCTCGGCCAGGAAGAGCCATGCCTCGGCGGTGCGGCGCTGCGCCTCCACCTGCGCGGCCCAATGGAAAAGACCGGGATTGACGATGCCGTCGCGAATTGCCGCGAGGCGCGCGATCGCCTCGCGCGCAATCTCAGGCCGACCCGAGCGCGCGCCGCCGAGCGCTCGAGCGAACTGCGTGGTTGCCTCGGTCCACGGATAGCGCTTCCAGGTCCAGCCCGAGGGGAGCTCGAGCGCGGCCGCGTCACTCCACGCGTGGTGCTCGAGCGCGTAGCGAGCCGGCACCGCGGTGAGCGCATAGTAGAACGACTGCGTCTGTTGGCTGACGCGTCGGATGGCCACGATGCTGTCGCGAATCGCGCGCGCCTTCTGATCCTGGGCCTTCTGCAGGTAGGCGTACTCGAGGTAATCCCACGCGTGCACGGCGTCGTAGTACACGGCCCCACCATAGTGGGTGGCGGAATACTCCCGGCTGGCCTGGGCGGCAGCCAGGTTCGAGCCGATGGACTCGTCCCACATTCCGAGGCGCGTGAAGATGTGGGATGGCATGTGGAGTGCGTGCGGCACGTGAGGCGCGATTTCGGCGTAGTGCCGCGCCGCGGGCAGCGCTCGCGAAGCGA
>JANMQY010000084.1:0-64754 GCA_031370785.1 Candidatus Eiseniibacteriota bacterium | reverse complement strand
ATCAAGACGTTCCCGGACAACACCGAGCACGAGGCCACGCTCACGTTCTCCCCGCTCGACCGCTCGCGGCTCTCGCTCGACGCCGTTCCCGACAACCGCTTCATCCCGGTGGGCGTGCACTACTCGTTCACGCGCCTCCCGGCGGAGCCCATGGCGGTGCGTTACGCCGACAACCGCGTGGGCTTCTTCCTCGATGCGACCAAGGATTTCGGGCGCGACGATAAGGAGAGCTTCTGGCTCCGGAACATCCACCGCTGGCGGCTCGAGAAGAAGGACGCCACGGCGGCGCTGTCCGAACCGGTCAAGCCGATCGTCTACTACGTCGACTGGACCGTGCCGGACAAGTTCCGCCCGTGGGTGAAGGAGGGCATCGAGAAGTGGCAGAAGGCGTTCGAGCTTGCCGGCTTCAAGAACGCCATCCTGGCGAAGGATCCGCCCAAGGACGATGCGGACTGGGACCCCGAGGACGTGCGCTACAGCACCATCCGCTGGATCACCTCCAACGAGCCGGCGTTCGGCGCGATCGGTCCCTCGCGGGTCGATCCGCGCACCGGGGAGATCCTGGACGCCGACATCCTGTTCGAGGCCTCGTTCATTCAGGGCTTCCGGAACGGCTATCGCCGCTTCTCGGGTCCCGAGGCGATTGGCGCGCAGGTGATGCCGCAGACCACGCAGTGGCCGGCGTTCATGAACCCGGATCTCCGCTGCGACGCCCAGACCGGCATGGTCGACGGGGGTGGGCTGCTTCACGTCGGTCTTCTCCTCGACGGCCTGATGCCTCCCGGCGGTCCGGTGCCGATCGACTATGTCGGCAAGGCCATCATCTGGGCGACCATGCACGAGGTCGGGCATACCCTCGGGCTGCGGCACAATTTCCGCTCCAGCACCGCGACGCCTCTGGCCAGGCTCAACGACCCGGCGTGGACCGGCCAGCACGGCCTGGTCTCATCGGTGATGGACTACGCGTCGCCCAATATCTCGGCGGACCGCTCCAAGCAGGGCGAGTACTACTCGTCCACCGTCGGTGACGGCGACGTGTGGAACATCCGGTACGGCTACATGCCGACCGGGGCGAAGGATCCCGAGAGCGACTACGCGATCATCCGCGCCGTGGCGGACGAGTCGACCAGGCCAGGGCATGAGTTCTCGACCGACGAAGACACCTATCCGGCCGACGCGCTGGATCCGCGCACCAACATCTGGGATCTCGGAGACGATCCGCTGGGATTCGCCAGGGACCGCGCCGCCTACCTCGCGAGCCTGTGGAAGAACCCGCGCTTCGAAGAGCGGATCGTGGGTCCGGACGGCGAGTACCCGGTGCTGCGCCGGGCGATGGACACCGTGCTCGGGCAGTACGCCATCTCCCTGGGCCTCGCGGTCAAATACGTCGGCGGCCAGTACTTCTCACGCAACCATCGCGGCCAGACCGATGGGAAAGATCCACTCGTGCCGGTGCCGACAGCGCGCCAGCGCGAGGCGCTGGAGTTTCTCTCGCAGCGCGCATTCGCGGCAGATGCCTTCTCGCTACCCCCCTCGATGCTCAACCGCATGGCGCAGGACCGCTGGAGCCACTGGGGAGTGCAGAACGGTTTCAACGGCCCGGTCCGTCTCGACTACAACTTCAACGACCGCGTGTTCTCGATCCAGAACGCGCTGCTGGGCGCCCTCCTGTCGCCGAATCTGCTCTCGCGCCTGCGCGAGGGCGAGTCGCACGCCACCGAACCCTTCCGCATGAGCGAGCTGTTCGACCGTCTGACCCGCTCGCTATGGGGCGAGGTGGGCGGCGCAACGCCGGTCGCGATCAAGGCGCTCGATGGTCCGGGGACCCGGCGCGACGTGCAGCGGGCCTACGTCGACAAGCTGACCGCCCTGATGCTGGGCAGCGTCAGCGGAGCGCCGGACGACGCCCGCGCCCTCAGCCGGCTGCAACTGGTGCGGATCGACGGGCGCATCTCGCAGGCGCTGGCGGCCAAGACCCCGCTCGGCGATTACACGCGCGCTCATTTTCTCGAGACCCGCGCCCGGATCAAGCGCGCGCTGGAAGCCTCGCGGGAGGCCGATGTCGCACCGGCCGCAGCACGCGGCCCGGTCGCGCTGCCGGAGACCGCCACGCCGTAGTTATCTTCACTTTTTGAGCGAGGATGGGGGCCCGGCCTCGGCTGGCCGGGCCGGTCTCGTTGGCAGGTGGTGCGCCGGTGATTCGACGTGAGCTGTGGCTCGACTTCGTCTTCGGGGGCTCGGCGCGACCTCGGGCAGGCGCTCGCCTGGTGCAATCACTCCCTCGACTCGCGCGAGTGGATGCGTTAGCTTTCCGTCCGGTGGGTCACGAGGACCCACGCACCAGTCTCTAGATCCAGGGAGGGAAACCATGGTCCGCATTCCCCGCATCCTCACGATCGTCGCGCTCGCGATGGTCATCACTTCAGGCCTCGCATCGAACGGATCGGCCGCCAGCATGAGCTGGGGCGGCCAGGTCTTCGGTGGTTTCGACACCTTCAAGATGGGTGATTGGAACGACGCGATCGATGCGGCCAACGCCGGCGGCAGCACCTTCGACAAGGTCAACAGCGGATACTCATTCGGCCTTGGTCCGACGCTCACCGTCAATGGCACCTGGCAGCTCGGGGCGCACTTCGAGATGCTGATGGGCAAGAAGTCGGAAGACGCAACCACCGGCCAGAGCCTCAAGCCTTCCTCAAACGCGTTCGGCGTCTCGGCGATGTACCTGTTCCCCTCGAAGACCTCGATGAGCTTCGGGCTCGGCGGGGCGGTGGACTACATGACGCTGACCGGCAAGGTCGAGGACACGACCACCAGCGCCAAGATCGAAGGCTCTGGCGTCGGCGGCCAGCTTCTGGGGATGACCAACTACGCGTTCAGCCCGATGTTCTCGGGAAGTCTCACGGCGGGCTACCGGCTCGCCAACATCAACATCGACACGGTCGGCGGCGCGAGCACCTCGGGATCTTCGCTTCAGAGCGAGGACTATTCGGGCGTCGTCGCCCGGGTCGGAATCTCGTTCCACCAGCCCAGCCACAACTAGTTCAGGACCGTTTCTGCGGGGCCGGCGTCAGTGAGCGCCGGCCCCGCATTCTTTTTCTTCCAATCAGGTTGGGCCGCGCTAATCTTCTGTATCGCTTTGACTTGCGGGCGCGCTCGACTATACAGCCCGGCTGCGCTAGGCTGCCCGCCCTCGGTCCTCATCGGTCCGCGGCCGCTTCCCATCACCAACTCCCCTCAGGAGGGAACGATGTTCATCAAGGTCCGTTCGTTCGTTGTCGTCGCACTCGCGCTTTCCACCATCGCGCTTACCGCCAGCGTCAGCTCGGCGGCAGGCATGCGCTGGGGCGCCAATGTGTTCGGCGCGTTCAACACCCACAGCATGAAGGATTGGAACGACATCATCGACGCCAGCAACGCCGGCAGTGGATCCAACTTCGACAACATCACGAGCGGCTACTCGGCCGGCCTCGGCCCGTTCGTGATCGTCGACGACAAGTGGGAGATCGGCGCCCACTACGAAATGGTGATGCCCAAGAAGAGCGAAGACCAGGGCGTCTCGATCGAGCCCAAGGCGAACTCGTTCGGGGCCTCGATCGACTACCTGTTCCCGGCGCAGGGCTCGATGAGCTTCGCGCTCGGCATCTCGGGCGACTATTACACCCTCAATGGCGAACTGAACGACCCGACCACGAATAACAAGATCAAGGGCTCGGGCGTCGGCGGCCAGGTTCGCGCCACCGGAAACTATGCTTTCGCGCCCGAGTTCGCCGGATTCGTCTCGGCCGGGTACCGCATGGCGGACATCGACATCGACACCATCGGTGGCCAGGATGTCTCGGCCTCGGGCCTCAAGACCGAGGACTATTCGGGCCTGGTGCTGCGGGTGGGCATCTCCCTGATGCAGTCGAAGCCGTAGTTCGCTTCAATAGTCGAGGGGGCCGGGCCTTTCCATGGTCCGGCCCCGGGGTTCGTCCTCCGGGCGAGCGGAGCCCGACCCGATGCTTACGACCGGCAGACCACGGAACCACTCTCGAGAACCGGGCTCCGATCGGCCCGGTGCGATCGTGACCCTGATCCTGCGCGCCGCCCTGCTCGCCTTCGCGCTCCTGACCGCGGGCACGGTCCGCACCTCGGGCGCGGAGCCGGGTGCAGATCTGGCCGCGGCGCGGCGGGTGTTCGAGACCAACCTCGACGCGATCCGCCGCCACGACCGCGACGCGTATCTGGCCTGCTATCTCGCCAGCCGCCAGCTCGCGCGCACCGGACCGGCCGGCTTCCTGCTCGGATACGATTCGCTGGCGGCCTCCGCCGGGCGCGACGAGTGGCCGGACTTCTTCGAGGCGCGCGATCTCGCGCTGGTCCCGGTGCGCGACGGCGTCGTCTATGGGACCTATCGCTACCGCGTGCGTTTCGGGACGAGCGAGCAGTCGGGGCTGTCCGAGCGCGTGTTCCTCGCGACGCCGGACGGCTGGAAGATCGCGGTCTCGACCGCCTTCCCGGCCCCACCCGGGACGCCGCCCCCGCCGCTCGCGATCGTCGGGGCCACGCTGGTGGATGGCACCGGCCGAACTCCGGTGCGCGATGCGGTCGTGATCGTGCGGGACGGCAGGATCGAATCTCGCGGGCCGCGCTCGCGGGTGCGGGTGCCGGCCGGCATGGACACGGTGGATGCGCGCGGCTGCTGGCTGCTGCCCGGGCTCATCGACGCCCACGTTCACTATTCGCAGACCGGCTGGGCCGACGGCCGCCCCGATGCGATGGACGTGCGCGACCATTATCCCTACGCCGAGGTCGAGCAACGGCTGCGCGAGCATCCGGACGTTTTCCACCGCGCCTTTCTGGCCAGCGGCGTGACCAGTGTGTTCGACGTGGGCGGCTATCCGTGGACGCTCGCACTCCAGCAGGCGACCCGCGACGATCCCGCCGCGCCACGCGTGATCGCGGCCGGGCCGCTGCTCTCGACTCTGGATTTCTGGCTGGGGCTTCCGGCCGAGAAGCAGTTCATTCATCTGCGGGACACGACCGCGGCGCGCGAGGGAGTTCGCTACCTCGAGACGCTCGGGGCATCGGCGGTCAAGATCTGGTTCATCCTGCGCCCGGAAATCGACTTCGAGGCGTCGGTGCGGGCCGTGATGGCGGCGGGAGACGAGGCGCGTCGCCTGGGTCTGCCCCTGATCGTGCACGCGACCGGGCTCAAGGAGGCAAAGGCCGCGCTGCGTGCCGGCGCGAAGGTGCTGGTGCACGGCGTCGCCGATCTGCCGCTCGATGCGGAGTTCCTGGCGCTGGCGAAGGCGAGCCGGACGATCTACTGCCCGACCATCACCGTGCTCGAGGGCTATTCGCATCTTTATCGCGCCGCGGGTGGCGACCCGCCGGCAGTGGACGATCCGAATCACGTAGTGGACGCGCGCACCCTCGCCAGGGTCGCGAGCACGCCGGGCGCGGCGCGCGGCAGCTTCGCGAGTCGCGCGCTGGCGCGGCAGAGCAGGCTCGACAGCCTCGAGCGCATGGTCGGCGCCAATCTTCTCGTCGCCCGCCGCGCGGGCATCCCGATCGCGATGGGCACCGACGCCGGCAACCCGCTCACGCTGCACGGCCCTTCGGTCTACGGCGAGATGGAGGCGATGCAGCGCGCCGGCATGAAGCCGATGGAGGTGATCGTGGCCTCGACGCATGGAGGTGCGCTCGCCATGGGGCGGGCCGGGGAATTCGGAACGGTCGAGCCGGGAAAGAAGGCCGACCTTCTGATCGTGGGCGCGGACCCGACCCGCGACGTCAAGGCCCTGAGGCGCGTGCGCTGGGTGATGCGTGCCGGCGTGCTGCGCTCGCTGGAAGAGATGCAGGCCGACATCGCGCGCCACGACGCCGCGGACCGCTCGCGCTAGAGCCGCAGTGCGCGGTTGGAGGCTGCAGGCCGCGGTTGCGGTCGGGCAGCCGCATGGGACACAATCTCGCGCCGCAACGCAGCAGGGGAGGCCCCGTCGAAGGGCTCAAGGTCCCCTTCGAATGCCACCCCCGTCTCGAGGAGCCTCCAGTGATCGTCGCAACCCAGCTCAAGGTCGGAAACGTGGTCCTGCACAACGGCAAGCCGCACCGCGTGACCAACGTGGTCCATCGCACCCCCGGCAATCTGCGCGGCTTCGTGCAGGTCCGCCTGGTGAACATCGAGAACGGCGCGAACGCCGAACAGCGCTTCTCGTCCGAGGACAAGGTCGAGCGCGCGAATCTCGAGCAGCACAAGCTGCAGTTCAGCTACCGCGCCGGCGACACCTTCCACTTCATGAACACCGAGTCGTACGAGATGATCGAGCTCTCGAAGGACGTGCTGGGCGACAACGCCGGCTACCTGACCGACGGCATGATGCTGCTCGCGGACTACTTCGAGGGTCGCGTGGTCGGCATCGAGCCCCCGATGTTCGTGGAGCTGACGGTCAAGGACACTACCCCGAACATCAAGGGCGCCGCGGTGCAGAACACCGCCAAGCCCGCGGTGCTGGAGACCGGCCTCGAGATCAAGGTGCCGAGCTACATCGAGAGCGGCAATCGGGTGAAGATCGACACCCGCACCGGGGAGTTCGTCGAGCGGGTGTGAGGCCCGGGCGCCGAAACGAAGACGCCGTCCGGGGCTCAGCGCTTCGGACGGCATCTTCGTTTTCGGGGAAGGCCAGGGCTCAGGCCTTGATCAGATCGAAGATCTCCTGGTTGGTCTTGCATCGGTTCAGGAGCTCGAGCAGCTTGGTCATGGCCTCCTGCGGATGCAGCCCGGCGAGTCCGCGGCGCAGCAGGTGGAAGCGCGGGATGATCTCCGGCGGATACAGCTTCTCTTCCTTGCGTGTGCCGCTCTTGGCGATGTCGATCGCGGGGTAGATGCGGCGCTCGGCCAGTTCGCGCGACAGCACCAGCTCCATGTTTCCGGTGCCCTTGAACTCCTCGAAGATGACCTGGTCCATGCGCGAACCAGTGTCGACCAGGGCAGTGCCCACGATCGTGAGCGATCCGCCGCCCTCGATCTTGCGCGCGGCGCCGAAGATCTGCCGCGGCGCCTGCATGGTCGCGGCATCGAGACCGCCCGAGAGGGTGCGTCCGCTCCCCTCGGCGGTGGTGTTGTAGGCACGCGCCAGGCGTGTGATCGAGTCCAGCAGCAGCACGACATCCTTGCCCTCGAGCACCTGGGCGGCGACGGTTTCCATCGCGCGCTCGGCGGTCTCGACGTGCTCGTCCACGCTCATGTCGCTCGAGGCGGCGATCACTTCGGCAGGGGTGTTTCGGCGGAAGTCGGTCACTTCCTCCGGGCGCTCGTCCACCAGCAGAGCGTAGATGCCGACCTCGGGATGATTGAATGCGATCGAGGCGGCAATGCTCTGAAGAATTCGGGTCTTGCCCGCCTTGGGGGGCGACACGATCAGGCAGCGTTGCCCGCGCCCGATCGGCGCGATGAGGTCGATGGCGCGACCGGTGATCCGGTCGCCGTACGGCGGATCGCCCTTCCCGGGCGGTAACTCGAGGATCAGACGCTCGGTGGGATCGAGGGCCGCGCCGATCTGCTGCATCTCGCGCAGGACTTCGAGTCCGCGGTGCTTCTCGCCCCCGCCCGCTCGGCCTCCCTGCCGCCCTCGCCGTCCCCTTCGTTGGCCCTGGCCGTTGGGATTGCGCGGGCCGAGGTTTGCTCCCGCAGGCTGCCCGTTTCCGGCATAGGGCTGGGGGGCGCTGTTGTTCAGGGGACGGGGGCCGCGCGAGCGGCGGCGGCGGCGGCGCTGGCCCTGGCCCTGACCCTGAATCTGGCCCTGGCCGGGCTGAGTCTGCTGGCCAGGCATGGGCGCCTGTGCGGTGGACTGCCCTTCGGGAAGGGGTCCGCCCGGCTGGGGCGGCCGCGGTCCTCGCGGGCGTCGACGACGTGGTCTCATCGGGATTCCTTCCGGCGTCCATGCTCGGGCGACCGGCGTTGATGGAAAGCGCGCGCGCGCTCGAAGGCAAATGAAACGGGCGCGTGCGCTGCAAGTGGCGCGAGCCGGGGTGATCTCACGGCGCTCGCCGGCTTAGTGCAGCTTCTGCCTCCACCTGCTTCCACCGGACGGCGCGAACTGCGCTTGAAAGCCCTGTGTCGCAGTGCTGGAGACGTTCGGCACCTCGCTCACCACATCCGCGCCCACGGTGAAGCGGAGTCAGGGCGATTCTCAGGAGGGTGAGCCGACCGCGGGAGGCGGACCGGACGCGAACCGCGACCGATCGTGCGTTCCTCCCCGGGAATGGGGTGCGCGGGCATTATCCTCGCGCCGCCCGCCGTTGTCCAGTCCCCCGCGCGAGACCCCTCCCGGGTCACACCCTGCCGCGCCACTCGGTCTCGGGCGTCCCGGCGCGTCGATTGGTCCAGCGCGCCATCACGAACAACAGGTCGGCGAGCCGGTTGAGATAGCGCCCGAGCCGCGGCTCGACTGCCTCGCGGGCGGCCAGCGCGACCAGCCGGCGCTCGGCGCGCCGGCACACGGTGCGCGCCAGATGCAGCTCGGCGGCGCAGGGCGTGCCACCCGGCAGGATGAAGTTCTTGAGCGGCGAAAGGTCGGCTTCGAGCCGGTCGATCCACGATTCCAGGGTGGCGATGTCCGCATCGCTCACCCGCTCGAGGCCTTCGAGCATGCGCGAGTCGGTCGTCGCGAGCTCGGCGCCGACCCGGAACAGGGTGCTCTGGATGGATCCGAGCTCGGTATCGAGGCGGCGCTCGGCGTCGAGCGCACGCGCCACGCCCAGAACGGCGTTCAGCTCATCCACGCTGCCGTAGGCTTCGACCCTGGGATCGGACTTGGGGACCCTGCCGGCGCCGAGCAGGCCGGTGGTGCCGTCATCGCCGGTGCGCGTGTAGATCTTCACGCGGCGCAGTCTAGGGGCGGGGTGGAGCGCGCACAAGCCCCGCGCACCGGGGCGCGCGGGGGCGGGCCCGCAGTTCCCTACAGACAGCACGAACATGCGGTGAAACAATCGCGCCGTGCTCCGCCACTCCCCATCCGTTCGCGCGAGCTTTCCGCGAAGCGGCTCGCTGGCGCGTCTCGCGCTTGTCGCAGGCGCGGTCCTCGCGCTGATTACGCCGCGCGTCGCCTTCGGCAAGCCCGAATTCGACTGGCCCGACTGGGATGCGCTGAAGGCGAAGTATCCGGATGCCGGCGCGGTCTTCCTGCTCGACGAGACCGTCTCGGAGCTGGGCCGGCAGGGCGACGAGTTCGGCCGACGCGTGGACGTCCACCAGGTGATCGCGATCATCGATCCACAGCAGGCTGCGGGCTGGCTCGATTGGGAGATTCCGAATTCCGAGTACCACAGCCTGTCGCGGATCGAAGCGCGCACCTGGCTCTCGCCGAATCAGAGCCACCGGGTCGAGAAGAAGGATTTTCACGACGTATCGATGTTCCCGGACCAAGTGCTGTACTCCGACATCCGCGGCAAACGCTTCGCCTTCCCCGCCATCGCGCCGCGCACCGTCATCGACGTGAGCTACGAGTACACCAGCCCTTCGATCTATTCGTACGACCAGCACCTGTTCGCGCATCACATCCCGACGCTGGTTTCGCGCGTGAGCTTCGTGGTGCCGCGCGCGTTTCTCGCCGAGGAATTCGATCAGGCGGTGCGGGTCTCGGGGCTCACGCGGACCACGCCCATGGTTCAGGTGCTGCCTCGCCCCGAGGGCGAGGTGAAGCAATTCACCTGGGAGATGCGGGACGTCGAGGCGATCGTCCAGGAGACCCAGATGCCGCCGCTGTCGGATCTGGCGCCACTGATCCGCCTCGCGCCGCGAGCGCCCACCCGAACCGGCTGGTCGTGGGCCTGGGTCGGGCGCCATTACTACGACGAGCTCCTGATGCCGCAGCTGAAAGGCACACCCCAGATTCGCGAGCTCGCCACGCGCCTGACCGCGGGGTTCGCGACCCCGATCGACAAGGTGCGCGCGCTGTACGGCTACGTGCAGACCGACGTGCGCTACGTCGCGATCGAGCTGGGCATCGGCGGCTATCAGCCGCATCCCGCGCAGCGGGTGCTGGGGCTGCGCTACGGCGATTGCAAGGACAAGTCGACGCTGCTGTTGAGCCTGCTCCACGAGATCGGCATCGAGGGGTTCGCGGCGCTGGTGCGAACCCGCGACCAGGGGGCGGTGGACACGGCGCTCGTGAACATCGGCCAGTTCAATCACATGATCGTCTGGCTTCCGATCGGCGAGAGCGGCTGGTGGCTCGACCCGACCGCCGAGTATGCGACCGCCGACTATCTGCCGGCTGCCGATCAGGGAATCATGGCGCTGGTGGTCGGCCCGTCCGTATCGCGCTTCCTCGCGACCCCGGTGCTCGATCCCGAGCGCAGCATCATCGATCGGCGCGTGCTCGCCGCGATGGACGAGGAAGGCGGGCTGTCCGGCACGCTCGAGATCCGGGTGGGCGGAGAGCCGGGGATGGATTATCGCGGGGCGTTTCGCACTCGAGGCGCCCCAGGGCGCGAACAGCTGATCGACCGCATCCTCACCCGCGAGCTCTCGGGCGCGAGGCTCAAGGAGTTCCAGATCACTGGGCTCGAGAGTGTGGAGAAGCCGCTGGTGCTCGCGATCGATTTCGCCTGGCCGCGCTGCGCAACCGTCGCCGGAGATGCGATCGTGCTGCCCGGCGACTTCCTCTCGCCGCCGGGCTGGGCGGAGCCGCTGCGTCGGACCAGCCGCCGCAACCCGGTGCTGTTCGACGGACTGGAGCAGCGCCGCGACCGCATCCGCATCCTGCCTCCGGCCGGCTGGACCTTCGATCTGCCCGCGGGCGTGGCCGAGCAAGGAAGCTGCTTCTCCTTCTTCCGCGACGCGAGCAACGACTCGGGCGCGGTCCGCATCGAGCGCACCGCGGCGCTCGAGCGTCTCGCCATTTCGCGCCCGAATTTCGATCTCGCCCGCTCCGAGCTGGCCCGGGGCGAGACCGCCTACTCCGAGCCCATCCGCTTCCGCCGCGCACGCTAGGCCGCGCCTCCGTCCGCACGAGTGCGCGGGGCCGTGTCGCGAGCGTGCACTGCGCCTTGCCGTCACGCGGCTCCGGGCCATCCCCTGCTTGCCAGCGGAGTCCGCGTGGGCGATCATATATCCCCTTTCCAATCACCCTGCTTCCGAGGTGTCACCGCTGGGCATGTCCGTTCGCGACACGCTGCCGTCCGTTTTACGCGGGGAGTTCGTCTCCGACCTCGCGCCCGAATCGCGCGAGCGACTTGAGGCGCTCGCCCACGACGCGCAGGCCGCGGGCCAGTTGGCATGGCTGCGGGACGAATGCGCCGGAAGGCTGCGCCAGAGCGATGCGCCGCTCGCGGCCCAGTACCTGCTCTCGGCCGCATGCGCGCTGGGCGGTGAGGTGGAGCGGGCGCACCAGACCCTTCTGGTGCTGGGCGAGCATCTGGCCGAGAGCAAGCAGTGGGAGCCGCTGGCCGCCGTCGCCGAGCGCGCGCTTGCACTCGAGGAGACCGCAGCCGCGGTACGGCTGCTGGTGCGTGCGCACGAAGGACTGGGACGCGATCCGGCACGAGTCGAGGCGCTCGAACGGGCCTGGGCGATGCTGCCAGATGATCTCGAGATCGCGCTGCTGCTCTCGGTCCGCCTCGGCAACGCCGGGCAGGGCGAGCATCGGCGCGAGCTGCTCGCGGAGCTGATCCCGCGCTTCGCCGCCGAAAAGCGCTACGCCGGACTCGAGGAAGCTGCGCTCGAATTCGTGGAGCACGACTCGATCGACGGACTGGTGCGGCTGATCGAGACCCTGCCCGCGCTGGCTGCGGACGACGCGTTCGCCGAGTGCAAGCAGCTGCTCGACATCGCATGGCCGAGAGTGAAGGCCGCAGGACGCGCCGGCGAATGTGCCGCGGCGCTTCGAGAGGTCGCGATCCGCGCGGCCGCAGTACAGGGCGCCTCGGGCGCCGAAACGTTCCGGGCCGCAGTGGTCGAGGCCCTGCGTGAGCATGCGGCCGGCGAGCTGCCCGACGCGGCTCGCGTGATCGAACATTCCTCGCTGGGAGATCCCATGAAGCCACTGCTGCCGGCACTCGAAAAATTCGACCAGATCGCCGCGCTTCCCCCCGGCCGCGCCGTGCATCACGACGCATTCGGTCCCGGGCGGATCGTCTCCAACGACGCGGAGACCGTGGTGATCGACTTCGCGAAATCGCGCGGCCACAAGATGCCGTTCGCCGCGGCGAAGCGCACCCTGACTCCGGTCGCCGAAGACGATCTCAGGCTCATGCAGTTCACCCAGCCGGAAGAGCTCAAGCGCATGCGCGCCGAGGATCCGGGCGAGATGCTGGTGCGCGCGCTCGCCTCGCTCGCGGGCTCGGCGGACGCCCACAAGCTGAAGGTGTTCCTGGTCGGGACCGGCCTCGTGCCCGCGGCCGAATGGACGGTGTTCTGGCGCAAGGCCCGCGCCGCCGCCGAGAAGGATCCGCGCATCGATCACGCGCGTGCCTTCGAGCAGCACTATCGTCTGACTCCGGCCGGTGCGGTTCCGGCGGGCCCCGACCCCAACACGCCGCTCCCAGGACTCGAGCCGCGCAAGTCGGTCAAGACGAACCTGAACACGCTGCGCAAGTTTCTGTCGCAGCACCCGCAGGCCGAGCCCGCGCTTTCGGTGCGCTTCGGAAAGTTCGTACAGCGCGCGGTGGTCGATCCCGACGGCGAGCTCGCGGATCGCGCCCGCGCCGGGATGTACTTCGTGCGCTGGTATCCCGATCGCAAGGACGAGTGGACGCCCCTGCTGCGCGAGCTTTGGGAGCGGGGGCTGTCGATCATCGATCTGCCGTCCGAAGACGAGCAGCTGGCGGTGCTCGAGGGTTCGCACGCCGCGGGCGTCGAGTCGGATGCGATTCTCTCGGCGCTGGACTCGCGCTTCGCCGCGGTCCGCGACGCCGCGCTGCGCTATCGCGCGCAGCTCGACGACGCCGGGCGTGCGGACATGCGCCGCACTCTTCTGCAGCACGCATCGCGCTACCCGTCGGCGGCGCTGCGTCTCATCGAAGAGCACATCGAGGATCGACCCGCACCGCCCGACGGCTGGGGAATGCTGTTCGCGACGCTGACGCTGATGGAGGAGAAGCCGAAGCCTTCGGTCGCCGAGAAGGTGCTGCGCTGGCTGGAACCGGACGGTCCGTTCGACCGCATGCTGCGCGGCACTCCCGCCGGTGAGCCCATGGCGCTGCGGATCCGCGTCCTGCTGCGCCAGTGGCGATCGAGCGACCGCTTTCTGTTCCCCGCGATGGAGGCGCTGGAGCGCCTCGGACTCACCGAGGAGGCGGCGGCGGTTCGCGAGGCGCGCCAGAAGAGCACGGAGCGGCTGTTCGCCAACGTCGGACAGCAATCCGAAGACGTCGAGCTGGCGGTGATGACCCGGGCCACCGCGCAGAAGCTGCAACGCGATCTCGAGGTGCTCGAACGCGAGCTGCGCACGACCATTCCTCAGACCATCCAGAAGGCACGCGAGCTCGGGGACCTCAAGGAGAACGCCGAGTACCATTCGGCGAAGCTCAAGCAGTCCACCGTCAGCAAGCAGGTGGCTTCGCTGCAACTGCGCCTCGCGCGCGCGCGCTTCGTCGATGATGCCGAATTCAAGAAGGGCGTGGTCGGACTCGGCGCCCAGGTGCGGCTCGAGGACGGTAGCGACGACCTCACCTACTGGATCCTCGGGGAGGGAGAGCAGCACCTCGGGCCAGACGTCGTGTCGTTCCAGTCGGCGGTGGGTCGTGCGCTCATGAATCACAAGGTGGGCGACGAGATCGATCTCGGCGAGGGTGCGAACCGGCGTCGCTACCGCATCACCACCGTCGAGCGGCGCCTGCCGCCGGCGAACGTGGACGTTCCGACCGAATAGCAGCGCTGCGGCAAACGAAAACGGCCGAGGCGTCGGCGCATGTCGGTTCGCGGACACGAGTGCGCTGCACATCTCCGCGCGCGCAAGTCAAGTGCGCTCTTCGACAAAAAAGACCGTGTGCGCTGGCACGCGAAAAAATTCTTGCGCACCGCTCGCAAGAGGCTATGTTCCGCCCCTCGATTTGATCGACCACAGCGCGCGTCCACGTATGGGCGAGGCGCGCATCGATCCCGAAGACGAAAGATGCGCACGGTCCGCCGAGCGGATTGCTAGGCCTTCGGTGGGCGGCGAAAGACATTGACGTTTGGCCGCAACGACAAGGATGACCTCCGTGTCATCCGGCTGTTGGGTTGGAAAGGGAATTCCCGCCGCCCACTCTGAAGCTTGCCCCCGCTCGGGTGGCATTGAGTGAGGCGTCAGTTCATCTCGGGCAGGTGAGGCTGTCATGTCGCTCCAGGCGCGCCCTGAGGGTGTGCAGATGGCGGTCGATGAGTCGCTGCTCGGAACGCTCGCGCTCGGACTGCTCGAGGCCGAGAACGTTCAGCTCGACACGCTCCCCCCGACCTTCGAGGAGGAGCGAGACCGGACGGTGCAACGGCTGATCGGCAGCTACTCTGGCCGTCAGCCCACCGACATCCCGGGGGTCGCCGAAGCGCGCTCGCTGTTCCACAAGCTCGACCTCGATCCGACCAAGACCCGCCCGAGCAGCGAGGCGCTGTTGCGCCGCGTGTTGCAGGGCAAGGGCCTGCCGCGGGTCAATCCGGCGGTGGATGTGTGCAATCTGTGTTCGCTCGAGCACCAGATCCCGCTCGGCCTCTACGATCGGGATCAGATCCGCGGCAACGTACGCGTCAGGGTCGGGCGCGATGGCGAAGGCTACCCCGGCATCCGCAAGCAGCGCGTCAACTTGTCCGGACGACTGCTGCTCTCCGACGAAGATGGACCTTTCGGCGCGCCCACCTCGGACTCGCTGCGCACCGCCGTGACCGGCGAGACCCGAAACCTGGTCGTGGTTCTGTTCTGCCCGGTGGATCGGGCCGGCCAGTCGCTCTCGGTGGCGCTCGAGCACATCGCCGGATTGCTGACCCGGTACTGTGCGGCGAGCGTTCTGGCGGTCAGGGTTGCCCAATAGGGCTGCCTTGATTCGATTCCGGGCCGCGCCTACATTCCGCGGATTGCGCTCCCCCGGCCGTGGGCACCTCCCGCGGCGCTCGTCATACGGAAGGAGGACTTCATCATGAGAAACTTCGCCGTCCTGCTGCTGCTGGTTCTCACGCTGGGCGCCGGCACGGCGAGGGCCGCCAGTATCGGGGTCGAGGTGTTCGGCGGCCTGAGCATCCCCATCGTTCAGGACGACAGCGATCAGGGCACGCAGTTTGGAGTGCGTGTGCCCGTTCACCTGGTTCCACTGCTGAGCCTGGAGCCGTATTTCGCCAGCTCCGCCCTCGGAGATAAGTCTCAGACCTTCGCCGGGGTCTCCTACACCCGCGACGGCGGCAAGGTCACGGGGTACGGGCTGAACGCGCGGCTCGATGCCGGCTCGCCCGTGCTCAGCTTCTTCCCGTACGCCGGAATCGGTTCGTTCACCATCAAGAAGGCCGGTCTCGCCGACGAAACCGACATGGGCTACAACTTCGGACTCGGACTCCAGCTCTCGCCGGTGCCCAAGATCGGCGTCAGCCTGCGAGGCGAGCTCAACGCGATTCCGATCAACGAGGCGTCCCGCAAGTATGCAAACGTGACGGTCGGGGTCTCGTACAATTTCCTGAGCCTGCCGTAAGGAGCCGACACCCATGAAGAATCTTCGGATACTGATCCCCAGCATCGCGCTGGCCGCGATGACCGCCACCGGCTGTTTCCTGATCTCGGGACAGATCGTGGTCTCGGCAAATCTCGGCGACCTGCATGCCGTGAACGGCCTTTCCTCGGTCGGCATGTACGTCGACCTCTCGGCAGAGAGCCCGGACTACAAGAAGCACAAGGACAAGCTCAAGGACATCGTCGACATCGCGGTGCTCGGCACGTTCAGGAACAATCTTGCCGTTCCGGTCAGCGCCGAAGTCTGGATCGTGCCCAGTCCGTCCAGCGCAGCGCTGCTTGCCGACCAGGCCTCGGTGACCGCCGCCGGCGGCCTCAAGCTGTGGGCGATGTCGCTGGGTGCGAACGAAACCAGGAAGGTGGACTGGGACGCCTCGGCCGGCCTGTTCACGGCCGCGGGTAAGACCACGCTCAAGAACGAAATCAAGGGCGACGGCGTCTTCACCCTCTACCTGTTCGGCAGCACCACCACCTACGACATCGAGGTAACCAACGCCGTGGTGGTTGCGGTGATCTCGGCGAATCCCTGAGCAGAAGGCGCCGCGGCATCGTCGCCGCTTCGAGTAACACGATCGCCGGGCCCCTGGGGGCCCGGCGTTTCGATTTCGCCCGCGCGGCCTAGGGGCGGCGCCGCTTATCCCGACCAGCGATTGGTGATCGGCAACCGCCGGTCCTTGCCGAATGCGCGCGGGGTGATCTTGATCCCGGGCGGGCTCTGCCGACGCTTGTACTCGGCGCGGTCCACCATGCGCACGACGCGGCGCACCATTTCGACCTCGTAGCCCAGCTCCGCAATCTCGCGAACCGCCCGGTCCTCCTCGACGTAGAGGCGCAGGATCGGGTCCAGCACTTCGTACGGAGGCAGCGTGTCCTGATCGGTCTGGTCGGGCCGCAGCTCGGCGCTCGGCGGGCGGGTCAGCGTGCGCTCGGGGATCACCTGCTTGCCGTCGCGCACGGCGCGGGAGCGCGCGAGCTCGTAGACCATGGTCTTGTAGACGTCCTTGAGCACCGCGAATCCGCCGGCCATGTCGCCGTAGAGCGTGCTGTAGCCGACCGAGACCTCACTCTTGTTTCCGGTGGTGAGCACCAGCCAGCCGAACTTGTTGGAGAGCGCCATCAGGTAGTTGCCCCGAATGCGCGCCTGGAGGTTCTCCTCGGTGGTGTCCGGTTCCTTCCCGCTGAACGCGGGTTCCAGCGCGCGGCGATAGGTCTCGAACACGTCGCGGATCGGGATGGAGTAGAAGCGCAGCCCCAGCGCGCGGGCCAGCGCCTCGGCATCCTCGCGCGAAGCCCCCGAGGTGAACTCCGACGGCATGGACACGCCGACGACGTTTGCGGCGCCCAGCGCGTCGGCGGCGATGCACGCGCACAGTGCGGAGTCCACGCCGCCCGAGAGCCCGAGCACCACGGTCTTGAACTGGTTCTTCTGAACGTAGTCCCGCGTGCCCAGCAGCAGCGCCTCGTAGATCTCGGTGACCAGGTCGAGCCGCCTGGGCTCGGCCCG
This sequence comes from Candidatus Eiseniibacteriota bacterium, assembly GCA_031370785.1. GTDB lineage: Bacteria > Eisenbacteria > RBG-16-71-46 > RBG-16-71-46 > RBG-16-71-46 > DATJGS01. Next base: position 47,573 of record JANMQY010000084.1, on the reverse strand, counting down.
ACGCTCGAGCACAGGCCGGGTCGCGATCGCCACCGCGCCGCCGCCGCTCGCTTCTCGGGAACCGGCCTCCCCGACGACGATGGCGGGCGGTCGCGTCGTCAGCTCCACTCGCGGTGAGGTCTCGCCGGGGTCGAGCGCTCGACCCTTGCGCAATCTCGGATCATGCAGGCGCGCGTTGAACACCGATTCGAAGTCGACGTCGGCAATGACCAGGTCCTCTTCGAACATGCGGCCTTCGGCCAGAATCTGGCCCTGCTCGTCCACGATGAGGCTGCCGCCGTCGTAGACGATCTCGTCCTGCGCGCCGACCAGATTGACGTAGCACACCACGGCGAGATTGTCGGAGGCGCGCGTGCACAGCATGCGGCGCCGGGCCAACGCCTTGCCGGCGTGATAGGGGGATGCGGACAGGTTCACGATGATCTCGGCGCCGCCCCGGATCACCTGCTCCTCGACGGGGCCGCCCGGGTACCAGATGTCCTCGCAGATGTTGACGCCGATTACGGTGCCGCCGCGCACGAATACCGGATTGCGCGTACCCGGCATGAAGTAACGGTTCTCGTCGAAGACGCCGTAGTTGGGCAGATAGCGCTTGCGGTAGGTGCCCATCCACTCGCCGTCGTGCAGTACCGCGGCGGCGTTGTACAGGTCGAAGTCCCGATCCACCGTGCCCACCACCACCGTCATGCCGGCGCTGAAGGGGAGCAGCGCCCGGGTGCGCTCGATGGCCCTTTCGATGAACGATGGCTTGAGCAGCAGGTCTTCGGGCGGATAGCCGGTGATCACCATCTCGGGGAAGGCGAGCAGCTCGACGCCCAGTGTTCGCGCCTCTTCAATCGTGGCTCGCACCCGCTCGAAATTGCCGTCGAGATCGCCGACGGTGGGGTTGATCTGGGATAGGCCCAGACGGAGCGGTCGCATGGGGCGCCGATTGTGAAACTTCGCGCGAGAGCGTGCAAGCGTGGGGGGGAAACGAAAGCGCCCGGCCTTGTGACCGGGCGATCCCGTTAGTCGCGAACGATCGTGCGTCCGCGCTCAAGAGGGAACGGACCGTCCCCAGCCTTGGTGCGGGGCGATCCGACTCCATTCCGTGTCAGCGCCAGGGGTCTCTCGGGACCCAATCTTTACTGTGCGCCGTCGTGCTCTTGATGATTTGTTGCTGCCGGATCTCGTCCGGCGGCCGTGTCGTAGTTACGCAAGTCCCGTTCCTTGGGGAGTGGGGCCTGTCGCTACGCGTAAGTAATTGTCGCAACAGGGGGGTCGGGAGCCAAGCGGAATTTTCGATGAGGCATGGGCGTGTTCGACGCAACAAGAGTGAGGCGTTCTGCCACACCGCTGAACCGAAAGCGCCCGCTTTGGCACGTATGTGCAGTGTCGACGGGAGGCTGGCTCAGGCTCCCGAGCGTGCCCGCCAGTCCCCGCCTGGGGTACCAGCGGCCGTCCCCCCAGCACTGGAGAAGGCTGCCGGGCGCCCGAGGTCAGGCTGGTGTCGTGGGGCGCTGCGGCCAAAGCGCCCGGGATGAAGCTCTGGGGCGGCCCGCTCAGCCCTGGCGGGCCCAGCGGATGATCTCGGGAAGTGTCGGGCTCTTCCCGTACATGAGCAGTCCGATGCGGAACACGCGGGCCGAGATCACCACCGCCAGCCATGCCGCGCCCGCGAGCAGCGCGAGAGAGGCTCCGATCTGCCATGCCGGCACGCCCACGTCCGTCGCTGCGAGGCGCATGAGCATGCTGGTGGGCGCGGTGAGTGGGAACAAGGACAGGGCCACCGCGAGCCCGGAGTCCGGGTGCCCGATGATCTTCGGGAGCATGTAGAACGGGACAAAATTCGCGAACGTGAACAGGATCGCCATCTGGTTCGCCTCGCGCAGATTGGTTGCGATCGCGCCGATCCCGGTCATCAGGCTGGCGTAGAAAAGGTAGCCGAGCATGAAGTAGAGGACGCCGAATGCGAGCAGCAGTGGAGACATGTGGAATTTCCCGGCCATTGCCAGGGGTGCGACGAAGTAGGAGCCCATCAGCGTCCATGCCGCGACCAGCGTGAGCCCGGCGCCGCCGAGACCGACCAGCTTGCCGAACATGAGCTCCTCGGAGGTCACGGTGCAAAGAAGGGATTCCAGAATGCGCGACTCCTTCTCTTCGCTCACGCCCTGAAGCAGGTACTGACCGCCGGTGACGATCGCGATGCTGAGCAGCAGGCCCATTCCGAACGGCACGAAGAAGTCGATCAGCTCGCGACTCTCGTCGTGGAGTTCGTACTCGCCGCTCTTGGTCGGCGTGAACAGCTGGATGCCACTCAAGGGGCGCGAGGCGCGGTCGGCGCGTACCGAATCCACTGCGTTCGCGACCAGGCTCCTTGCCAGCCAGCGACCCACCGCACGCTCGTCGCTCGATGAGAACAGGTTGTTCGAGAGCTTGAAGCGTCGCAGCTGGCCCCGCGCCAGGTAGTCGGGCGGCACCACCAGCACCTGGCTGACGCGTCCACTCTTGAGCGCGGCCAGCGCGGAAACCTGATCCGGGAAGAACTCGATGGTGGTCGGCACGCGCTTGGGTTCGGCCTTTGCCTTGAGCCGGCGTGTCGCGTCGTCCTTGTTGAGCACTTCGGTCTCGAACTTGCGGGGTGCCGATCCGAGCAGGCCCGCGGAATCGACGACCGCGATCGAGCCGATCTTGAGTGCCTGCTTGGCCTCGTCCGAAGCGGTCAACACCTGGATCGCCGTCACCAGTCCGAACACCATCGGCGTGAGCAGCAGGCTGAACACGAATGCCTTGCGCCGGATCGTCGACAGATACTCGCGACGGGCGATGATCATGCCGCGCGCGAGAGAGAAGCTCATCGCGCGCTCCCGCTGGCCATGAGCTCATCGACGGTCGGTGGCCCGCTCTGGCCGCGGTCGAGGCCCAGTCCCTCGGTCACCACTTTCACGAAGATGTCCTCGAGCGGCGGCTCATCCAGCGCGAACGAGCGCAGGCTCATGCCGCGCTCCAGCAGTGCGCGCAGCACGCCCTCGGGGGTGGCGGTGGGTTCGAGAGTGAGCAGATGGCCTTCGTTCACCTTGGCCACGCGGCTCACGCCGGGGACGCCGTCGGGCACCGCTCCTCCGCTCACCACCACCGCGTGGCCGGAGTGGCGCCGGCGGATCTCCCGGACCGACCCGTACAGCACCATATGGCCGCGATTGATCATCAGCGCGCGGTCGCACAGCTGCTCGACCTTGTTCATCTGGTGGGTCGAAAGCAGGATGGTCGTCCCCGCCGCGCGGCGCTCCTGGAGCACCCGCTCGAACAGCTGAACGTTGATGGGATCGAGGCCGGTGAAGGGCTCGTCGAGAATGAGCAGCCTGGGATCCCCGATCAGCGCGGTGCACAGCTGAACCTTCTGTTGCATGCCCTTGGAGAGCGTCTGCACCTGCTTCTGCGCGTGTCCCGCCAGCTCCACCTTCTCGAGGAGCCTCATCGCCGTCGCCCGCGCGTCGGGCGACTTCATGCCCTTGAGCTCGCCGAAGTAGGCCAGCACGTCCACTAGGCGCGCGCGCTTGTAGACGCCGCGCTCCTCGGGAAGATAGGAAACGAGCGCGCGCTGATCGCCGCCGACCGGGCTGCCTCCAAGCATGATGCTGCCGGAGTCGGGCTTGAGGATGTCGGTGATCATGCGGATCAGGGTGGTCTTGCCCGCGCCGTTCGGGCCGAGGAGCGCGAAGATTTCGCCCGGCTGCACTTCGAACGACACGCTGTTGACCACCGCCCGCCCGTCGTAGCTCTTCGTGACGTCGCGAACTTCGAGCATCGGCCCCTCGTTTCTTCGCCGGCCACGCGCGGCCCGATCGGGCGGTAAGCGTGGTGGCGCACGGATGGCGCAGACTAGAAGAACGTCCAGCCTTCCTCAAGGCGGCGTATCGATCGGGCGAAACCGCCCGGAAAAAGATGCTGGTCCGGGCAATTCCCGCGTCGATGGGTAAGCGAACGCCACGGCCGAGCGCTAACTTGACCCTCTCTCACCACAGCCATTTGGCCTTAGAATTGCACGAGTCCTGTTGGGCTAAGGAGGCTCGCCTCCCCGCCCGCTCCATGCTCGACCGCCTGCCCATTCCTCCAACCATTCGGGTGCCCATGAAATCTGGCGCTTTCCTCCGGTGGACTGTGCGCGCTTCCCGCACGCTTCCCGCGCTGATCGCCGTGTCGCTGGTGTCGGGTTGCAGCACCACCAACCCCGCGGCCCCGGTGATCCCGCTGCCGCCGCTTTCTGCGGTCGTCGTGACTCCGGCCACGGATACGCTGCAGGTCGGCCAGAACGCGCAGTTCAATGCGGCCGCACTCGACACGCTGGGTGCCCTGGTCGGAAGCGCGTCGTTCTCGTGGAGCGCCACGAATTCCGCGGTCGCGACGGTCAGCTCGACCGGGCGCGTGGCGGGAGTGGGTGAGGGCGTCACGCTGATCATCGCCGAAGCCGGCGGCAAGCGCGACACCGCCATCGTCTCGGTGTACACCCGGTCCGGGTGGTACACGCAGACCAGCAACACCAGCTCGAATCTCAACGGCGTTTTCTTCCACACCGATGGCCGCACCGGATGGGCGGTGGGTGACGGCGGACGCGTCGTCAAGACCTCGGACGCCGGAAAGACGTGGGCAACCCAGACCAGCAACACCGCATTCAACCTTCAGTCGGTGTGGTTCACGAGCGCGACCGAAGGCTGGGCAGTGGGTAACAATGCGACGGTCCTGCACACGCTCAACGGCGGCAACTCCTGGACGCCCGTGTCCCCGGGGGCGAGCGAAAACCTGCAGGACGTCATCTTTGCCACGCGCGACACCGGCTGGGCGGTGGGCTCGAGCGGCGCCGTCCTGCGCACGTTCGATCGGGGCGGGACCTGGACCAGACTCCATCCGACTGCTTCGACCCTGCACAGCGTGGCGTTCAGCGGCACGCGCGACGGGTGGGCGGTAGGCGATGCGGGCGTCATCATCGGCACGCACGACCGCGGACTCACCTGGTTCGTGGTTCAGCCGTCGCTCACTGCGCAGTCGCTCCACGGTGTCTGGCGGCGCAGCTCGACCCTGGCCTGGGCGGTCGGCGGCCTCGGCGTCGCGCCTCGCACCATAGTGACTACCGACTCGACCGCGTGGGAGCTTCAGAACGCGGGCTCGACGCTCACGCTCGAGGACGTGAACTATCCCACCGACGCGATCGGCTACATCGTTGGACTCAACAGCGGCGGATCAGGCGCGGTGCTGCGCACCGACGATGGCGGTCTCAGCTGGGAGCCGCAGACCGCGAACACGCAGTTCCACCTCAACAGCGTGTTCTTCACCGATGCGCTTCACGGCTGGGCGGTGGGCAACAGCGGCGCGATCATTCATACCGCGCGCGGCGGAAAGCCCTGATCCTGCGCGCATGCTAGACTGCGGCGCATCGGCCTCATGGCCGGTGCGCCGCCCCGTTCGAGGCGCAGGCCGCTGTCCCCGTAGTCCTCGCCCGAGCGGAGGAGCGCCGTTGTCGGATCGCCTGATCGTGGTGGATGGCTACAACATCATCCTGCGCACACCACAGCTAAAACCCGGACCCGGACGCTCGCTGCGTCAGTCGCGTGAGAAGCTGGTCAACCTGCTGTCCTGGGCAGTTGGCACCGGAGACGCGCAGTTCGTGGTGGTGTTCGACGGCGCGGACGAAGGCGGCGCCCGCGTCAGTGGAAGCTCGCGCGTCGACGTGCGCTTCTCGAAACCTCCCGAGAAAGCCGACGATCTGATCCGCACCATCGTGGAAGAGAGGATCGATCGGGTGGAGCGCCTCACCGTAGTCACCTCGGACCTCGAAGTCGCACGCCATGCGCGCGCGGCCGGGGCCGACATCGCGCTCGCCGATCTCTTCCTCGCGAGCACACTCGGCCCGCGCTCGGCGGGCGGCGAGGCCGAGGAGATCGAGAAGCCTGCCGCGATCAGCAAGAGCGAGCTCGAGGAGTGGGCCAAGCTGTTTCGCGATCCCCGACCTTCGGATCATCTCGAAGAGTAATCCTGGGCAAGCCTCGCCGCGTGCGATCGCGTCAATGCAACGGGCGGTCTGCCTCGCGGCAGGCCGCCCGTCTCGCATCGCCGATGGTTTCTCGACACGCGTTGGCGTGTACGCCTACGGCATCAGCTCCGGCAGCTCGTCGGGCCTGACCAGGTAGGGGAACAGCCAGGACTGAGAGTCGTACGGCGCCCCGTCGTCGAACAGCGTGCCGCGCGACAGGGCGTTCACCCCCACATGGTGCGCGCCAGTCTCAGGGGAAGCGCGCCAGAAGATCGTGTAGGTATTGTCGCCGTTGTTGTGAAAGCGCCGGCGATCAGTCGCGCGGATCAGCACCACCACGTCGTCGTTGCGGAGCGTGGTCGCGGTCAGCGTCACGTCCTCGCCCGCATGGAAGCCGGGAATGGTGCGCAGCCGGAACAGCGCGAGCGGATCGTTGATCACGGTATCCCCGCTCGCCGACTGGATGCGCAACTTCACCACCCGGGTCACTCCGAAAGCGGGCCGGGCGTCGTCGCCATGGAACGAGGTGATCTTGACCCCGGAGACCGCAGCCACCTTCCACTCGGTGCGGGCCGGATCTCCGGTCGAGCGCACGCGGCGCAGGAGCACGTGACGCTCCCACAGGTCGGCGAGGCGCTTGCGCACCACGTGCGTGGTCGAAGTGTCGGGCCGCACGGAATCCCGGGGAGCGTCATCGTTCAGGATGTTGAACGAGCCGCGCAGCACCTTGCGGATCGTGACCAGCGCCCGGGTCGGGCGGCCGGTCGAATCCGAGTCGGAGAAAGCGAAGTCGAAGGTCCGGTTCACGCTGTCGATGCGGCGCCAATAGTGGAGCGGATGGAGCAGCGCGGCGCCGCCCGCGGGCCCGTCGGCGCCCAGCGCGGCCTCCTCTGCGCTCTCCGAGAGGCCGTCTTCGATCAGCTCGGGGGTCCGCGCCATCGCGCTCGAGATCTGAGCCTGCTCCATGGCGGCGCCGCCGCCCGGCGACGTCGATCCGCCGGGTGCGATCACCTTGTTCTGGTTATTGCCGCACCCGCTCGCGAGCACGATCAGGACGGCGAGCAGGGGCGAGAAAGAAAGGACCGACTTGAGACGCATGGAACTCCTCCTTGGGGCCGCGACCGAGGGGCACGCGGCAGGACGTTCAGGGCCCGGGTGAAGCCATGGAGAGCAGAGCCCATGCCACTGGAAGCGGGCCCCAAAGCCGTTGCGCCGCAAGGAGGCGTATGCGGTGAGTCGCGCTTGCGGTGTCCTCGCCGGGTCAGGCGCGCGTCATGGGTGCTCGATGCGGGGCACCGCCGCCTCGAGGAAGTGTGCACCGGGTCCGATAGAGGCGGCCCGATGTTTGCGGCGAAGGAGATCGAGGAACGCGCGAGCGCCCAAAGCGAAACGGGCGGAGGATGTTCCCTCCGCCCGTTTCGAACCAACGCTATCGATCAGGTGCGAATGAAAGTGCTCCGGTCCACACGGAAGACCAGCACCGAGCCTTCCTTCAGTGTCGCCTGATAGCCCTTGGAGGCCGCGACCGCGCCGGTGGCCGCGCCGGCGCCGAGCAGCCCGCCAATCACCGCGCCCTTGCCGCCGCCGCCCACCGCCTTGCCGATGATCGCACCGGCAGCGGCGCCGCCCGCGATCGAGCCCAGGTTCCGGGTACGGGTCGAGCCCGCGATGATGCTGTCCGCGGTCGCGTGCAGGCCCACCGCATGGCCATTCACATCGACCGAGGTGATCGCCAGCACGAGGTAGGCGCGCGTGCCCTTCTGCGCCGGATGCACGCCGACGATGACGCCATGCACGGTGCTTCCCGCCTGAATGGGTGCGGCGCTGCCGACGACCACCGGCTCATTCACCGTGCCGGTCCAGGTGTCACCCTCGTGAGCGGTCTCCGAGGAGAGCTGTGCATCGACCGCGACCGAGACGCCGGTGCCGACGGGAATCGTGACGCCCGGGTTGGCCGGAGCCCTCGGGGTGCTCGACGGCGCGTTACCGCCACCCGACGTCTTCGGCCTGGCTTTCGGGGTTGTGGTTGGAGGAGCCTGGGTCTGCGGAGACTGATACGCGGTCTGCGGTGTCAGATCGCCCTGAGGCTGCTCGACCGGGCTGGGGGAGAGCAGACTGTCGGCGCTGGTCGTCGCTTCGTCCGCCTTCTTCGAACAGCCGGTGAACAACGCCACTGCAATCGCGGCCGCTGCCGCGAGGGTCCAGATTCGCTTCATGAGGGAATCTCCTTCGTTGTGCCGCAGACCGCGCGCCTGTTCTGTCGGAGCGCAGTCGACGGCGTGATGCCTCTCGCTTCACGCTCGTGTTCGAGGTTGGGACGCGGGAAGCATGCCAGCGCCATACGTCGTCAGGCAAGCGGCATTCCCCATTCCCTGCATCCTGTCGAGCGCACAGGCAGTTGCGCTAGTCTCCCGAGCGGCTCGATTCGCATGACCCTCACGTCGCAGGAGACCCATGGACATCGTGATTCGCGGTGGCAATCCCGCCGCACGTGTGGCTGGCGCGCTCGCGCTCGGCATGTTCCAGGACGAGCGCCGGCTCTCCGGCGCGGCAGCCGAGGTGAATCGCGCGACCGGCGGCGCGCTCGCGGCGCTGCTTCGCTCCGGAGATTTTTCCGGACGCTGGCTGGAGTGCGTGGTGCTGCATCCGGTGCGCGGGCGGGCGAAGCGCGTGATCGTCGTCGGGCTCGGTGACCCGAAGGTGTTCGACGCGCATCGTACGCGCCAGGCCTTCGCGCTGGTCGCCCGCCGCGCTCGAGATCTGCGCGTCGGCGTGCTCGCCACAATCGCTCCTGTCGCAATGCGCGGCGGACCGGAGGCGCACCAGCTCGCGCAGGCGGTCGCCGAGGGCGTGGCGCTCGGACACCACCGCTTCTCCGCGTACCGCACCCGGCCGGATCCGCCGCCGCTGCGGCGCGTGGAGATCATCGAGCGCGAAGCCAGGAACGCAAAGGCGCTGGCGGCGGCGGTTGCGCGCGGTGCGCGCATCGGAGAGGCGGTGTGCCTGGCGAGGGATCTCGCGTCCACGCCCGGACAGGACCTCACACCCGAAGTCCTCGCCTCACGCGCGCGCGAGATCGCGCGAGGGGCGGGCGCGACCGTCCGGGTGCTGGATGTTCCGCAGATGGAGCGGCTCGGCATGGGCGCGCTGCTCGCCGTCGGGCGCGGCAGCATCCACCCGCCGCGCTTCATCGTGCTCGAGCGCAAGCCGCGACGTGTGGCGGGGGCGAAGGCGCCGCGAACGCTGGTAGTGATCGGCAAGGGCGTGACCTTCGACACCGGTGGGATCTCGCTCAAGCCGCGCGAGAACATGCACAAGATGAAATACGACATGTCGGGCGCCGCAGCGGTGCTCGGGATGTTCGCCGCGCTGCCCGCGATCGAGACTCCGTTCCGGATCGTCGGCCTGATCCCCGCGGCCGAGAACATGCCGGGCGGGCGCGCGCTCAAGCCCGGCGACGTGGTGCGGGCGCTGGACGGGACGACGATCGAAGTCACCAACACCGACGCCGAGGGCCGGCTCATCCTCGCCGATGCACTGGGCTACGCGCGGCGCTTCGGCGCCGAGGCGGTGGTGGATCTGGCCACGCTGACCGGCGCGATCAGCATCGCGCTCGGGCATCTGGCCGCCGGGCTGTTCACCGCAGAGGAACGGCTCGCGCGCGAACTGGAGCAGGCGGGCCTCGTGACCGGCGAGCGGTTGTGGCGCATGCCGCTGTGGGACGAATACGCGCCCGAGCTCCGGAGCGACACGGCCGACATGGTGAACTCCGCGGCACGCGAGGGCGGCGCGATCCTCGGCGCGATGTTCCTGCGTCACTTCGCGCGCGGCATGTCCTGGGCGCACCTCGATATCGCGAGCACCGCGTGGATCCCGGCGGAGCGTGCGCACGAGGGACGCGGGCCGACCGGATTCGGAGTGCGACTGCTGCTGGAGTGGATCCAGCGGCGCGCTACGCCTTCGGCTTCTTCAGCCTCTTGAACGGCGGCGGCTCGCGATCCAGACGCAGGCCGCCCTCGGGCATCTCCAGTTTGATCATGTGCCCGGTGGGCCCCATCCAGACCAGGTAGTGGTTCTGCTCATCGCTGATGCCGAGCTTGCGCGTCGTCACCGGGCGTCCTCCCCACGGCAGCACCTCGGTCCCCAGATCGGTCGCGGTGAATTCGGTGAGCAGGTCGTGGGCGCTCAACGCGAATACGTGCATCTGGCGTTTGGTGAACTGGCGTCCGTGCAGCGCGCGGCACATCAGCTCGAACGAGCTGAAGACCTGTCCGTCCATCACGAACAGGCGCCCGGGCGGGCGCGCATAGGTGTCCGAGGTCCCCGCCCCCTCCACCTCGCGGTAGACGACCATCGAGGTGTCGCGCGCGATGATCGCCCGATTGAGCTTCTGACCGCGGAAGCGCTGGAACGACTCATAGCGCCGGATGTCGAAGTCGAAAGCGTCCGCAACCATGCGCATGCTCTTGATCAGCGTGTCCCCGGTGACCGGGCCCGGAAGTACGAGCTGGGCCTGCGCATACACGGTGAGCGTGTCGCCCCCGGACTCGAGTCGATACAGCTCCCGTCCGAGCGGCCGGCCATGGAGGTAGATCTTGAACGTGGCGCTGTCGAGCTCGGTCGAAAGGGCCGGGGCGGAGGGGGCGGCAAGCGCCGAGGCCGCCATCCACACGGTGAGCAGGGAGCGCCAGCAGGAGGAATTCATGGGCGGAAAGTGTAGCACAGCCCGGATTCAACCCCCGGTGGGCTCGAGTCGCGCCACGCACTCGATGTGCGGGGTGTGCGGGAACATGTCGAAGGGCGCGACCTCGTCCAGGCCGAGTCCGAGAGCGGCGAAACCCTTGAGGTCGCGCGCCAGTGTCGCCGGGTTGCACGAAACGTAGACCATGCGCTTCGGCTCGAGCTCGGCGATCCGCGCGACGACGCGCGGGTGAAGTCCGGCGCGTGGCGGATCCACCACCACCAGGTCGGGGCGCGGCGCGGAAGCACGTTCGCCGCGTGCCCACTCGCGAAGCACCCGGCGCGCTTCTCCGCATTCGAACGAGACGTTCGCGATGCGGTTGCGCTCCGCGTTGCGCCGCGCCGCCTCCACCGCCTCGGGAACACTTTCGACCCCGATCGCGCGGGAGGCGGCCCGGGCAAACAGCAGGGTGAGCGTGCCAGTGCCGCAGTACAGATCGAGCACGGTCTCACCGCCCGACAGACGCGCCGCGGCGAGGGCAGCGGCGTAGAGCGCCTCGGCCTGCCGGCTGTTGGTCTGAAGAAACGCGTTGGCCGACGCTTCGAACTCGAGCCCGAGCAGGCGCTCCACCACCGTGGCGCGTCCGACCAGCACCCGCTCCTCCTCGCTGGACGCGATGTTTGCGCGTGAGCGCGCGAGGCCCAGCATGACCCCGCGAATCGCGGGCGAAAGCGCGCTCACTCCGGCAGCCCACTGCTCGAGCCCGGGCACGTCCTCGGAGAACGCGATCAGGTGCACCGCGCATTCGTCGGTCAGCGGCAGGTGGCGCACGGTCAGGAAGCGCACCACGCCATCGTGGCGGCGAGGGTGGTAGGCGCGCCAGCGATGACGGCGCGCGAAGTCCCGGGTGAAGCGAACGATCTCGACGGTCAGTGCGCTCGGCAGCAGGCAGGTCTCGAGCGCGAAGATACGGTCGAACGTGCCGCGCTCGTGAAGCCCGAGCACCGGCTCGCCGGCCGCATCGGGCGCGAAGCTGAACTCCATCTTGTTGCGATAGCGGAACTGCTCGGGCGCGCCGGTGATCGGGAGCACCCGCGGGGCGACCAGGCCGCCGAGATGTTCGAGCGTCTCGCGCAGCTGTCGCTCCTTCCACAGGAGCTGATCGGCGTAGGGCAGATCCTGGAAGCGGCACCCGCCGCAGCGCGCGACGTGCGGACACGGCGGATCCACTCGTCTCGGCGAGGGGCGAACCACCTCTTCGAGGCGCGCCTCGGCCCAGCCGCGCTTGACCCGGGTGAGCCGTGCCCGGATCGAGTCTCCGGGCAGCCCACGATCCACGAACACGACACGGCCGTCGTGACGGGCGAGCCCCTTGCCGCCAAGGGCAAGCTGCTCGACCTCGAGGTTTAACAGGTCATTGACTTTCATGGCACGCTCGGACTGTCCAACGCAGGAAGCGGGCAGGTTCCGGGAACCGGGCCGCGAATGGCGGGTTCATCACGCAGGCTCGGGTGGAATTCAGGCTCGGCAAACTAGCACAGGGAGAAATCTCATGCGCAGGCAACAGCCAATGGGGTGGGTCGCGACCGCAGCGGCGATCGCGCTCGCGGCGATGTCGCTCGGCATTGTTCCGGCGCACGCCGCCAGTGACGAGAATGCGAAGGCGAAGGCGTGGCTCGGCGTGTATTCGCAGGAATTCACCGACGCGCTTCGCGATGGGCTCGACTACAAGGGTGACGGCGTTCTGGTGAATCGGGTGGTACCGCAGAGTCCCGCGGATCGGGCGGGCCTGCGCAAGGGCGACGTGATCGTTCGCCTGAACTCGCGCCCGGTGCGGACTCCGGAGGACCTCTCGAACCTGGTGCTGGCGGAAAATCCGGGCCAGAGCATCGCGCTCGAGATCGTCCGCAACGGCGAGAAGCGCACACTCAACGCCAGGCTGGCCACGCGTCCGTCCGAGGACGGCCAGACCCGGGCACGTGGCCGGAGCGACCAGGAGGGTGAAGGTTTCGAAGCGCCCGAGACACCCGAAGCGCCCGACATGTCCGACATGCCCGACATGCCCACGCCGGTCGTTCCCGAGGTCAGAGGACGGGTCGCTCCGCGCGCGTTCCGCTTCGAGACCACGCCGCGCGATTTTCCCGGGATGTTCACGGGCCGCGGGCGGCTCGGAGTGAGGCTCGAGGATCTCAATCCGGACCTGGCCGGCGCGCTCGGCTCACCCGAGGGCAAGGGAGCGCTGGTCGTCGAAGTCATCAAGGATACGCCCGCCGAGCGGGCCGGTCTCAAGGCGGGAGACGTCATCACCGCCGTCGGCTCGAGCAAGGTGTACGACTCGAACGATGTGATCGAGGCGCTGAGCGGAGCCGACCAGAAGGTGACGCTGAGCGTGGTGCGCCGCGGCGCCCGTCGCACGCTGGAGGCGCAACTGAATCGCGAGACACGCACGATGTTCCGCTCACAGGATGGGCCGCTCGGCGATCGCATTCGCATTCAGAACCGGCTCGATGACGGCGACCTGCGTGAGCAGATGCGCCAGCTGCGCGAGGAGATGAAACAGCTCCGCGATCAGATGCGCGAGATGCACCGGAACTGATCCGGTCTGCCGCCCCGTCCTGAGGGGCGTCGATCCCGACCGCACGCGCCAGCGGCGCGACGGATCCAGGGCGTGGATCGACGCGGAAGGGAGCAGCGCGGCGCTCCTCATGATGGCGGCGGAGCGCAGGGCCCGGCCGGAGCATCCGGCCGGGCCTTCGCATGCCCGTCTTCGAAGCAGGCGCGCACGCCTGCCCGATGGCCGGCGTCTTGTTACGGCGCGAAGGTGCCCGGCGCCGGGCGCCCAGCGGTTGCGCGGCTCCGACGCGCCACGTAGTGTCGCCCGCCATGCCCGAGCCACACCTCTTCCGTTTCTGTCCGCGTTGCTCGACGCCGCTTCGCCCGCGCGACGATCACGGGCAGCAACGCCCCACCTGCGATCGATGCGGATTCATCTACTATCGCAATCCGGCCCCGGCGGCGGGCGTGCTGCTCGCGCGAGACGCGGAGGTGCTGCTGGTGCGCCGCAAGTTCGATCCGCGCGCCGGCACGTGGTGCCTGCCGGCGGGATTCATGGAGTACGGCGAGACGCCGGAGCACTGCGCGCTGCGCGAGCTGCGCGAGGAGACCGGCATCATCGCGCGACTGACCGGCCTGTTCGGTGTCTATGCGGGCTTCGACGATCCACGCGTCCGTGCGGTGCTGATCCTGTACACCGCCGAGCGCACCGGCGGACGACTCCGGCCCGGTGACGATGCGATCGCGGCGCGCTTCCATCCGCTCGCCCGCCTGCCGAAGCAGATCGCATTCGCCTCGCACCGCCGCGCCCTCGCCGAGTTCCGCCCGGTTGCGCGCGAAACGCCGCACGAGCCCGGCCTCCGAATCCGACGGAGGTCGGGTCACGCTTCCTAGACGCTTCAGAGAAGGATCAGGCCGCCCGATGGGCGTCCGTGTGTCGCGCACGCTGCTGCGCACCGAGCACCATCGCGATCAGCGAGCCGGCCAGCACCGCCCGGTCGAGATCCAGGTCGTCGAAGACTTCGCCGTCATTCTTGTTGCTCAGGTTGAGGACGCCCGACAGACGGTTGTTGTGCACCAGCGGGACGGAGATGAACGAGTCCGAGTTGTAGGCGTCCTGGTGCGTGTGCGGCGAGTCGATCGCCTCCTCGGGCGCGCGGACGAAAAGCGGCTTGCGATTGTGCGCCACCCAGCCCGCAATGCCCTGCCCGAGCCGCACCCTGACCTGGTTTGCGATGCTCGGATCGATGCCGAGCTGCGCATGGATCTGCAGCGTCTCGCCCGAGCCGTCGAGCACCATCAGGCTGCAGCGCTCGACGCCGAACTGCTCGCAGAACCACGAGACCAGCGTGCGCGTGAAGTTTTCGCTGTCGTGCTCGTCCGAGAGCATCCGGAAAACCTCCTTGAAGAAGTCGAGGGTCTGCTGACCACCGACCATCTGCTGCTGTGCCTGGCTGAGCTCCGAGTACGCCGCGCTGAGATGCTGCGTGGCCTCGGCGGACTGCTCCTCGAGCGCGAACAGGGTGTTCTTCACCCGCTCCAGCTCCTGCCGGTACTCGCCGGAGTCCCGGTCGAGCGCCGCGATCTGACCGCTGAGCGCTTCCAGCTTGCGCGCCTTGAGATGGTTCTCCTCGCGCAACTGCTCCGTCTGTGCGTTCAGCTGGCGGATGCGTTCCTGGAAGTCGGCCGCCGCGGCCCGGACTTCGCGATCGTTCGCCTTTTCCACCTGCGGATGCGAGGTGCGATAGAGGTGCTGCGAGAGCGCCAACGCGGCGATGCTCTTGACCGGAATCAGCTCGCTGATCACGTTGCTGGTGAACGCGCCCTTTTTCTCGCTCGCAATCACCAGCATCGCGAGGATGTCCTCCTGGTCCACGAGCGGCATGCAGACGCACGCCTGCCAGTTGGCGACCGGCGTCACGAGTCGCAGCGCGGGCGCTTCGAGCACGTCCGGTTCGTACCAGGGTGAGGTTTGAAACACATGGGACAGAAGGGCCCTGCGGTCGGTGCGATTGAAAAATGCACTGGGGTGGAAGAACTTTCGCACGAGTCGGGCGGGCAACTGGTCCACGCCGATGGTCTGGTCCCTGCGGATCAGGCGATGACCCTGTCGCTCGTACACGTTCACCAATGCATCACGGCTGACTTCGTAGAAGGCGAGGGACGCCCGCCAATCCGAGCGCATCGCTTGTAGATAGCCGAGGAACTCGAAAACCACGGCTTCGGTGTCGCGAGAGCGCGTGAGCCGCTCCGAGATGTCACGAAGATCGAACTTGGACATGAGAAATCCCTCCAGGGGTGCAGGTTCGGTCCGGGGACTGGTCTGGAGGGCAAGGCTTGTGCCGGGGGAGGCGGTGCGGGCGGTGTCGGTTGGCATGCTAAAGTGCAATGCGCCGACCGAATTCATCCAGACCTCCAGGAGTCCGCCATGCCCAAGCTCATCGCCGATCGCCCCGTGTTGCGCATGACCTCCGAACTCGGCCAGGTGATGGCCGCAGCCCGCGCGCGCGAGCAGGCCGGTGAGCGCGTGATGCATCTGGAGCGCGGAGAACCGGACTTCGACACGCCGCCCCACGTGGTCGAGGCGCTGGCCGCCGCGGCGCGTGCCGGCGAAACGCACTACCCCGACGCGCGCGGGTCGATGCCGCTTCGCCAGGCGGTGGTCGAAAAGCTGGCGCGCGAAAATGGCATCCGCTGCGAACCCGACGACGTCGTCGTGACCGACGGAGGAACGCATGCGCTGTTCCTCGCCTTTCAGGGGTTGCTCAGCCCGGGCGATGAAGTGCTGGTGCTCTCGCCGCACTGGATGGCAATCCCCAAGCTGGTCGGCTTTGCGCATGGCGCGCGCTATCGCACGTTGCCCGCCTATCTCGGTCTGGGCTCGGGCGCGATTTCACCGGCAGAGTTCGGCGCCACGCTGCGCGCGGCGCTGCAACCCGAGACGCGCGGCCTGTACGTGAACTCGCCGAACAATCCCACCGGAGTGGTGCTCACCCGCGAGCAGCTCGCAGTGATTGCCGAAGTCGCAATCGAGCGCGATCTGTGGGTGATCAGCGACGAAGCGTACGAGCACCTTCTGTTCGACGGCGCCACGCACGTGAGCCTGGGATCGATGCCCGGCATGGCCGAGCGCACGCTCAGCGTCTATACGTTCTCGAAGTCGTACGCGATGACCGGGTGGCGCATCGGCTACGTGGTCTCGCCACCGCCCCTGCGTCCCGTGATGGGTCCGCTGCTCTCGTTCTACACGACCCACGGCGTATTCCCTTCGGTGCAGAGCGCGGCACTCGCCGCGGTTCGCGGACCGCAGGTCGCGGTCGAGACGATGCGCCGAGCCTATGCGGAGCGCCGCGATCTGCTGCTCGCCGGGCTCGAGGGCCAGAGCGCGATCCGGGTGCCGGTGCCGCGCGGCGCGTTCTACGCATTCGCCGACGTGTCGGAGGCCCGCGACGGCCGTCCGCTGTGGGATCTGGTGCACGAATGGCTGGGACTCGGTGTGGCGGTGCTGCCCGGCACCGCGTTCGGCCCGGAGTGCGGCGACTGGGTGCGGATGTCGCTGGCGACGCGTCGCGAAGACGTTGCTGAGGCCGCGCGACGTCTTCGCGAACACTACGTCGGCACCGTGCGCACGACGCGACGCGAGGGGTGACATGGGATTCTGCCCGGAGTGCGGCGCGGAGTACGAGGCCGCGGTGGCCGCGTGCCCGAAATGCCGCGTGGTGCTGAACGCCAAACCTCCCGCGTTCGATGAAGCGCCCGAGGTCGTGCACCGGGTGCCCGACGCCGCATCGGGAGCGCTGCTCGGTGGCGTGCTCGAGCACCGGGGCATCCGCACGGTGCTGCGCAGCACGATGCTTCCGGGCTATGGCACGGTGCGACGCGACTGGACGACGACGGCGTGGGGAGAAATCCTGGTGCCGCGCAGCGAGGCCGACGAAGCTCGCGAGATCATCGCCGACTACCTGCAGGCGCTGGAGCGCGGCGGCGCGGTGACGGACGAGGACATCGAAGGCGTCGAGCCGACCTAGAACGGTGCCCTGCGATGGTTCAGCGCGGGCGAGCCCGACGGCCGGGCCGGGCGACGCGCTGTGCCGGCTCCTGCGACGAATCGCCGTCCTCTTCCTCGTCGTCCTCGACCTGGATGATGAAGTTGCCCGACATGCGCTGCGGCACAATGACCCGGTGCAGCGCGATCGTGAATACCTCGTCCATGGTCTCGACCGGCACCATCTCGATTTTCTCGCGAACGTCGGCAGGCACGTCGCCGAGATCCTTCGCATTGGCCATCGGAAACAGCAGGGTGCGGAATCCGGCGCGATACGCGGCGAGCGCCTTCTCGCGCAGTCCGCCCACCACCAGCACCTTGCCGCGCAGGCTCACTTCGCCGGTCATCGCCACATCGTGACGGATCGGCCGATCGCTGAGCACCGAGGCGATGACCAGCCCGACGGTGATCCCGGCCGACGGTCCGTCCTTGGGAACTCCCGCGGCGGGGAAGTGGATGTGGATGTCGTAGTTCGCAAAGGACTCGGCGTCGATCTCGAGCAGATCCGCGCGCGAGCGCACGTAGGAGTGCGCGGCCTGCACCGACTCCTTCATCACCTCGCCCAGCTGTCCGGTCGTCACCACCCGCCCCGAGCCCGGCATCTTGAGCGCCTCGACGATGAGAATCTCGCCGCCGGCGGCGGTCCACGCCAGGCCGACCGCGACTCCCACCTCATCGCTCTTGCCCACCATCTCGGGCGCGTAGACCTGATGCCCGAGATAGTCCTCCATCTTCGCGGGGCTGACCTGATGGCGGCGCATGTCGCCGGTTGCGCGCGCGCGCGCCACCTTGCGGCACACGGTCGCGATCTGACGTGAGAGTCCGCGCACGCCGGCTTCGAGCGTGTAGTGGCGGACGATCGCGCGCAGCGTCTCTTCGGACAGCACGATGTCGCGCGGAGAGAGACCGTGATCGTGGAGCTGGCGCGGCAGGAGGAAGCGACGCGCGATTTCGATCTTCTCATCCTCGCCGTAGCCCGGAACTTCGATGACCTCGATGCGCTCCTGGAGCGAGTCCAGAACCCCATCGAGATTGTTCGCGCACAGCAGCAACACCGCGTGCGAAAGATCGATCGGCAGCCCGAGATAGTGATCGTTGAAATGGGCGTTGGACTCGGGATCGAGGAGCTCGAGCAGCACCTCGGCGACCTCGAGGCCGCCTTCTCCGACCAGTCGATCCACTCCGTCGATCATCAGCACCGGGTTGGCGACGCGGGCTTCGCGCAGCGCACGTACGATCTTGCCCGGCTGCGCACCCGGGAGCGTGCGGCTCACGCCGCACAGCTCGCCGGCGTCGCTGCTTCCGGAAACGCTGATGCGCACGAACGGACGATTGAGCGCACGAGCCACGGCGGCGCCGAGCGACGACTTGCCGGTGCCGGGCGGGCCGACGAGGCACAGCGCAGGTCCAGGCAGATCGGGCTTGAGGCGACGCACGGCGAGATACTCGACGATGCGCTCCTTGGCCTTTGCCATGCCGAGGTGATCGCGCTCGAGACTTGCCTCGACCTGCTTGAGATCGGCGTCCTCGCTCGAGAGCGCTTCCCAGGGCAGAGACCACAGCCACTGCAGGTACGCGCGAATCTGCCCGGCTTCGGGGGATCCCGAGGGCAGGCGGCGCAGCCGATCCATCTCGCGCTGGGCCTGCCGGGAGACTTCCGCGGGCAGCGAGGTGGGATGGGGCGCCGACGATTCCGCGCGTTCCGGGGGGCGCGATCGCTCGGGAGTCGCATCCGCAGCGCGGACGCGCAGAGCACGGGACTTCCGGGCGGGCTGCATACGCGGCCTCTCGGGACGGGGCATGGATGCTCCGGGGTGTCGGACTGGAGAGCGGTACCGGCTGGATGCGCGCCCCGGGGCTTAGGGGTTCACGTCCGACCTTTCAATTAGCAATTCGTCGGCCGGAATCTGGGGCGGGGAACCCGGGCATGGGGTGTCGGACGCAAGAGATTGTGCGAGGCGGAATTGGGCTCAGAATCCAGATTCTTTGAGCGCCCGATCCAAGTGGTGGGAAGTGGGTGGAGAGTGATGGACTCTTGCCACCTGGGTGTAAAGAACCTTCCCGCCGTGGGCGCTCCCCCGCGACAGGGTGTCCCGGCCCCGGACGGGTCCCTGGCTTGAGGGGAATTGGGCACGCCGCGCCCGAGACCTCAAACGAAAACGGCCGCCCGCGAAACTCGGGCGGCCGCTCGAAAAGCAGCTCTGTTAGCGGTAAATGACCTTGAGTCGGCCCCACGTCGACCGATTCGAAGGAGTCACCTGGAAGCACGCATCGTCGAACGTCGTGCCGACGCCGAGATTGTCCACCGAGAAGCCCCAGTCCGCGGTCCCGACATATGCCGGGCTCGAGGGCAACGTGGACGCCGAATTGCTCTGACGCAGTCCGAATCCGGAGACCGCGAGCGCCGCAATCGCCGAGTTCGTGATCGAGACGCTCGGGCTGAGCTCGTTCGCCGGATTCACCCACAACGTCGACGACTTCGCCACCGGATCGTAGTTGATGACGAGCTGGTAGGGCGTGTCGTAAAGGAGAGTCGTGGACGACCAGGCCACCACTCCAACCGTGGCACTGGTGCTCGAGTGCGAGAGGCCAAACGTCCAGCCGCCCGTGATCGGCAGCACATAAATGCGCGACACGAGGTTCGCTGCACCCGCGTCCTTGAGCTCGGCGAAATAGATGGGCTTGGGCGCGCCCGCGACGGCCGGGATCGTCACTTCGAAGCAGGCGTAGGTCTTGGCCGTGGTCGGCTGGGCCGTGAACAGCTTGTGGTCGTCATTCGCGTTGGGACCGAAGCCGACGGCGCGGTTGCTCGTGACCTGAATGTCCGTCAGGGCGCCGCTGTAGTTGGCCCATCCACCGTTGGGAACCAGGTTGCCGTTCGCGTAGTTGAAGCCTTCGCTCACGAGGACGGTTGCCTGAGCCGACGATGCCGCGATTGCCGCGAGACCGAGGGCGAGCGCTGTGGTCATGAGCTTCGTAGCATTCTTCATGATGCTCTCCTTGCGGGTGTGTACCCTTGATGAAATGGAATGCGCCGACGGGTCACGGCCCGTGAGTTCCGTGGACAATCCGAGTGGCCGGCCCTGCGTCGGGCGAGGATGCGAAGCGCCCGTGGACCCGGATGGCGAGACCGTCCCGAAGGGGGTTCGTCGCGGAGAGGTGCGGGGAGCCGCGCGTCTTATCGAACTTGAACGACGATAAGGCTAAGACCGCGCCAGGCATTTCACAAGTACGTAATGCTCTCTCGCAGGAAAAATCTGGAGGAAAAGCCGTTGATTCACGAGGAAGCCAGAGCGAGGCCCAGGACCATGGCTTCGCCCGAGAATCTGCGCTAAGTAGGCGTCAGGAGGCCCGGATGGTCTCTGACGGCTGCTTCCCGTCGGTTCGTCGGCTGGCACGTGCCCAGGTGGACCCGGCGTTGATCAGCAGGAACACCGCGAAGGCGCGGGCGAGGAGCTGCTGGGGAAGACCCTGGGCAAGCCACGAGGCGGCCGGTCCGCCGATGGCGGCCCCGAGAGCGAGCATCGGGACCAGCTTCCACACCACATTGCCGTGCCGGGCATGCTCGAGGGAGCCGACCGGGGCGGTCACCAGAATCACCGCGAGAGAGGTGCCCTGCGCCAACTGCTGGGACATGCCGAGCAGCAGAGTGAAGGCCGGAACCGCGAGAATGCCGCCGCCCACTCCCATGAAGCCGGCGAGCACGCCGACCGCAGCTCCCAGCGCGGCATCGAGCGCGATCCCGGGAAGCCCGTGATAGATCGGATCACCCGAGCCGGACGGAGACTTCCACAGCAGGCGCACCGCGACCACCACGAGAAACACGGCGAAGCTGCGGGTGAGCCAGAGCGAGGAGAGCCGCGTCGCCCAGCGCGCTCCGAGGCGCACGGTCAGTAGACTGGCAGCGGCGACGACTGCGGCCGTGCCCCACGCCACGTTCGAGTAGGCGGCGTACACCGCGATCGAGGCCAGCGCGGTCGCGCCGATCACCGCCAGCGAAGTTCCATGCGCCTGGTGCTGGGTGAGCCCGAAGAAGGTGGTCATGAGCGGGATCAGCACGAGTCCGCCGCCCACACCAAAGAGTCCGCCCGCCAACCCGGCGGCGAACCCTGCGAGCAGGGCGCCGGCGCGCTGGCGGGCGGTCATGCCGCGGCTAGGGCTGGGCGATGCTGGCCGTAGTCGTGCGCTGGACCAGCCGGACCGTGTCGGCGAAGCGCGTGGCGTTGGTCGGCGCTCCGAGGACGACCGCGATCAGATCGCGGCCCTGCGTGTGGAGCCACGTGGCGAAGCAGTACCCGGCCTCGTTGATGAACCCGGTCTTGCCCCCCAGGATCTCGTAGCGACTGAACAGCAGGCGGTTAGTGTTGCTGATCTGGTGCATGCGACGCTGGGTGCGGAACGCGTAGGAACGAGTGGTCGTGATCTCACGGATCAGATCGATGTCGGCGGCCGCATGCAGCATGCGGGCGACATCGGCAGCGGTGGAGACATTGCGCTCGTCGAGGCCGGTGAACTCCACGAAGCGGGTGTGCGTCATGCCCAGCTCGATTGCCTTGTGATTCATGCGGGCGAGGAAGTCCTCACGCGACAGGCCCGATTCGCGTGCCAGCACCCGGGTCGCGACGTTGTCCGAGCACATGAGCCCCATGTGCAGCAGGTCGCGCTGAGAAACCATCTCACCGGTTCGAAGCTGGGTGTGGCCTCCGCCGGAGATCTCCTCGCGGGTGACCACGGCCTCCAGGTCCAGGTCGGGCTTCTGCTCGAGAAAAACCATCATGGTCATGAGCTTGGTGAGGCTCGCGATGGGAACAGAGCGGTCCGAGTTCTTCTCGAACAGGATCTCGCCGGTGGCGGGATCGAGCACGATCGCATTGCGGGCCCAGACGACTCCACCCGGAGGGGCACGGCGCGCGCGGCGGCGATGGGTCGCCCGCGTCCCGGTCCTGGTGGAGGCCGCTGCACGGTAGGCGGAGCGGCCAGTCTTCACGGGGGCGGCGTCTGCGACCGTCATGGTCGAGAGCGCCATCAGCGCGGCAAGGAGCAGGGCTCCCCAAAGGCGTCGGGCAAAATGCGACATGAATCCTCCTGAACGCCCTCATGGGGAGAGCCGGTGTGCCGAGTGCATCCCTGAAATCGGCAGAGTTACGGCTGGAAGTCTAACGTCACGTCATAGGTAGCGTCAATTGTGCCAAGATGGGACAGAGAGTTCAGGCAGGGCAATTCGGGCATGAACCCGTTGCCGCTCAGAGCGAACCGCCGGATGGACTCGCGAGGCGCGGCCCCTCAGTCGCGTCGCGAGCCCCCGATCCGGCGGCCAAAATCAGTGCGGTTGGGCGCTATGTGTGGACGATGTGGCGCGCGCCAGACCGGCGATGGGATGCCAGTCTTCCACGGGGCAGAACCCGTCCACGCTCAGATCTTCGACTGCGCCGTGAAATTGCCCGAATCCGCCCGCGTGCAGGGCCACGACCAGGCTGCGTCCGCGCGTCCGATTGATCCTCGAAACAGACGTGCGATCCAGTCCTGCGCCGTGTACGAGATCCACCAGCACCACCGACGGGCCACGCCCGAGCCGGCGCAGCGCGGCATTCCCGCCATGCGCGACCGAGACTTCGATCCCGCGGCGCCGGAGCGAGCTCACCAGAGAATCGTGAGCCTCGGGCAGTGCCGTGATCAACAGCACCTCGGACGCGTTTCGGCGAAGCCTCATGCCGCACCTACGTGCGGTTGCGCGGCGCCGAGGGCCACGCAGATCTTGTCGAGCCCGTCGTGAAGCGCGGGAAGAAAGCGCCCTTCCTCGACCGCGTTCGCGAGATCCTCGGACGAACCCGCGGCCAGACGTCCAGCCCAATTCTCGCGGTCCGCTCCGCCATCGCCGCGGCATATCAGCGCCAGCAGTAGGCGCTGCACGTTCGCAGAAAGCGCGTCGATCTCGTCGAGGAATAGCGTTCCGCGCTCGGCCGGCCACAGCGGGTTCGGACCATCGCGGCGGCGCGAGCGCGCAAGCCACCATTCGAGCGCCACGCGCAGCTGCGCCTCCTGGCTCGAGCAATCGACGCGAATGAAAGGTCCCGTGCGCAGCGCGCTCTCGCGGTGAAAGGCGAGCGCAAGCTGTTCGCGCTCACGCGCCGATCCACCGAGCAGGAGCAGATGACTCATGCTGTGTCGATACAGGTGCGGCAGCGCGGGGGCGGCATCGCGAACGGCTCCCGCACATGCACGCACCTGGCGAAGCCCGCGGGGCGTCATGATCTCAACGCGTGACGCGAGGACGCAGGTCTGCGCGCGTCGGACGTGCCTTCACCGCCGACCGGGAGGTATTGCTGAGCCAGCGCATTGCGGCCATCTGCATCTGGGTGGTGCGCGCAGCGAGGAAACCGTCGATGCGCAAGCTCGGTGCGGGCAGCGCGCTCTCGAGGCTCGGTGCGACCGCCACCGCGCCCAATCGCGGAGGAGAGCCCGGATCCATGATCTGGGCGTTCGAGCTTCGGGGAGCTGCGATCGCTGCGGCGATCGTGATGACGGCGAAGAACGGAACGGAATTGCGCACGAAACCCATGGGCACTCTCCTTGAGGCGTCCTGGTTGAAGCGGGGGGAACGAGGACGAACCAAGGCGAAAAGCCTGCCAACGCGACGACACTTCTGCTCTGGACTTGATGAGCTTGTGCTGCAATGACTTGGCTCGACGTAGGCGATCGAGGTAGGAACGCAGATGGCGTTGCAGGACGCAACTAGTTGCGAAGCGAGGCGGTGTTTGTGGCGTAATCAGTTGTGTTATAAATGATTATCGTCTTGTGCGCAATTTACTACGAGTTCGCCGTTTTTTGCGAGCGCTATCCACGTCATATTTCTTCATGCGGTAGCGAAGCGTCTGTTCGGTGAGTCCAAGCTCTCTTGCTGCAATCGTCTGATTGCCGCTCGCCCGGGCCAGTGCCTCTTCGAGCATGCGGCGTTCCAGTTCTTCGACCAGGTCCGGAAGCTGACGGCCACGTCCTGTGCGCACCATGGTTCGGCGTTCGCCCAGGTCGCGTGGCATCGGGCTGGGAGAGAGAACGCGGCCGGGGTGGAGCGACATCACGCGCTCGATATAGTTCTGCAGCTCGCGCACGTTGCCTGGCCAGTCGCTCTGCATCAGCGTGGGGAGAAAGTCGGTGGAGAGCTCGGGCACTTCGCGCACCTGGTGCCCCGCGAATTCGTTCACGAAGTGACGCACCAGTGCGGGAATGTCCGCCTTGCGCTCGCGCAACGGCGGCACGTCAATCGGAATGACGTTGAGACGGTAGAAGAGATCCTCGCGGAACGCGCCCTCCTCGACGAGCTGGCGCAGGTCGCGATTCGTCGCGGCGATGATCCGGACATCCACCAGAATCGGTTTGCCGCCGCCGACCGGCGTGACCTCCCGATTCGAGAGCACCGCGAGCAACGCCACCTGCTGGCGGAGCGGCATCTCCCCGATCTCATCCAGGAACAGCGTGCCGCCGTCCGCCTGCACGAAGCGTCCATCACGGGCCCGCACGTCGGTGGCGACTCCGGGACCGATTCCGAACAGCTCGGTCTCGAGGAGGGTTTCGGGGATCGCACCGCAGTTGACCGCCACGAACTGCCGCATGCGCCGGCGGCCCGAGTGATGGATGATGCGGGCGATCAGCTCCTTGCCGGTGCCGTTCTCTCCGGTCAGCAGCACCGAGCTGTCGCTGTGCGCCATCATGGCGATGTGCGCGAGCACGCGCTGCATTTCGGTGCTGGTCCCGATCAGATTCTGCGCCTGGAACCGCGCGCCGACCTGCTGGCGCAACGTGATGTTCTCCCCCACCAGCTGCTGGTTGAAGCGCTGCACCTCCTCGTGCCCGCGACTCTTCTCGATCGCGACCGCCATCAGGTGCGCGAAGCCTTCGAGCAGGCGACGATCGTCGTCGCTGAACGCCTCGGGAAGCCGTGAATCATCGAGGTACACCGCTCCCACCACCTTGCCGCCGAGGTACATCGGCACGCACACGATGGATTTGAGACCGAGGGCGAGAACGCTGTCCGAGAGCGCGCGGCGGTCGGAAGGCGCATCCACGATCAGCAGGCTCCCGCCGCTGTCCGCGACGTGCTGCACGACGCGCGTGCTGTAGCCGACCGCGGTTCGTCGCATCGCCGCGTCCACCGCGCCGTGCTCGGCCATGGGAGTGAGCCGCCCGGTCTCGGCATCCGCGAGCAGCAGCACGCCGCGCTCGGCGCCGAGCTGCTCGACCACGATCTCCATCGCTCGTTGCGCGAGCTCGCGCAGATCGGACAACGAGTGCAGGAGCCGGCTCACTGCCTCGATGAGACCGTGGTCGCGCCCCGGCTCGTTCCCGCCTCGCGTCTGCTTGAGCCAGCGCACCAGCAGGGTCAGCGCGCGCTCGCGACCGCGCCGGTTCCCGAGACGCTCGAAGCCGGCCGCGGCCTCTTCCAGCCACTCGCCCACCGGGGCACGCGTGCCGGACTCCTGATCGATCGTCATCCGCGCGAATTCGAAAGCCGCGGCGGCCCGATCGGCTGGCGCAGGGAGATCGTCGAACACCGTCAGGGCCCGCCGCGCGGCCGCCACCCCTTCGGACTCACGGCCCGCCTGGAACGCGACCTCTGCGCGCAGTTGATCCGCGAGCGCCGACATATAGAGCGCCGGATGGCCATCGAGCCAGGCATCCACCGCCGCCAGTCGCTCGCGAGCAGTGTCCACCGCCCCCTGGCGCAACGCTGCGCGACCGGCGAGAAGGTGCAGGGCCGCCGCAGCGATCGAATCGACAGGTCTTGCCGCGGGGGCGGCGTCCGTCCACACCGCGCCGGCGTCGCGCCAGCGCCCGGTCGCGGCCAGGCACTGCCCGAGTTCCACCCGACTCCAGTCCATCTCGTCGGTGTTCCTCATGCGCAGCGCGTTCTCGACCGCGCGCTGGGCCACGCGTTCCGCCGCCACCAGCCGGCCCTGGATGCGCAACGCCTGAGCGAGTGCGCGCCGCGCGCCCATCTTGCGGCCGGGCATGTGCGCCCGGCACAGCCGGACCGCGGCCAGCGAATGGCGCATCGCCTCGTGCGGGCGGCCGCACAGGCCGTCGTGGAGCGCGAGCGTGATCATCGCCGTCGCGGCGCCGGGGCCTCGGCCGACTTCCAGCGTCACGTTCAGCGCCTCCGCCGCCTGTTCGCGCGCCGCCTTCCATTGGCCCAGCTCCACCAGCACCACCGCGCGGTACTGGAGCGTCTCCTCGATCGCCAGCGTCAGATGAAGTCGGCGCGCCTCCTCCAGCGCCTCGACCAGTCGCCGATCCGCCTCCGCGAATTCATGACGAAAACGCGCCACCGCGGCCAGCAGAATGCGCGCCCTCACCTCTCCAAGCGGGTCTCCGGCCCGGCGGGAGGCCGCGAGCGCGCGTTCCGCCATCGCGGGAGCTTCGCCGATCCGGTTCAGGCGCAGCATCAGGTGCGCGGCGCTTCTCGTGGCATTCGCGACTGCGAGGTCGTCACCCGCGGCCTGAGCCTGGGCGAGCGCGCGCTCGTCCGTCACCAGCGCGCCGGGCCGGTCTCCGGTCGAGTCCTGCCACCAGGCGTGGTACACCAGCCAGCGCGCTCGCATTCCCTCCGGAAGATCCTCGTCGAGAGCGGCACGCACGTCGGCCTCGACCGCCGCGATCCGCCCCAGACTCGCGAACGCGCCGCAGCGCTTGAGCCGCAGTTCGTTTCGCGCCGCGCCCGGCGGCGCGAGCTCGATCGCACGCTCGAGATGGGGAAGGGCCGCCGCGTAGCGAGCGCCGCGAATCGCCGCATCCGCCGCGCGTCCGTGCCAGGTCGGGGCCTGCTCGGGCGCGGCATTCTCGGGCGCGGCATTCTCGGCCAGCGTGGCGGCATCGGCGGCGAGGCGCTCGTCGGGTCGTTCCGAGTACGCCGCCTCGGCGGCCCCCAGAGCGCCGCGCGTATCACCGACCGCACGCATGTGGCGGAAGCGCTCCGCCGCCGAGAGGCGTGCGCCGTTCAGCAGCGCGCGATGCACGCGCACGCGCTCCTGCGGGTCGAGCGCCTCTTCGATGCGCTCGCCCAGCGAGGGGGCGATCACCAGCCGCCGGGTTTCGTCGCGCGTGATCAGGCCGCCTGCGAACAGTGCGGCGAGCGACTCCCCGTCCGCGCGCGGCTCGACCGCGGCCAGATCCTCGGGCGAGACGGCGCGACCCCAGACTGCGAGGGTCGCAAGCGCCGCCGCAGGGGCGGAAGCCAGGGCGCGCCAGCGCGCGAGTCGACCGAGCCCGAAGTCCTCGGCGATGCGCACGCGTTCGAGCGCATCGCCGGCCACGTGGACGCCGGCTTCATCCTCGATGAGCGCGCCGGCCTCGGCCGCGGCCCGAAGCAGGTCCACGATCAGGCCCGGATGTCCGGACCCGCGCGTCCACAGGAAATCCACCAGACGCTCGGCAGCGGGCTCTCCGAGTCGCGCGGAAGCCAGCTCTGCGGTGGATGCGCGGTCGAGCGGCATCAGCTCCAGCTCGTGGGCGGCGCCCGAATCGAGAAGCACCTGCCATCCATCGGCGGTTCCAGCGTCGCGCCCATGTGCCCACACCCAGTGCAGCGCGGGTGATTCCGCGTGCAGCAGCAATCGACGCAGTAGTGTGTCCGAGAGTGGATCGAGCCGCTCGATGTCGTCGAGCAGCAGGAGCGGGGAACCGCCGCGATCTTCCAGCGCACGCATCCACGCCACCGCCACGGCCGTCAATCCGCCGAGCGCCTCCTCGCGGATCGGAGTCGCGTCGTCCTCGAGGCCAGCCCGCAGCGCGTCGTGGCCCGGGGCAAGCCCGGCCCCGACCACGTCGGCGGCGAGCCGGCGCAGCACGACGCGGGCGGTCTCACCGGCGACCGCGCTTCCGCCGCACGAAAGCCGGGCCACCCGGCGACCGGCGACGGCGGCGCGCGTCGCGAGCTCGTCGAGAAACGCGCTCTTCCCGATCCCCGGGCTTCCGGTGACGAGGGTGAGGCGGGAATTCGCGGCAGGCGCGGAGATCCAGGCCTCGAGTCTTGCCAGCTCGCGCTCGCGCCCCACCAGGCGGGCGCTGGCCAAGCGCTCCGCCAGCCCGCGTCGCGCCGCCGGATGCACGTGCTCGATCTCGCGGCGCACCTGGCGCGCGCTCGCTCCGCGCTCGGCGGCAGCGGGCGAGAGCAGGCGCAGTACCAGCCGGGTGAGCGCCACGGGTGCGCCGGCATCCTCGAGCAGCTGCGCCGCCGGCGGTCCGGTCTGCTGCTGGCGCAGCAGCGAGGAGGTGCCGCGCCCCTCGAAAGGCGTGCGGCCGACGGCGAGCGCATAGAGCGTGGCGCCGAGCCCATACAGATCCGCGAGCTCGCCGATCGGTTCGCCCCGCACCGTCTCCGGCGCGGCGAAGCCGGGCGTGCCGCGGTGCCCCGCGGCGTCGCCGAACAGCGAGGCGAGTCCGAAATCGAGCAGGCGCACCGCGACCGGCGGCGCATCGGCGCCCGGCCCTGGGACGACCAGCACGTTCGAGGGCTTGAGATCTCCGTGCGCGATTCCCGCCGCATGCAGCGCCTCGAGCCCGCGCGCCAGCTCGGCCGCGACGAAGAAGAACCCTGCCCAGTCGCCCGGCCGCAGCGCGCGGTCGGCCGGCAGGCCTGGCACGTAGTCCATGGTGAAGTAGGGAACGCCGTCCGGAGAGAGGCTCAGCTCGTGCACGCCGACGATCGCGGGATGCCGAACGCGGGCGAGGGTCTTGAACTCGTTTCGCAGCAGGTCGGCCGGCAGTCGCGAGGAGCCCGGGATCATGCGCTTGAGCGCGCATTCCGTTCCGGTGCTCAGGTCGCGTGCGAGATAGACGTCGCCCATGCCCCCGCGGCCGAGGTGCTTGAGCAACGCGTAGCGACCCGCGAAGCGTTCGATCATGTCACGGCTCCGCCGGAACCTCGGTGGATCCGGTCAGGGCGTTGAGCACGATGGCACGCGCGATCGGAAGCGGAACCGCTCCGGCACGCAGCAGCGCGTCGTCGAACTCGCGCAGGCGGAAGCGCGCGCCGAGCCGAGCGCGCACCTCCTCGCGCAGCTCGAGGATGCGCCACTTGCCGAGCGTGTACACCAGGTAGGTGGGATCGAGCGCTCCGCGTCGCGCGTCCCGGGCCGCGTTGACCGGCGACATGTAGCAGCGCTCCTCGAACACCTGCCGCGCTTCCTCGAGGCTCATGCCGCGGGTGTGCAGCGAGATACCGACGATCAGACGGCCGAGACGCTGCGCGGCCAGCTGGAGCTGGGAAATCTCGTAGCGCGGATCGCCGCCGCCAAAGCCCTGCTCGATCGCCATCTGCTCGCAGTAGTGCGCCCACCCTTCGACGTTCGAGCCGCACGCCAGCGCCTGGCGCAGTGGAGAGCGCACGCGTCGCAGCGCCAGGAACTGGTAGTAGTGCCCCGGAAGCGCTTCGTGGATGGAGACGATATCGGTCGCCGCGCGGTTGAAGAACGCCAGATGATCGTCGATGTCGCGCGCCGAGCCGTTCGGATCCGGCGGGGTGACGTTGTAGTACGCCTCGGTGGCCTTGCGCTCCCACACCCCCGGGGAATCCATCGAAGCGAACGACAGGCTGCGCCGGTAGAGCGGGGTCTCGCGCACCATCAGATGCTCGCGCCCAGGGACGGTGAGCAGGTCGTGCGTGCGGACGAAGGCGCGGATCGAGTCGAGTCGACCGGCGACGAAAGGCACCAGGTGCGCTGCGTCCGGATGGTCGGCGCCGATCTGGTCGAGCACGGCGCGTACGCCCGCGCCGGGTGTGATCATCTCCGCGCGAGTCCCCATGCGCGCCCGGGTCTCCTCGAGCGAGCGCTCGCCTCGCGCCAGCAGCGATTCCACCGGCGCGCCTTCCATTTCATCGGCGAGCAGCTTGCGCTGATAGACGTCGCCTCCGAGCGCGAAGCTCCCGTCGGCGTGGGGAAGGAGATCTTCGCGCAGGAAGGTCTGGAAGCTCTCGACCGCGCGCACCGCCGCGGTGTCGGCCTCGGCGAGATCGGCCGTCGCCTCCGGATCCCGGCTCGCCGCGGTCAGGGCCGGCACCGTGCCGCGGTAGAACTGCAGCACGCCCGCGCTCTGTGCGATCGCCACCTCGGTCGCGAGCCGCGAGGGATGCGAGAGGTTGATCCGGGCGGCGCGCAGCACCTCCGGCACCATGCGCAACCGGCGCGCCGCCGCGCGCATGCGCGTGCTGAGCGATGCGAAGTTGCGCTGCAGCAGCGACTGCACCGGGCCGGAGATCAGGTCCACGTAAGTGTTCGGATTGGTGCGCCACGACTGCACGACCTCCAGCTCGAGCAGCTCGCGCTCGATCCGCGCGTCCAGCAACGCACGGTCGAGCCGGGCGTCGAATCCGAGTTCGCGCGCAGGCACCGCATGGAGGCGCTCGCGAAACGCGCGCAGCCAGGCCGCATCGTCGGTCACGGTGGCCTGGGTGATCGGGATCAGGAGGTCATCCCAGGTATGCACGCCGAGCCGCGTCGCGAGCGGCGGACGGCGGCGCAGCCACTGATCCAGGTACTCGCGGCCGAGTTTTTCCACCGTCTTGTCGGCGGTGGCGGCACGTACGTCCGGAGCCGCGGCAAGGAGCAGCACGCACAGCAGTGGCAATGTCACGCAGGGGCGCATCGGGCTCTCTTCAACCTGCGCTTCGGGCGCAGGAATCGCGTCGATCCGCGGGCGAGACGCTCAAGCCCGCGGCACGACGTCCTTCACCAGCTGCATCGGGTTGTTGACCTTGAGTGGACTCACCGACAGATAGGCCTGTCCGTAGCGCACGCCGATCTGCCATCCCCAGTTCCGCGCCGAGGCCTCGAGCAGTTCGCGCACGGTGGGCTGTGTCGCCGGGCGTGGGCGATCCGGGTGGTGGAACTGGCTCTGATGACAGTCGAGCGCCTGGATCCAGGGCTCGAACTGATCGGTGATGTCCACGATAAACGTGGGCGTCGTGCCCGGCGGCAAAAAATAGAAGTAGATCGCACGCGCCTGCCACGGCTCGCCCGGCACCGGCGCCTTGGGCAGATGCGCGAGGTTGAACGCGTTCGCGACGATCTGGCC
The DNA here is from genome assembly GCA_031370785.1 of Candidatus Eiseniibacteriota bacterium. Lineage (GTDB taxonomy): Bacteria > Eisenbacteria > RBG-16-71-46 > RBG-16-71-46 > RBG-16-71-46 > DATJGS01. Next base: position 16,220 of record JANMQY010000084.1, on the reverse strand, counting down.
GGTCTTGTAGTGGTCGTTGTGCCCGAGCCCGCGCCCGATCGGCAGATTGTAGTAGGGGGCGAACAGGAGGCTCGGCCGGTGCTTGCGGATCATGCCCGCGACCGCGCAGCGGTTCTCGAACGTGTCCTCGACGCGGCAGTCCCCCATGTCGAGATTCTCACGCACGTCGATCTTCAGGATCTTCGCCGCGGCATCGCTCTCGCCTTTTCGGATCTCGGGTGTGCCCCAGCCCATGTCTCCGGTGGTCATGTCGATGATGCCGGTGGTGTGGCCGAGCGACTTCATGCGCAATAGCATCGCGCCGCAACCGATCTCCGCATCATCCGGATGCGGCCCGAACGCGAGCAGATCAACGGCCATGAACCATCTCCTGAAGGGGTTCTATGAGGAGAGAGGTGGGAAGCGCCGGTATAGAAACGAGGACGCGTTCATGATAGCCGTACAGGCACGCGAGGACAAGAGCGTCGATCAACCCAGCGCTGTCACCCGCTCATTCATTCGCGCCACCAGTTCTCGCCAGGCTTGCGCGACCTCGCGCGCGTTCGCTCGGCAGAAGGCTCCGGCCATCCCGGGATCGCCGCCGGCCAGGCGGGTCATGTCGACGAAACCGGGGCCGCTCAGGCCTCGCTCGGCGAATGGCGTTCCGAGTTCGCGTAGCGCGCAGGCCAGCAGGTAGGGCAGGTGGCTGGTGCGCGCGAGGGCGTGGTCGTGAGCCGTCGGATCGATCGTGAGTGGTTGCGCGCCGAGATCGGAGAGGAGCTCGTGCACGATCGGGGGCACTCCATCAGAGAGCGGTAGCAACGCGAAGCGTGCGCCGCGCATGGCGCCAGCACGCGCGGCTGGGAAGCCGCGGCCCTCACTGCCGGCGAGCGGGTGGCCTCCCACCGCGTGAATTCCGCGTGCCGCGGCGCGTTCGAGTGCGGGCGTGATCGTGGTGCGCGCGCTGCCGGTATCGAGCAGTGCGGCGCCAGGCGGGAGTGCGGTTGCGGCGGCGTCGATCGCGCTGGACAGCGCATCGACCGGCGTCGCGATCACCGCGAGGTCGGCGCCGGCGCACGCATCGGCCAGCGAGGCGGCGGCGACGTCGATCGCTCCCACGGCACGCGCACCTGCGAGCGCCGATGCGTCCACGTCCCAGCCGACGCGGTGCCAGCGCGCGGGCGGCAGCGAGAGCCCGATCGAGCCGCCGATCTGCCCGAGCCCGATCAGCGCGATGCGCCGCGTCGGCTTCGCGGGTCCGGTCTCAGGGCGCTCGGTCGCGCCGCTCACGGCCAGGTCCGGGCGCAGCGCCGCGGCTTGGTCGAGATAGACCGGCGTCAGGCGCGCGCCCGGGGAAACGCCCCACACCGTCAGCATCACGCGAACCACGCGCGGCATCGAGCCCGGAACCGGGATCTCTCTCGCGTGCAGCATCGGCACTTCGCTCCAGCCGAGGCGCCTTGCGGCGTGCGCCGGAAAGTCCGCGTCGAGGTCCTCGGTGGTGGTGAACAGCGCGCTCACGATGCGCGAGGGCTCGAGCCGGTTGATCTCGAGCAGGGCGCGCAACAGGCGTGCGGTGGCGTCGACGATGTCGGATGCGGTATTGGCGCGGACCGGAACCGCGCCGCGCACCGCGGCGATGCCGTGCGCTTCGGAAATCACTTTAGCCTCCGGGAAGCGCGGGCGGAAAACGAAAAACCACCTCCGCGCTTCGTGGAAGTGGGTGAGGTGCGAGTGTCGTCGCGCCTACGCCTTAGGCCCACTCCCGAGCGGGAGGGCCGTAATAGGCGCAGGTGTCGATCGACCGGTTCATGACGCGCACGAGTCTAGGGCCGGGGAAAGTGAATCGTCAATGCGCGCTCAGTGCGAGGTCCATCGCGGGATCGCGAGAAACAGTCCGTCGACGAACCCGATCTGGGCGATGAGCCACGCCCCGAAGCCGACCGAGAGCGCACCGGTCGCGACGCGCAGCACGGTCCCGAAGCGCGGCCAGCGCCGGGCAGCGAGCGAAAGCGGGGCCGCGAAGCTGGTCGTGATCAGCACCATTCCGATCAGCGTGCCGGCGCCGAATACCAGCAGGTAGGCGCAGGCAAGCCGCGGATCGTGCACCGTGGCCAGCACCAGCAGCGCGACCGCCGCGCTGCCCGCCAGCCCGTGCGTCAGTCCCACGCCGAACGCGCGCCACGCGGGAATGCGCGACGCCGGCTCCTCGTGGGCGGCGTGCACCGCGCGCCTCAGATTGAGCGCGCCGACGGTGACCAGCGCCAGCGCGACCAGGAATTCGAGCGCGAGACCGACGCGTGGAGGGATGGTGAGATCGAGCAGGATGATCGCAGCTCCGACCGTGAACAGCGTGAGCGTGTGCCCGAGTCCCCACACCACGCCGAGCCACGCCGCGGGGAGCAGCCGGCGGGTGCGCGCGGTCATCGCCGCCACCGCGACCACGTGATCGGGATCGGTGGCGTGACGGATGCCGAGGACGAGTCCGAGCCCGATCAGCGCGAGCGCGTTCACCGGGACTCCACCGGCTGCGGCAGCCGATACAGCTGGTCGAAGTACTCGCGTACCATGCGATCCGACGAGAAGCCCGTTTCCGCCGTGCGCACGCTGGCGGCCATCATCCTGGTCCAGCGCTTACGGTCGCCCCAGGCTGGCAGGACATCGCGCTCGAGCGTGGCGTAGAGCGCCTCGAAGTCGCGCTCGTCGTTCGACGGCTTGTCGTCTCCGATCGCCCAGCCGTTGACCCCATGCTCGCAGGCCTCCGGCCACCATCCATCGAGAATGCTCAGGTTGAGCGTGCCGTTCATGGCGGCCTTCATCCCCGAGGTGCCGCTCGCCTCGAGCGGTCGAACCGGATTGTTGAGCCACACGTCGCAGCCCCGCGTCAGCAGTCGGCCGATCGCCATGTCGTAGTTCTCGAGGAACACGACGCCGCCCGGATGCGCCTTTTGCGAGCGCACGATCGAGGCCACGATCCCCTTGCCGGCGCCGTCGTCGGGGTGCGCCTTGCCGGAGAACACGAGCGCGACCTTCCCGCCCTCGATCAGGCGCCTCAGCCGCACCTCGTCGCGAAGGATCAGATCGCTGCGCTTGTAACTCGCCGCGCGGCGCGCGAATCCGATGAGCAGCGTGCCGGGTGCGAGACGCGGCCCGCCGCGGCGCGCGATCTCGTCGAGCAGCTCGCGCTTGAGCGCATCGTGCGCGGCTCCGATGCGCGCGGGTTCGTGCGATGCCTTCCGGATCGACTCGGCCTGCCAGGTCGGCGCGTGCACGCCGTTGGTGATCGCGAAGATCGGCGCCGCATCGTCCACGTGCGACCACATCGCGCGTGAGGTCTCGGCGTGCAGGCGCGACACGGCATTGGCGGCGCGTGCCAACCTGAGGCCGGCGATGGTCATGTTGAACGGATCGTCGCCGATCGCGCGCATCTCGGCGCCGGACAGCTCGAGGCACGCGCCCATGCGCCGCAGGTCCTTGATCGAATGCTGCTCGTTGCCGGCCTGCACCGGGGTGTGGGTGGTGAACACGATGCGCCGCCGGGTCGCCTCCCACGCATCGGGAAAGGGCACGCTGCTCTCCATCGCCTCGGCGATCATCTCGAGCCCCGCGAACACCGCATGGCCCTCGTTGAAGTGGCAGGTCGCGATCGGAATCCCGAGCCAGTTGAGCGCCCGGATGCCGCCGATCCCGAGCAGCATCTCCTGCGCGATGCGCACATCGGTGCCGGCCTCGTACAGCCGGTGCGTGATCCAGCGATCCTCGCTGCGGATCGGATCGATCAGGTAGAGCGGCACGTGACCGAAGCGCTGCGTCATGCGCACCGCGCACGGCACCTCGACGCCGCGGATGCGCACCCGCACTCGGACTCCGGTGTCCTCGAGGAAGCCGTGGTCGTACTCGGGGAATTCGTCATGCGGCCGGCCGTCGGCGCCGATGCGCTGCACGCAATAGCCGCGCTCCCAGCGCAGTCCGACCGCGACCACCGGAAGCTTCAGGTCGTGCGCCGACTTGATGAAGTCGCCCGCCAGCACTCCGAGCCCGCCCGAGTAGATCGGGAAGGACTCGTGCAGGCCAAATTCCATGCAGAAGTAGGCGACGTGCGGTGTCTGGAGCATTGGGCCCGATTGGCGGAGGTCGATTCGGAACGGCCGCGGATGATACGGTGACGCGCATCGCCTGTCACGTCACGCGGGCCCGGCCGCGCGAATTCTCGATCCTGGAGGAGTCCATGAACGCGTCCAATCCGCTCGGCAACGTCATCGTCTCGGTCGCGATCATCGTCGCCGGCGCCCTGATCGGCGGCGGCCTCGTGCGTTTTCGCGCGGCGGATCGCGCCGTGATCGTGCGCGGCGTCGCCGAACGCGACGTGAAGGCCGACATCGGATTCTGGCCGCTGCGCTTCGTCGCCAGCGATGACCTGCTTGCGCGCGCGCAGCAGAAGATCGAGACCGACCGCCGCACCGTGCTGCGCTTCCTCCGCCGCTACGACATCGACTCGAGCATGGTGACGATCCAGGGCCTCGAGGTGCAGGACAACCAGGCGAACGCCTACGGTGGCACGCCGCGCGCGCGTTACGTGATCAACCTCACGCTGATCGCGCGCTCGACCGACCCCGATCGCATTCGTCGTGCGAGCCAGGCGATGAGCGAACTCGTCGACGCGGGCGTCGTGCTCCAGAGCGGACCCTACGGGGGACCGAGCTACGCGTTCACGAAGCTCAACGACCTGAAGCCCGCGATGGTAGCCGAGGCGACCGCGAGCGCGCGGCAGGCCGCGGAGGAATTCGCGAAGCAGTCGAAAAGCAAGGTGGGTGGGCTGCGCCGCGGCTCACAGGGCGTGTTCGAGATCCTGCCGCGCGATCAGGCCCAGGGCATCGAAGAGAGCAGCCAGATCGACAAGCGTCTGCGCGTCGTGACGAGCCTGGAGTATGCGCTGACGAATTGAATCGGCGCCGAAGCGCTAGCCGCTGATGACCTGGCTCGGCGTGGTCTTCGTCCCGTCGCTGTCCTCCAGAACCCAGCGCACCGAGTTCGAGCATGGACAACTGCCGCCGACTCGCTTGAGCTTCGGCATCGCCATGATCGCGTCCTTCTGGGTCAGCTCGCCGGTCACGAACTTGCGCAGCACGTCCGCGTACTGGCGCATGTCCTTGCTGGCGACGTAACCCTCGTTGAGATTCGACGCCAGGTAGCGCAGGTACGCTTCCGCGTCGGTGAAGGTCTCGCCGTCGATGCCGAGCATGCCGAACGCGGCCTCGCCCTTGCGGCGGAAGAAGCGGCGGTCGGGCAGGCGCAGCAGCTCCTCGTACTTGACCCCGCGATGCGTGCCGCCGCTGCGCTCCATCTCGTCCAGCACCTCGTCGACCTTCTCGGTCGTGTACTCGGAGAACCGCGCGCGCAGGAAGCGCGCGTTGATGTCGCGCAGCATCTTGCGTACTTCCTCGATGTACAGGTCCTGCGCCTCGCGATTCTTCATGTCCTTGAACCCGTACTTCACGTTGGTGTCGCCGCCGCGCTCATCGCCGAACATCTCGAGCGCTCGCGGGAACCATTTGTTGGTCGCGTGCTGCATCTGCGTCATCGAGACCAGCGGATCGCCCTTGGCGGCCTTCTGCGCCATGCGCCGCATCGGAATCACGCCGGTCGCGAGGTGGAAGGCCTCCTCGCGCAACATCTGCGGCATGCTGTCGGCCATGGGCTTGTACGCGCACACCTTCTGCATGGTGAGCTGGTACTTGCCCACGCGGTCGACGAACGCCGCGAAGCATACGTTGTCGACGAAGGAATCGTATTCGAGGTTGAACGCGTCGAGCACGTGTCCGCCGGTCTGCATGGACAGGATCTCCTCGACCATGTCCTCGCCCTTGACCCCGGCCGACCCCTTGCTCCAGTCCTTCGAGAGCAGCAGATGGAGCATCTGGTAGCCATGGCGCAGCTCCTCGGCCATCACGCGCATCACCCAGAAGCGATCGTCGTCCTCCTGCGCGCGCATCAGCGTGCCCGAGTGCTGCTGGATCGAGCCGAACTCGGTCGAGGCCTGCGCACGGATGATGGCGAGCAGATGCTTGGCCTGATCCTCGGTCAGCTCCTTCGGCTCGAGCCGCTTCTTCTCGCCGGCATTGTCGCCGACCTGAACCGTGTCGGGCATGCCCAGCTCCATCTTGGCGCACAGGCAGAAACGCTCGTCCTTCGGGAAATACTTCTCCCACTGATCCATCAGCAGGTCGTATTCCTTGAAGTTGTGCCTGCGCCAGTGCTCCACGGCGGAGTGGTATTTCTTCTCGAGTGCGACGTTCTCGACCTTCATTTTCGCTCCTGGCCCTTCGGTCCAGAGACTTTCATTTCCAGCGCGACCAGCGGTGCGGGCTCGAATCCGAGCGCGGCGAGGAATCCCGCGACGCCGGCCTGATCGCGGTCGGCGAGCGTGCGGACCCGGGTCGCGCCTTCGGCTGCGAAATGCGTCCGGATCGCCTCGAACATCAGTCGTCCCAGGTCGCGTCCGCGGAAGTCGGGATCGATGCCGAAGCGCTCGATCCAGCCGCTCGGCTCTTCGAGGCCGAACTCGCCCGCGCGCAGGTCTCCGAGCATGAAGCCGACCACGCGACCCTCGACTTCGGCGACCTGTGAGGCGCCAGGATCGCGGCGCATGTAGTAGCCCACGCGCTGTTCCCAGAACTCGGGACGGTAGGTGCCGCTGATGCGCTCGTCGATGCGGACGATGCTGCCGATGTCCAGTTCGTCGAGCGGGCGGGTGCGAACGCCGTTCTTCACGTCGGGCATTTCCAGTCTCCGGGAGGCGCCGATGGGTCGATGAGCGCGGAGAGATTATCAGGTTGCCCGGCGGGCGTCATGCGGCCCGCTGAGCATGCGGGCCAACGGATCGAGCCATAACGCGGACGGGGATGCCGAAGGGCATCCCCGTCATGCGAATCTCGCGTCGTATGACTTCTAGTTGCGATAGATCGACTTGATCCGGCCCCAGGTCGATTCGCGTGCCGGGGTGCTGGCGCAATGTCCGGGCCCGGTCACGCCGTTGTTCCAGTCATCGAGCGTGTTGGTGGGACCGTTGGTGCTCGACGGGGTCAGGTATCCGCTGCCCACCGGTGGACACACCAGCCCGCCGATCAACGCGTCGGCCGACGCCACGGTGCTCGAGATTCCCGTCGCGATGGCGCCGTTCGCAATATTGAGCTTGGTGGCGATCAACTGATGGGAAAGGATGATGAGCCCATTGCCAACTGCCGGCGTGCCGAGAATGCTGAGCAGCTGCGGCTTGGTGTAGGTCACGGTCCCAAGCGTCAGGCTCGAGACCGGCCAGGCCGAGGCGTGGTTCTTCCAGTAGCCCTGCGTGAACGTGCAATTGTTCGGATTCGGCGCGCTGAAAGCCTCGATGGTTCCGGTGTTCGGGCTCTCGGCCGTCGCGCCGAAGCCCTCCGCGCGCGCGCGGATCACGAAGTGACCACCTTCCGGCATCTCGGACGTGTAGTCCGTCGCGACGCCGGTCTCGTCGAACAGCGCGCCGAGCACCACCTCGATGCTCTCGCCGGGCCCAAGCTGATAGGTGCCCGCACCGTTCAAGTGCCATGTCGGCACCCCGGCGAACTGGCAGTAGTAAAGCGCCGGATCGTAGGGATCCGGAGGCCAGCCGCCGTACTCGGTGTAGTCGGCATAGTTCATCCACTCGACGTACACGCCGCCCGGAGTCCCGCTCGGCCCGGCGGTGACCCGCATCGTCACCTGGGCGCGGTTGCTCCTGACCACTTCGATGGTGGGGGTGTCCATCGCCCCTTGCGCGAACGCCGGCGCAGCCACGCCCATGGCGAGCGCGAGCGACGTCAGCCCCATCCACCCGGCAAAGCTTCGTAGCTGTCGCATCACGGTATCTCCTCTGTTGAAGCTCTGCACCCAACGAACGAAACCACGTTCGGACGCGGGATCACGGCCCCGCGAAAGTTTCCAGACGGAATACGAATGCCGATAGGAAGAGCGGAGATGGAGTCGATCCGAGCGATCTGCTCCGCGCGAGGCGCGGGCCCTGATCAAATGCGACGGACGCGCTCCAGACCTGGTGCAGGTTCCGGGGGCGGCCGAACGCGCAGCCATCTTGCGGATCCGGCAAAGGTCCGGATTGCGGGTCGATTCTGCGGTACGCGAACGCGCGCAGCAAGCTATTTATGGCGCATCTACTGGGGTTTTCCGCGGTCGAGGGGTGCCTGAGACGGTGCCCGGGCTGCTGGCGGAGGGGAGCGGCCGGCTCGCCAGTACCGCAGCGAGGTCGGTGGTTAGTTCGGGAGCACGGCAGCCACCCCGCTGCGATGCACGACTTCGATGCTCTGGGAGACGCCGACCGACTCCCACGGCCAGCGCCAGCGCACCGGCTCGCCGCCCGACTCCGGGGCGTGCCACTCCAGATGCCTCACCTCGCCGCGCAGCGCGCCGGCAAAGTCCTCGTCCACCGCCTCGGCCGGCTGAGGAACGGCACCCGGCACCATGTGCCATGCCAGATGCGTTCGCCCGGCGACGTGGTGCCGCTCGAGCTGATGGGCGAGCCAGCGCACCATGCGCGGCTTGAGATCGGCGAGCACGTTGAAGCAGTCGTGCGCGCCCTTGGGATAGAACACCAGCTCGCGCTCGCCCGGAGCGGCTTCGAAAATGCGCCATGCCTCGCTGCCCGGCGTGATGTGGTCGTGGCCGCCGCCCGAGACGATCAGCGGGCAGTGCAGCTTCGGAAGCACGTCGGCCAGCGTGATCTTGTCGATCACCGAGGTCATCTCGTTTTCTTCGATGCCGTAGAGCGCGGCCAGCTCGCGACGCATCCCGGCGAGGGTGAGATTCCAGTAGACGTCGGCCGAGTATGGCGGACTCACCGCGGCGACCGCCTTGATGCGCGGATCGTGTGACGCCATGCGGATCGCCATGTATCCGCCGAGGCTCATGCCGAGGAACGCGACCGCTTCCGGGTCGAGCTCGGGACAGCCATCGATCCGATCGAGGATCGCGACGCCCACCGGCCGCGGCTCTGCAACCATCGAGAGCCGGTGGAAGGTCTGTCCCATGCCCGGGCCGTCAAAGGTGAGCGTGGCGATTCCGCGCTCGAGGAACGACTCGCTCCACCAGTGCAGCTCCTCCTTGACCGCATTCGTGCCGTTGAAGATCACCACCACCGGCGCCGGCTCGGACCCGGCCGGAACACGCAGGTAGCCGCGCATCGGCTTTCGCCGGTACAGGACGTCGAAGGGCCGCGCGGGGACCTCGAACAGCGGAGCGGCCTGCGCGTAGGCGCGTACGCACGACTCGTGAAGCATGCGCTTGCGTCCGACATCGAGGAACATGACATACTGGCCGAAGTTGTAGGCCGCCGAGGCGGCGAGGAAACGCTCCGCGGCCTGCGCGTCGCGGCCGAGCGCCAGCGCATCGCGACCACCCTGCTCGTGCGCGCGGCCGAGGCTCTCCCACTCGTCCACCCACGACTCGAGGCTGGTGATGCGTCCGAGCACACGCTCCAGGTCTTCGGGCGAGACGCCGGCGTTGGTGAACTGGAGCTTGGCCCACGACGGCATCTGCTGCGCCGCACCGAGGCGAAGGCTCAGGCGCACGAATCCCGGTCGCAGCAGCTGACTGCGCAGCAGGTGCGGAACCAGGAACTCGAGTCGTCCACCCTTGACCGCCATGCGTCACCTCATCCGATCCGAAGTCGGCCCGCCGGCGCCCGAAAGGGGGCGCGTTTCGGAAGGACCGAGACGTTCAATCCATTGGATTGCATGGCATGTGCCACCGGTGCACGCGAGTCCCGGGTCGAGCGGGAATCGATTCTATCGTGCAATCTGACGATGTGGCGCGCCTCGAGGGGTGTGCTGGGCGGCCCGGCTTAGAAAACCCTGCATTCGCCATGGGGAATATCGGCCAGAGTTTCTGCCGCGCTGAGCGAAATGACGCAGCCCGCAGCGGCCAGGGTGCCACACCTGACGCGTCCCGACATCGGACTTTCCCCTACGCATTCCCGCCGCTGGCGGAGAGCCGGAATGCGTCGCGCAATCGAAGGCCGACCTCGCGCGAGGGAAACGCACGACCCTCCGCGCTCGCGAGCGGCGCCACCTCCTGCACCGAGCTGGTGAGGAACGCCTCGTCGGCCTCGAGCAGATCGCGCACCGAGAGCGAGCGCTCGCGCGCCGGAATCCGGAGGTCCGAGCACAACACGAGAACAGTGGCGCGCGCGAGTCCGGGCAGAATGCCGCGCGCGAGTGGCGGGGTGAGCACTTCCCCGGCGCGCACCACGAACAGGTTGCTGACCGCGCCTTCGAGCAGCTCGCCGCTCGCCGAGCCGAGCAGCGCCTCGTCCACCCGGGCGGCGCGCGCCTCCTCGCGGGCGAGCGAGTAGGCCATCCGGCTGGTGGTCTTGTGGCGCCCGAGCGATCCGGGCTCGAACGGAGTTTTCGAGACGATCGCCGTGGCCGCGCCCGAGCGCGTTCCGCTCCACAGCCGTCCCGAGAGCGGCTCGACCTCGATCCACGCGCCGGCGCGGGTCGGGCGACCGCCCGGGACGCCGCGCGTCACGGTCAGGCGCGCCACCGCGTCCGACAGCTTTTCGAGCGCGAGCAGCTCGCCGAGCGCATCGCTCAGGCTCGCCGGGGAGGCCGGCACCGGAAAGCCTAGCTCGGCGGCCGATAACACCAGGCGTTCGAGGTGGCGCTCCCACAGATGCGGCACACCCGCGTTGATCCGCACGGTCTCGAGCAGGCCCTCGCCGTCACGCGCTCCCCGGTCGAACAGCGAAAGCGCGGCCTCGGCGCCACTCACGATGGTTCCGTTGATCCACACCCGTCGCTGCGGCAACCGCACGCCCCGGGGGTGCGGGCTCAACGCGCTCACCTGGACACGGCGCCGATCTCGAGCGCGGCCGGGCCGACGATCTCGGCCAGCGCGCGGCGCAGGCCTTCTGCCTTGTGCAGGGTCTCGAGGTACTCGGCTTCCGGATCGGAGTCGGCGGTGATCCCGCCGCCTGCCGAGAAGTGGATCGCGTTCTGCGTCACCAGCGCGGTGCGGATCGCGATGCTCCAGTCGGCATCGCCGCGCCAGTCCACATAGCCGATGCTGCCGGTATAAATGTGGCGGCGCACGCTCTCGAGCGAGTCGAGGATCTCCATCGCCCGGATCTTGGGCGCGCCGGTGATCGAGCCGCCGGGGAAGCAGGCGTGGAGCAGATCGAATGCGTCGTGCCCATCGCCGAGCGTCCCGGTGACGGTCGAGACCAGGTGGTGCACCTGCGGGAAGGACTCCAGCACGCACAGCTCCGGGGTCTGGATCGAGCCGGTCGCGCACACCCGGCCGAGGTCGTTGCGCAGCACGTCCACGATCATCACGTTCTCCGCCCGATCCTTCGCGCTCGCGCGCAGCTCCGCGCGCAGCTTCTCGTCGGCCGCGGCATCCGCATCGCGCGGGCGCGTGCCCTTGATCGGCCGCGTCTCGACGCGCCGCCCGCGCAGTTCGAGGAATCTCTCCGGACTGGCCGAGGCGATCGCGTGGTCGCCGGCATCGAGGAATGCGGCGTAAGGCGCGGGCGAGAGGCGGGCGAGTCGATCGTGTACGGCCTCGGCCAGCGCCGCGGGATCCTCGCACTCGACCTTCAGGCTCCAGCGCTGCGACAGATTCGCCTGGAACAGATCGCCGCGCCGGATGTGGTCCTGCACGCGCTCGACCGCGCGACGGTAGGCCTCCGGCGTGAAATTCGAGGCGGCAGGCTCCGGAAGCTCGCCGATATCCGGCAGCGCCGACGCATCTCCCGAGGCGTGCTCGAGCAGGAAGGCGAAACGATCGAGGCGGCGCGCCGCGTGCTCGATCCGGCGCTCGCCATCCAGCGGCAGGCCGCTCGAGAACAGCCAGGCCTCGCGCGTGCGGTGATCGAACGCTCCGACCACGTCGTAGAAGCCGAGCAGGAAATCCGGGAGCGCGAGATCGTCGGCAGGCCCCGGATCCGAGCGCAGGCGTTCGAGCCGCCGGCCGAAATCATAGGCCCAGTAGCCCACCGCGCCGCCGGTGAATGGGACCAGCGTGGTCGCGTTTTCGTCGCCGGCCACGCGCGCCACCACACGGCGGAACGCGGCCACCCCGCCACGGTAGTCGCCGCCTTTGTACAGGGAGAACGGCTCGGCGCCGAAGAACGACCAGCGCGCGCGGTCGTCCTGCATGGACGAATGCAGCAGGAAGCGGTGCGGCAGCGTGGCGAGCGCTCGCAGCGCGTCCCTCGGGTCCTTCAAGTCCACGGCGCGGACGAGCGGAAGCGGCAGACCGGATGGCATGCGGCGAAGGGTAGGAGTGGGGCGAGAGGTGGTCAACCGCCCGGGCTTGATCAGCGCGTGAGCGCAACTTCCTTGACCTCTGCTCCCTTCGAGCGCAATGCTCCGCGGGCTGCGACTCTTCTCCGGCACGGACGCCGGACTCGCCGCTCGGCCGCAGGGAGGCGGTTCCTTGAGCACCTGCCTGATCCATTCCGGGACGTTGCTGTGCATGGATGCCGCGCGCACCGTCGTGCGCGGCGATCTGCTCGTGCGCGATGGGCTGGTCGCCGCAATCGGCGAGAGTGTTCGCTCGGCGCTCGGCCGCGCGAAGCCCGACGAATCCATCGACGCCTCCGGATGCTTCGTCCTGCCCGGCCTGGTCCAGGGCCACCTCCACCTGTGCCAGACGCTGTTTCGCGGGCTCGCCGAGCACCACGACCTGCTGCGCTGGCTGCGCGAGCGCATCTGGCCGCTCGAGGCGGCGCACACCGAGGCGAGCGTGCAGGCCTCGGCCCGGCTCGGCCTGCTGGAAGTGCTCGCGGCCGGCGTGACCTGCGTGAACGACATGGGCACGGTGCGCCACACCGAAGCGCTGGGCGAGGCGCTCGAGGAAAGCGGCATCCGCGCCGTGTTCGGCAAGGCGCTGATGGACCAGGGCGATGGCGTGCCCGCCTCGCTGCGCGAGCGCACCGGCGATGCGCTCGAAGGCGCCCTGGCAGTTGCGAAGCGATTCCACGGCGCCGCCGGCGGACGGCTCTCGGTCTCGCTCGCTCCGCGCTTCATCCTGTCGTGCGGCGATGCGCTGTGGCGCGACGTGTCGGCAGCCTCGCGCGACCACGGGCTGCTGGTGCACACGCACATCGGTGAGAGTCCGACCGAAGGGCGCGAGGTCGAGGCCGCGGTCTCGACCACCGCCGCCCGCTACTTCGCGACCCGCGCGGTGCTCAGCGAGCGCTTCGTGGGCGCGCACGGCGTGTGGTTGTCCGGCGAGGAGCTGGCGCTGATGAAGCGCGCGGATGCGGCGCTGGTGCACTGTCCGGGATCGAACCTCAAGCTCGGCTCGGGCTTCGCGAACGTGCGCGAGTGGAAGCGCGCCGGGCTGCGCTGCGGAATCGGATCCGACGGCGCGGCTTGCAACAACCGGCTCGATCCGTTCCACGAGATGAGCCTGGCCGCGGGATTGTCGCGCGCGCTGCAAGGCGCGGGGAGCGCGCCCGCGGATGCGGAGCCGCTCGACGCGAGCGAGGTGCTGGCGCTCGCCACATGCGACGGCGCGCGCGCGCTCGGACTCGGAGAGCGCACCGGCTCGCTCGAGCCGGGAAAACAGGCCGACGTGATCGTGGTCGACGGTTCCGCGCCGCATCAGGCTCCCAATGCCGAGGCCGATCCGTATGCGACCGTGGTGCACGCCACTCGTGCCGCCGACGTGCGCGCCACTCTGGTCGCGGGGCGAGTGCTGTACCGCGACGGCGCGTGGAGCACGCTCGATCCGGCGCGGGTCGTGGCGGAAGCCCGCGCCGAGTCGCGCGCGCTGGTCCGGCGCGCGGAGGGGGCGTAGGTGCTGGTCGGCCCGTGCACGGTCGTCACCGGTGGACCGGAGCCCACCGTGCTCGAGGACGCGGCGGTCCGCGTGCTCGGCTCGCACATCGCCCAGGTCGGGCGCGCCGGGAATCTCGCGGCCTCGTATCCGGACGAAACCCTGTGGCCGGCGCGCGGGCGCGTGCTCATGCCCGGGTTCGTGAACACGCACGTGCACCTCGCGCGGCACCTCGCGCGCGGACTCGGGCTGCACAGCCCGCGCGAATGGCGGCGCTACGAGGATGCGCTGAGCGCCGAAGACGTTTACTGGGCATCGCTCGCCGCGCTGGTCGAGGGCGTGCGGCACGGCGTCACCACGGCGTGCGACTTCCATCGCTCGGGCTTGCTGATCGACCTGTCGCTCTCCGAGGTGGTCGGCGCCGCGGATCAGGTAGGAGTCCGGGTCGCGACCTGCTACGGCGCGGCCGAGTCCGACACGCCGCTCGAGCGTCGCGCCGCGATCGACGAGAGCCTCGGCTTCGCGCGCGAGCTTTCGCGGAAGCACTCGGGCAGGCTTCGCGGCATGATGGGCGTGCAGGCGCACACCCTGGAAGGCGTGAGCGTGCTGCTCGACGATGCGCTCGAGACCGCGGGCGATCGGCTCGCGGTGCACGTCGATCTGGCACTGGATCTCACTCCTCAGGACCGCTGGAACGCCCGGCCGCTGTGGAAGCCAGGTCCCCTGCCCGCGCTGTGGGCGCACGCCGAGACCGCTCCGCGCGGTCTGCTCGCCGCGGCCCAGGAGAGAGGAGATTCCCTGAGCGCGACCGGGTCCGGCTCGGCTGCGGCGCTGGTGCGCGAGGCCGAGGTGGCGTGGGGAAGCGATGCCGGGGTCAACGCGCCGCCGCTGCCCGACCCCGCTCATCCGTTCGCGCGAGGCGCGCGCGCCGAGATGCACTACCAGCGCCTGTTCGTGCACGGCGCCACCTGGGCCGCGCACCATTTCGGCGAGGAGCTGGGAGTAATCGCCGCGGGCTCCCCGGCGGACTTCCTGATGGTGGACTACCGGCCCGCGACCGAGTTCTCGTCGCGCACGCTGCTCGACCACCTGTGGTCGGGCCTGTTGCGCGCGCCGGTTTCGGGGGTGATGATCGCCGGCGAGATGGTGATGGACAACGGCACGCTGCTCACCGTGGACGAGCGCGAGGTCGCCTGCCGCGCACGCGAGTGCGCCACGCGCGTCTGGGCGCGCCTCGAGTAGCGCCGCGGCAAGGCGCGTGGCACACTGAGCGCCGTGGCGCTCATTCGCCCCGCCCGGATTCCGGAAGACCTTCCCGAGCTTCGTGCCCTGTTGCGGGAGTATGCGGCTTCGCTCGGCGTCGATCTGTCATTCCAGTCGTTCCATGCCGAGCTGGCAGGACTGCCGGGCGACTACGCTCCCCCCGCCGGTCGGTTGTTGATGCTCGAGCCCGAAGGCTTAGGCAAGGGCGATCCCGCGGTGGCCGGGTGCGTCGCGCTGCGCCGGCTCGATGATGAGGTCTGCGAGATGAAGCGGCTGTGGGTGCGCCCGGCTCATCAGGGACATGGCCTGGGCCGTGCGCTCGCGATGGCGATCATCGACGAGGCGCGAAGGGCAGGCTACGGCCGCATGCGGCTCGACACGCTCCCGTCGATGACCAGCGCGATCGGCCTGTATCGTTCGCTCGGTTTTCGACCGATCGCCCCGTATCGCCCGAATTCAATTCCCGGCTCGCTGTTCCTCGAGCTCGTGCTCTAGGGAGGCGCGATGAAGGTCCCGTTCTATCACCTGAACGCATTTACCAGCCGCCGCGACGGTGGAAACGGCGCGGGCGTGTGCCCGCTCGATCGGTGGCTCGAGGAGCCGGCCATGCAGGGCATCGCCACCGAGCGCGGTCTCGCGGAAACCGCATTCTTCGTGCCCGATGACAAGGGCGACTTCGCGTTGCGCTGGTTTACCCCAGAGTTCGAGATCGACCTGTGCGGACATGCGACGCTCGCCTCCGCTCACGTCCTGTTCCACGCGCTCGGCGATCGCAGATCCTCACTCACCTTCCATTCGAAGAGCGGACCGCTCTCGGTGCGCCGGGAGGATGGCCGGCTCACGCTCGACTTCCCATCGCGACCAGCCGCCTCGGCCGAAGCGCCCGAGGCGCTGCTCGCCGCGATCGGCCGCGCGCCGCGCGAGATACTGCGCTCGCGCGACTACATGCTGGTGTACGAGCGCGAGGCCGACGTGCGCGCGCTCCAGCCGGACATGGCGCTGCTCAACACCGTCGACACGCTCGGCGTGATCGCGACCGCGCCCGGCGAGTCGGTGGATTTCGTCTCGCGTTTCTTCGCTCCGCGCGCCGGCGTTCCCGAGGATCCGGCCACCGGCTCCTCGCACTGCACGCTCATCCCATACTGGAGCCGCCGCCTCGGTCGCAA
>JANMQY010000079.1:0-104674 GCA_031370785.1 Candidatus Eiseniibacteriota bacterium | reverse complement strand
TGCCGGGCCCGCGGCTCGTCATCCGCGATCAGCGCCCTCAACCTCGCCGCATCGCTCACGCTGCCTCTCCTTCTGCCGCGCGCCAGCGCAGCGTGACCGCGAAGCCGCCTCCGTCGACCGCCGCTGCCGAGACACTGGCATCGGGGCCGGCGAAATGCCGCACGCGCTGTTCGAGGTTCTGCAGCCCGACACCGAGGCCCGGCCTCCTGCCGGACGATGCAGCGCCGTCGTCGGAAAATCTAAGGGTCAGCCAGCCGTCGTGGTTGTTGGCTTCGAGCGACAGGTGCAGCGCCTCGATCCCGGGAGCGCAGCCGTGCTTGAGGCTGTTCTCGACCAGAGGCTGGAGCAGCAGCGGCGGCACCGGCATCGCGAGCAGATCGTTCGCGCCGCGGTACTCGAACTGGAGCGCGCTCTCGTAACGCTCGCGCGCCACGCCGAGGTAGTCCTCGACGAATGCGATCTCCTCCGAGAGCAGCGCGGTCGGGCGCTGGCTGGCCTGCACCGTGTAGCGCAGCATGTCGGCGAGTCGCTCGGTGAAGCGCTGCGCGGCGGGCGGATCGGTCTCGGTCAGGTACGAGAGCGCATTGAGCGCATTGAACAGGAAGTGCGGCTGGACCTGCGCGTGCAGCGCGCGCAGCTCGGCCCGGGTCGCGGCGCCGCGCAGCTCTGCCGCGCGGCGCTCGTCGGCCACCCGCTGCTCGTGGAGCGCCAGGTTCTCGAGCCGGATGCCGGCCTGCATCAGCAGGTTCTCGACCGCGCTCCTCGCGTCCTCGGGGATCCCTTCGCCGTTCGCGAGGCGCGGCATGCCGCTCTCCGGCCATTCGATCGCCACCGGTCGCTTGAGCCCGGCCGCGAGCCCGCGCCCGACCGAGGCGCGCACCTCGGCGCGGTTGAGCGCTCCCAAGAGCTCGTGCCCGGCGCGATCGAGCGCCAGGCGCAGCGCTCGCGGGTCGCGCCCGTACAGCCGGTCGAGCGCGCGCTGCGTGCGCTCGCGCAGCGGAGAGAACGCGTAGGCCACGACCAGCGCCGCGATCACGTTGAAGACCGCTGCCTCCTCACCCGTCGCCGCCGCGAACAGGCGCTGCGCGCCGAGCACGATGCCGAGGTAGAGCGCGGCGAGCACCCCCGAGAGCAGCGCGTAGGGAATGCTGCGCACGATCAGGCGGCGCGGGTCGAAGACCGGATCGTTGGCGATCAGAAGCGCGATCACCATCGGCGTCCACAGCATCGCCAGGGTCAGGGTCGCGACCAGCACGCGCACGATGGGCAGGATGAAGAGCGCTTCCATGCGCGGGTCCTGGAACATCGCGTAAGCCGCGGTCGCGGCGAGCAGCACCAGCGCCACCGCGATCGCCAGCAACCGCTCGCCGAGCGAGGGGTTCCATCCCTCGCGCGCGCGGCGCAGGTAGCGGCTCATCAGAGCGAAGGCGCCGATCGGGAGCGCGACGCTCTGGAACCAGAGCGAGGCGCTGTCCGGCACCGGCCCGACCGCGTACTGCCATACACCGAGCCCGGCCGCGACCGCGTAGCACGCGACCACGATCCAGAACCACGGGCTGCGCAGCCGCCGCCCCGCGGTCCAGCGCGGCCGCGGGAAGACCATCATGAAGTGCACGAACGCCGCCGGGTAGAAGTTCACCAGCGCGCTGTACGCGTCGAGATACACCTTGAAGCCGCGGGTCGGCTCGAACTGGGTGTAGTGGAACAGGTCCCATACCGCGCTCACGCCCTGAAGAGCGGCGAACCACAGGAACACCCACGCCGCGGTCAGATCGGGGCGCCGCCACACCAGCAGGAACGCCACCAGCGGGGCGGCGATCATCGCGACGACCGGGAGCGTGAACGGCCGCACGCGCTGCCATGCGCCGAGCTGAACCGGCGGGATGCTCACCCGCACCTCGCGATTGCCGCGCAGCACATCCATGATCAGCGGCCCGCGCGGCCAGCCCTGTTTGCGGATATGCGCGCGCGTCCGGGCGTAGCCCTCGAAGCGCTCGCCGTTCATCGCGACCAGCACGTCGCCGCGCTGGAGCAGCCCCTCGGCCGGCGGACCCAGCACCCTGCCCACGCGCGGGAAGTCCTGCCCTTCCTTCCAGTCGAGCGAGACTCCGAGGCGCTGGTAAGGCGTGTGGGTCAGGAGGCGCGGCAGTGCGATCGCGATCGCGACCAGCACCGCCAGCAACGCGAGCGAGCGCCGGGTGCGGAAGGCGTGCGGGGCCTCGAGATTTTCTCCGCGGGCGGGGCTCTCCACGAACGTTACGGCGTGCATGTCGGATGGGCGGCCGGCTTAAGGGCCGGCGCGCGGGACCTCCCAGGGCGGGTCAGGGGACGGCGTGATCCGGAACAGTATCGCCCCGCCGCAGGGCCTTGGGATGCGCGGGGCCGACCAGCGCGGAGATGCTCTGCACCAGCGCGGCCGCGGCCACAGGTCCTGGTCAAGCCCCTCCGAACCGGGAATCCACGAGTCGAATCAGGCGTATGAACATCCGGCGCGGTGCGGCTATACTCCCCGCCGCTCTGAAAGGACCGGTCCCCCGGCGAGACGGGAACCGGTCACGTCGTGCGGCGCGCCATCTTAGCGCCTGCCGCCCCATTCACGGAGGTCAGCCTTGAAGTTCGTACGCTGCGCGATTCTCGCGCTCAGCCTTGCATGCATCCCTGCGGCGCAGGCCACCCGCGCCGCCACTCCGGCCGCACCGGCGATGGCGACTCCTTCGCCGGATCGCCTCGACGGCATCGCCGCAGTGGTCAACGACGACGTGATCCTGCAGAGCGACGTCGAAGAGCAACTGGTGCTGTTCCTCCAGCGCAGCAATGCGCATCCCGACTCGATGCTGGTGGACACGCTGCGCAGGCAGATCCTCGACCAGTTGATCGACGAGAAGCTGATCGTGGCCGAGGCGAAGCGCCAGGGGATCACGGTCGCTGCCGCCGAAGTGGACAAGCAGGTCGACCAGGCGGTGCGCGACACGCGGACCCGCATCGGGAGCGAAGCGGCGTTTCGCGAGCAGCTGGCGCGCGAAGGGATGACCGAAGAGAAGCTGCGCCAGAAGTACCACAACGATCTCGAGCGCCAGATGATGGCGCAGCGCCTGCGGGACCGGCAGCTGCCGCGCACCCCCGTGACCGCCGCGGACGCCGAAGCGTTTTTCAAGGCGAACCCCGACAAGTTCCCCAAAGCCCCCGCGCAGCTGCGCCTTTCGGTGATCCAGCTTCCAGTCACGGCGGACAGCGTGACCGACGCCAAGGCCAAGGCGACCCTGATGGCCGCGCGCAGGCGCATCGTGGCCGGCGAGAAGTTTGCAAAGGTGGCCGAGCAGATGTCGGAGGACACCGGCACCGCGCAATCGGGCGGCGATCTCGGATTCTTCACCAGGGGCACGATGGAGCCCGAGTTCGAGCGGGTCGCGTTCTCGATCAAGCTCAACACGCTCAGTCCGCCGCTGCGCACCCCGTACGGCTGGCACCTCATCGAGGTGCTGGAGCGCGACACCGTGAAGACCGTCGGTGGAAGGCGCGACAGTCTCGACCGCAGCGGCGCGCCGCTGCTCGAGGCGCACGCGCGCCACATCATGGTCCGCGTCCTGCTGACCCAGCAGGACTCCGACCGGGCCAAGGCGCTCGCCGAGAAGATCCGCGATCAGGCGGTGCGCGGCGCGGACTTCGCGACCCTGGTCAAGCGCTACAGCAGGTACGACGCCGCCGACCCGAACGGGGACGTCGGCTACGTCGCGGTGAGCACGCTCCAGGACAACATCCGCCTCGGGCTCGATTCGCTCAAGATCGGCGAGATCAGCGAGCCGCTCGCGAACCAGATCGGCTACAACGTCTTCAAGCTCACCGATCGCAAGCCCGAGCGGCCCTACACCATCGAAGAGATCCGCAACGAGCTTCCGCAGGCGGTCGAGGAGATCAAGCTGCGCGAGCGCTACGACGCGTGGATGAAGACGCTGCGCGCGAAGGCCCATCTCGAGATCCGCAGAGGCTAGCGGCGCGCGCCTTGCGCGAGGCGGCGCGGCGCCTGCCAGAGGCGCCTCGCCGCCATTCGTTGAGTCCCGCCGCGCGCCTCTGTTACGGTGCGTGACGTGATTACCTTCGAACAGGTTTCCAGGCGCTTCGGCGAGCGCCTCGCACTCGACGGCGTCTCCTGGCATATGGACGAAGGCGAGTGCCTGGTGTTCCTCGGGCACAGCGGCGCGGGCAAGACCACGCTGCTGCGCCTGATCACTCACGAGATCCAGCCGACCGCGGGCAAGGTGATCGTCGGCACGTTCCGCGGCGGCCGCCTGTCGCGCCGACAGCGCGCGCTGCTGCGCCGCACGCTCGGCATCATCTACGAGGACTTCCGGCTGCTCCACGACCGCACCGTGTTCGAGAACGTCGCGATCGCGGTGCGCATCGCCGGCCACTTCCGTGACGACGAAGTGATCCCGCGCGTGATGTACGCGCTCGAGGAAGTGGGTCTTCACCAGAAGCAGGCGGCGTTCCCACACGAGCTCTCGTTCGGCGAGAAGCAGCGCGTGGCGATCGCGCGAGCGATCGTGAACCGTCCGGCGGTGATCCTGGCCGACGAGCCGACCGGCGCGCTCGAGAAGCGCAGCGCCGACGACGTGCTGACGCTGCTGCGCCGCATTCACGATGAGGGCGCGGCGCTCCTGCTGGTGACCACGCGCCAGGACGTGGCCGCGGCTCTGCCCGGACGTGTGCTCGAGCTGGCCGAGGGCCGTCTGCTCGACTCGACGCACGCGTATCCCGCCGGGATGGCGCCGCCCGCTGCGCCTGAAGCCCGGAGCGAAGCGGCCGCTTCGTTCGAGTCCGAGGGCGGCGCGCTCGCTCCCGATCCCGACCCGACCCTGCCCGGCGATCCGCCGTTCGCGACGGAAGCACCAGCGAACCCGGAAGAGTCGTCGTCCACCGCCCCGCCGGGGATGGCCTGACGTGCACGCCTTCTACCTGCGTGAGGCGCTGCGATCCCTGCGCCAGCACCGCGGGCTCGCCACCACCGCGATCCTCGCGCTGACCGCGGCGCTCACCCTGGTCGGCCTGTTCCTGCTGCTCACCCACAACGCCCAGGTCGCGCTTCGGTTCATCGGCGACCGGCGCGAGATGGTGGTCTATCTGCGCGACGAGGTGAGCGACGCGCAGCGCGAGTCGCTGGTCAAACGCCTCACCGATCTGTTCGGCGACGTGAGCTACGTGAGCAAGGACGACGCGTGGAAGGAATTTGCGCAGCAGGTCGGCGATCCGCAGCTGCTCGAGGCGGTGGGCCAGAACCCGCTGCCGGCATCGCTCCGCGTTCGGCTGCGCGCCGAGCTCCTGAATGCTCCGGCGATGGCCGAGGCAGCGAGGCAGGTGCAGGCGTTCCCCGAGGTCGAGGACGTGCGCTACGGCGCGGAGTGGGTGAGCCGCCTCGATTCGCTCGGCACCGGCTTCCGCCAGGGCGCGATCGCCATGGGCGTGGTGGTCGCGCTCGCGATCGTGTTCGTGCTCTACAACACGCTGCGCCTGACCGTGCTCGCGCGCCGCCACCAGGTCGAGATCATGAGCCGGCTCGGGGCGACCGACGGATTCGTCGCGCGGCCGTTCGTGATCGAGGCGATGTTCGAAGCGATCGTCGCGGCCCTGATCTCGCTGGCCGCGCTCTACGCCATCCAGCGCGCGCTCGCCTTCAACCTGGTGGGTGTGGTGTTCCTGCCGTGGATGTGGATGGTGGCATTCGTGGGCGCCGCGGTGGCGCTCGCGTGGCTGGCCGCCACGCTCGCGCTGTCGAGGGTGCTGCGCTCGGTCGGCCCATGAAGCGCCTGCTGTGGGTGGGGCTGCTCGGCCTGCTGATCGCAGCGCCGCTGGCCACGCACGCGCAGGACAGCCTCGAGATGGCGCAGCGCCGTGCGCTCGAGGAGATGAACCGCGAGGCCCGCGCCAAGCGCGAGGCGGCGACCCGGCTCAAGGGTCAGGAGAACAAGGCGCTCACCCAGCTGCGGCGCACCGAGGCGCAGCTCGGCGCCACGCGACGCCGCCTGCGCGTGCTCGATCAGAAGCGCAGGAACCTCGGCCAGCAGCTCGAGATCACGCGCGTCGATCTGCAGCGCCACATCGAGTCGCTGTCGCAGCAGCGCGCACGCCTGGCGCGGCGCCTGCGCAACCTCTACAAGTTCGGCGCGGCGCGCGAGCTCGAGTTCCTGCTCTCGACCCACTCGTTCGGCCAGCTGCTGGCGCGCTGGGACTTCCTGGTGATGGTCGCCGAGCAGGACCGCATGCTGCTCGAGGACATCGAGGTCCGCAAAGGGCAGGTCCAGAATTCGCAGCAGCGCCTGGAGGGGAACCTGACCGCCATCCAGAAAAACGCGAAGACCGCGGCGCACGAGAACGTGCGGCTGGCGAGCCTGCGTCAGACGCGCGAGTCGTCGGTCAAGACCATCCAGACCCAGCGCGAGACGTACGAGGCGGCGGCCGCCGAGCTCGAGCGCAACGCGCGCGCGCTCAGCCGGCTGCTCGCGGCGCTGGAGCGCAAGCGGATGGAGGAGTCGAGCAAGGCACGCGCCGAGGGGCGCAACCCGCAGCCCTACACCGGCGATTTCGCGAGGGGCCGCGGCGCGCTCGACTGGCCGGTGCGAGGTCCCCTGGTCGGGCACTTCGGCCCCGAGACCCATCCCAAGTGGGGAACTTCGACGCTCAACAACGGAATCGACATCCAGGCGCCGGCGGGCACGCCGGTCCGCGCGGTGGCGAAGGGACGCGTGGACTACACCAGCGACGATTACGCCGGCTACGGCCAGATCGTGATCCTCAATCACGGTGACGGCTATTACACGCTGTACGCGCACCTCTCGGAAATCCTCGTGGCCGACAAGCAGGATGTGATGCCGGGACAGGTCATCGGCAAAGTCGGCGACACCGGCTCGCTCAAGGGCGTCGAGCTGCACTTCGAGGTGCGCAGGGGCGGCAGCGCGCTCAACCCCGAGGACTGGCTGCAGTAGAGACGCGGCCGTCTCGCCCCCCAGGTCCTGTACAATCCGCGCATGCCGATCGTGAATCTCGCGAACCTGCTCGGACAGCCGGAGACCTCCGCATTCCTGCGCGGCGTGGTCGGATCCGGGCGGATCGGAAACGCCTACCTGTTTCACGGACCCGCCGGAGTCGGCAAGGGCACCGCCGCGCTCGCATTCGCGCGCGCGCTGCTGTGCGAACACGCCGCCCCCGATCCGACGCTGAAATCCGCGCCGGGCGCCTCCGCCGCGCCGAGCCTGTTCGATGCGGCTCCGTCCGCCGCGCTCGATCCCGCTCCGCCGCCGGCTGCAGCTCCGCTGGACGACGCCTGTGGCAGGTGCAGTGCGTGTCTCAAGAGCGCGGCGCTCCAGCATCCGGACCTCAAGTTCCTGTTCCCGGTCTCGGGCGAAGAGAAGGAGCTGGACAACACCATCGGAGAGACGCTGGCCACGCTGCGCGAGGATCCGTGGTTCGTGTTCCAGTACGAGAAGGCCGCCTCGATCCGCCTCTCGCTCACCCGCGAGCTGCTGCGCGAGCTGGCGTACAAGCCGTACGAGGCGACGCGACGCGTGGTCGTGGTGCGCGACGCCGAGCGCATGCGCGAGGACCAGTACTCGGCGCTCCTCAAGTCGATCGAAGAGCCCGGCGCTTCGACGGTGTGGGTGCTCACCACCGCGCGGCTCGCGCGCCTGCCGGCCACGATCCGCTCGCGCTGCCAGCGGGTGCGCTTCGCGCCGCTCGGCGAGCCGTTGATCGCCGGGACGCTCGAGAACGCGCTCGGGGTGCCGAAGCTCCAGGCGCGCATGCTGGCCGCGCTCTCCGGCGGCTCGCTGGCGCGCGCGATCGTGCTGCGCGAGGAGGACCCCGTGAAGTCTCGCAACGAAGCGCTGGAGCTGCTCGAGCCGGCGCTGCGCGGAGACGGGCCCGGGTTGTGGAAGGCGGCGCAGGGCTACACCCGGTTCGGCCGGGCAGGGCGCGAGACGCTGCGCCGCCTGATCGAGTTCCATCATCTGTGGCTGCGAGACCTCTTGCGCGCGCGCTACGACGCCCCGCGCGAAACGCTGGTCAACCGCGATCGCGAGAGCGACCTGCGCCGCCAGGCCGCCCGGCTCGACGCCACCGAGATCCGGCGCCGGCTGATGGTGCTGGAAGAGATGCTGCGCGCCATCGAGGGCAACGTCTCGGCCGACCTCGCGCTGTTCTCGGGCGCAGCGCGCATTGCCGGCGAGCGACTGGGCGAAGGTGGCTGGCCGGCGCACGCGACCGGTCGCTGGGACTATTGAGCGATCCCCACACGCTCGTCCGCAGACCCAGGGGCCGAATCGAGTGTGGCGGATCGACCGGGCTCTTCCTCGGGGTATCGAACATTTTTTGAGGCATGCACGCGTGCGAGAACGGCTCTCGCATCCATGAATGTCTTGCCGCCGCCGAGCCCGGGGCGCATCGTCCCGTGCGCTGATCCTCCCGTTCCCAGACTCCGCGGGAGTGTCCCAGGTGGACGGGCGTTTCCGCGCAACCCAGGCGGACGTCGACGTCCCGACACTGGACGGGAGCTGCCGCGACCACCCATGACACCGGCCACCGCAGGGATACGCCAGCAGTTCGCGCGAGTGGTGGTCATCGTCGGGGTCGCGCTGCTCATCGCTCACATCTCGGTCGATGTGCTGCTGGTGCGGCGTCACACGGGCCACGACACGATCTCGGTGGCAAAGATGGCGACGCAGCGGCTCGCGCTCGGGGTCGAGCGCCTGCTCGATGCCGGGGTGGCCCCCGATCCGATGTTCCGGGAGTTCGTCGAGCTGACGCCGAGCATCGGTGGTGTCGCGCTGGTGGATGATCGTGGGATCGTGATGGGTGCGTCGGACTCGCGCTGGCGCGGACAACCGATCGCTGAGACCGCGCTCGCGCGCGACCAGCCCGACATCGCCACCGGGTTCACATCCGACTCGCTGCATGTCACGGCGCTCCCCGATCACCGGGCGCTCGGCGCCTGCGCGGTCCACGCGGCGCAGGGCACCTTTCACCTGCTGCTGCTGTTCGACTACAGGTCCGCCTACGCGGGGGCGATGCGCGAGGCGCTGTTCGAAGCCCTGTGGATCGTGCTGTTCAGCGGCCTCGTCCTCGGCGCGCTGTGGCTGCTGCTCGAAGCGCGGGTGCTGCGGCCGGCGTTCGCGATCGCGCAGGCGGCGGACCGCCTGGGCCAGGGCGATCTGTCGGCTCGCAGCGGCGTCAGGGGCCGGGACGAGATCCGCCGCGCCGGGGAGGCGTTCGATCGCATGGCCGACCGGATCGAGACGACCGAGACCGAGCTGACCCGGACCCGGGCGCTGTTCGACGCGGTGCTCCGTGCGCTGCCGCTGGCGATCGTCGCCGTTTCGCGCACCGACCGGCGGCTACTGTTCGCGAACCCCAAGGCCGCCGAGATGTCCGGCTTTCCGCTCGAATCCGGCGACGCCATCTCCCTCCATCTCGATCAGGTGGAGTTCGAGCACCTCGACGGCTCGCCGTGCCCGCCCGAAGAGCGCCCGATTCCCGTGGTCATGCGCAGCGGTCTCCCCGCAGAATTCGAAGACCTCGTCTACATCCGCGAGGACGGCACGCGTATCCCGGTGTACATCGCCGCGGCGCCGGTGATCACCTCGCCCGGCGAGCCGTTCGATGCGGTGGTCGCGGTGATCCAGGACCGTCGCGAGCTGCAGCGGCGCATCGACGAGCTGCGCGACTGGGGCGAGCGATTCCAGACGGTCGCGACCGCGACCGGCCAGATCGTGTACGAGTGGAACATCGCGACCGGCGAGTCACGGCGCAGCGGCAGCCTCGGGGCCGTGCTCGGCTATTCGGCAAGCTCGTTCCCGGATCGTATCGAGGAATGGGAGAAGCGGCTCCATCCCGACGACCTCGCGCGGGTCATGTCCGAGATGGCATCGTGCCGGAACGAGCGGCGCATGTTCGACTGCGAGTACCGTCTGCGCCACGCGGACGGACGCTGGCGCGTGATCCGGGATCGCGCGTTCTTCAGCTACGCGCCCGAGGGCGAGGCCATCGCCATGGTCGGATCGATGGCGGACATCACCGATCATCGCGATCTCGAGCGGCAGCTCGCGCACGCGCAGAAGATGGAGACGGTGGGCACGCTGGCGGGCGGGGTGGCGCACGACTTCAACAATCAGCTCACCGGGGTGATGGGCCACCTGGACCTGCTCGCCCACGAGCTGGACGGCGCCGACCCGCGCCAGGAGCACGTGCGCCTCGCGCTGCGCGCCGCCGAACGCTGCGCCGATCTCACCCGCGGACTGCTCGCATTCAGCCGCCGGCTGGCGAGCCATCCCGAGCCCACGCTGCTCAACGACACGGTCGCAGAGACCGCCGCGCTGCTGCACCGGACGCTGCCCTCTCGGGTGCGACTCAAGGTCGAGCTCGAGAACGACGCGTGGAGCGCGATGGCAGACCCGGGACAGATCCAGCAGGTGCTGATGAACCTGTGCGTGAACGCGCGCGACGCAATGCCCGACGGCGGCACGCTCACGATCTGGACGCGTAACCTGGCGATTGACGAGCAATCGCCGCGCACCCATCCCGAGGCCCGCTCCGGAGAATTCGTGGAGATCGGCGTGGCCGATACCGGCTGCGGCATGGCGCCGGAGGTGATCCCGCGCATCTTCGAGCCGTTCTTCACCACCAAGTCGGTCGGCGTCGGCACCGGGCTCGGCCTCTCGATGGCCTACGGCATCGTCTCCAACCATCGCGGCTGGATCGAGGTCGAGAGCGCGGTCGGGAAGGGGGCCACCTTCCGCGTGATGCTGCCGCGCTCGGTCGAGCGCGTGCTGCCGGCGCGGCGAAAGGCGGATCGCCCGCAGGGCGGCACCGAGACCGTGCTGGTGGTGGACGACGAGCAGGTGGTGCGCCAGCTGGCCGCAAAAACGCTTTCGGGTTCCGGCTATCGGGTGATGGTCGCCCGCACCGGAGACGAGGCGATCGAGACCGTCCGCGCGCACGCGGCCGACATCCAGGTCGTGCTGCTCGATCTCAGCATGCCGGGGCGCTCGGGGCTCGAAGTGCAGGCCGTCCTGCGCGAGATCGCCCCGGGACTGCGCGTGATCCTGTCGAGCGGGTTCTCCGCCGAATCGCTGGACAGCCCGGAGGCGCTGACCGGCGGGGCCGCGGCGTTCCTGCCGAAACCGTACGGCGGCAAGGCGCTCCTTCAGACGCTGCGCCAGGTCCTCGACGGCTCGGGACCGGCGCCGTCCGGCTAGGCGGCGCGCACGCCGGATTGCTGCAAGGCGGCCTGCGGTGCGCTATGCTGGCGGCGTTCCAATTTCTGGTCCCTGGCAACCGGGATCTTTCGATAGCCGGCAGCACGCGCGGCACCGCGTCCGGATTCACCGCTCGAAGGCGGCCCGGCGCTGCATTCGCGAACTGCCGGATCCGCTGGAAAACCGACCCGTCGGATTCTCGAGCCGGCGTTTCAGGCGACTCCCAGTCGCCCATAGAGGTTTCGGATGTCGGATATCGTGCAGGTGGCCCTGCGCGGCTCGAAGAAGGAATGCTTCCTCAATTCCCGGAATCTCTGGCTCAAGCTGCGCGATCCCGTGATCGTGCAGGCCGAGAACGGCGAGAGCGACGGCCTGGTCTTCCTCAAGGACCAGATGCTGGTGCAGCTCAAGCGCCCCGGCAACGTGGCCCGCGAAATCATCCGCAAGGCCACCGAGGAAGACCTGGACCAGATCGACCACAACCGCCTGCGCGAGCGCGAGGCTTTCGACTGGTGCCGCAAGCGCATCGAGACCCGCGAGCTGACGATGGACCTTTCCGAGGTCGAGGTCGCGTTCAGCGGGCACCGCATCACGTTCTACTTCTCCGCCGAGCACCGCGTGGATTTCCGCGACCTGGTCAAGGACCTGGCGGCGAAGTTCCAGACCCGGATCGAGCTGCGTCAGATCGGGGTGCGCGATCAGGCCAAGCGCCTGGACGGGTGCGGCCCGTGCGGGCGCGCATTCTGCTGCTCGACCTGGCTCAAGGACTTCCATCCGGTGACGCTGCGCATGGCGCGCGAGCAGCAGCTCTCGCTCAACCCGAGCAAGATCTCGGGAGTGTGCGGACGGCTCATGTGCTGCCTCGCCTACGAGCTCGCGCAGTACCGCGACAGCGCCGAAAAGCTTCCGCCCGCGGGCGCCCAGCTCAAGACCGGACAGGGCGTGTGCACGGTGATTCGCACCGAGACCTATCAGGAGGCGGTGTGGATCCGCGACAGCGACGGCGCCGAGCATCGAATCGCCTACGCCGATCTGCCGCCGGGGCCCTACCACCAGTGCGGCGACTGCAACTGCGGCAAGAAGCCGAAGGCATCGAGCAACGAGGCCCCGCCCCCCGAAGGCTGGGACGTGACCCCGCCCGACGTTCAGTAGGTGCAACTGGCTTCAGAGCCAGTTGAGGTGCGCCGGTGTGCAACTCGCTCCAGAGCGAGTTCCCCGCGCTAGAGCGCGCGCTTCCTGAACTGGCCGAGCGCGACCAGCAGGACGAGCACGAGGTAGCCGGCGGCCCACGCCACCATCGCCGCGCTCGGCACCGAGGCTGGTGAGAATGGTGTCAGGTGCAGGTCGCGCATGATCGCCGGCTGCATGTGGTGTGCGGCGAGCTGCCATAGCGCCTCGCTCGGCATGATCAGGCTCGCGACCGTGCCGACGTTGCGCGCCGCCTGGTTCCCCGAGAGCGTGCCGATCTGCTCGACCCAGCTTCCGATGAACGCGAGCCCGTAGAGCCCGAACACCGCGACCCCGTTGGTGACCGTGCTGAATCGCGTGCCGCCCGCGATCGAAAGAGTCACCAGCAGCGCGCCTTCGAGCATCATCAGCGGCAGGCCGATCGCGATCCCTGGCGGCGTCACGCCGCTGAGCGCGCGCGCCACCACCAGCACGCCGCCCGCCATGAGCAGCAGGTAGCCGGCGACCAGCAGCACGTGCGCGGCCCACTTGCCGAGCACGATGTCCGAGCGGCGGATGGGTTTCGCGGCCAGGGTCTGCATCACTCCCGAGCCGATCTCGCCGGCCAGCGTGTCCACCGGAAGAAGCACCGCGGTCATGATCGTGAGGAAATTGACCGCGTAAAGCCCCGCGAGAATGAAAAAGTTGAGCATCATGCGGTGCTGGAATCGCGACATCGCGCTCGCATGGCGCGCGAGATCGCGCTCGACGTAATGGAAGCCGATGCCGTAGAGGGTCAGGAACGCCAGCCCGCACACCAGCACCACGAGCAGCACCCGGCGGCGCAGCGCTTCGTGCAGGGTCAGGTGAACCATGACGAGAAATGGACGCATCGCGATCACCCCGGCCGCTGGTCTTCGCCCATGACCTCGAGGAACCAGGTCTCGAGCGACTTGCGCTGCGCGCGCATCTCGTAGAGCGGCACGGCGCGCTCGACGAGCCAGCGCGCGATCTCGGGCAGCGTCTCGTCGCGCTCGATCCGCAGCCGCACCAGATCGTCGCTCGCCGCGACGATCTGGCCGAAGCGCGCGAGCCCCTGGACGATCTCGGCGCCATGGGCCCCGAGGCGCAGCTCGACCGCCAGATCCGCGCCCGCGCTCACGCCGAGCTTGAGCTCGTGCACGGCGCGCCCCGCCTTCACGAACACCACCCGGTCGCAGGTGGCCTCGACTTCACCGAGCAGGTGCGAGTTCAGGAACACCGAGGTTCCCGCGCGGCGCAGCTCGTCGATGATGTCGCGCACCAGCAGGCGTCCCAGCGGATCGAGTCCCGAGGTAGGCTCGTCCAGGAACACCAGTTCGGGATCGTTGAGCAGGGCCTGCGCAAGCCCGATGCGCTGGAGCATGCCCTTGCTGTATTCGCGCAGCCGGCGATGCGCGGCATCGGCCAGGTCCACGCGTGCGAGCAGCGCCTCGATGCGCGGCGCGAGCCGGTGCCCGGGGATGCCGTAGAGGCGTCCGTGAAATTCGAGCAGCTCGCGCCCGGTCAGCCAGTCGTGGAAGCGGAAGTGCTCGGGCAAGAAGCCGAGCTTCGCACGCGTGCGGCGGTCGCCGAGCGGTGCGCCGAGCACGGTCGCGCTGCCGGCCGAGGGAGGCACGAGCCCGAGCAGCATCTTGAGCGAGGTGGTCTTGCCCGCGCCGTTCGGGCCCAGAAAGCCGAAAATCTCCCCGCGTCCGACTGTCAGGGAGAGATCTTCGACTGCGACCTTGCTTCCGAACTGCCTGCGCAGCCCGTGAGTCTCGACGACGCTGGCGACCATTCGCCCCGCTTACCGGATGGAGTCGGCCATCTGCATCAGGTCCACGCTGTTCAGGTTGCCACACAGGGCATACACCATGTCGCCGTCGGACCACAGCAGAACGTTTCGCGCCCGGCCGTCGTGCCATCTGCCCTCGCGTTCGACCCCGGGTTTCCGCGGCCGCCCGGCGTCCGGCTTCGCGGTCACCATCAGCGCGGGGTGGCCGTTCACCACGACCTGACGGAACTCGGCCTCTTTCGCCGGCACCGGCACCAGAAACGTGCTGTGCCAGTCGATGCTGCTCGCGAAGCGGTGGGCCTCGGTCGCATCCAGGCCGAGCACGCGCAGTCCGATCTCTCCGAGCTGCGCGAGGTCGGCGCCCGGAGGAAGCGAGACCTCCGGGCTGCGCGACTGCAGCAGCACGACCTCCCGGCTGTTGCTGGTGAAGGTCTGCACCACCGCCTGCGGCATGCGCACGGTGACCTGCGCCCCGTTCAGGTTCGCCGGGATGCGCACGTCGCTCAGTTCGAGCGCATCCAGCACCTGCTGCAGCCGCGGCACGTCGACCGTGAGCCGCGCCGCGCCCTCACCGCGCACCAGCACGGTGTCGGCGGTGAGACCGGCAGGCAGCATCCCGGGCACGGCCGCGGGGAATCCGGCCGCGGCGCCGGCCGCCTGAGCCGAAGGGTAGACCTTAGGCGTACCCGGTTCCTTCAGCGACTCGACCCGATCGCTGAGCAGCGCCTTCAGGTCGAGCTTGCCCTCTTCCAGCTGGCGCACCCGATCCATGTCGAACGAAACCGCCGCGAAGTTGCGCACCCGGAACTGGTCGAGGAACGCCTGCGCCTGGTCGCGCGCGGCGGGGAATGCGAACAGGCTGCCGATCAGCACCACCGCAAAGGCGGTTCCGAGCGCCGCACGCACCGGCAGCATCGACCAGCGCCGCCCAGCCAGCGCGGGCGCGTCCTGCCGGCGCAGGCGATCGCCCAGCTCGCGCGCGAATTCAGGTACCGGGTCGCGCGCATGGTCACGCAGAAAACGGTCGTCCATCTCGAGTCTCCTTCTACCAGCCGGCCCGCAGCTCCTGGATCGTGCGATGCAGGATGGTGCCGACGTTGGATTCGCTGAGCTGCGTCATCCGGGCAATCGCCCGGTTGGTGAGTCCCGCCCCGTACTTGAGCGCCACGAGTTCGCGCTCGCGCTCCGGAAGACAGTGCAGCAAACTGGCGAGGCGTTCCCGGTCGGAGCGGCGCATCGCCAGCTCCTCGGGTGTCTCGCCTCCGGCCAACTGCGCGGCCGCCGCCAGCGGCGCATGGTCGCGACGCTGGCGGTGATGATCGATCGCCACGTTGCGTGCGATGGTCAGCAGCCAGGTCGAGAACGCCGCCAGGTCGCGCCGGTAACGGCCGCGCGCTCGCCATGCTTTCTCGAACGTGATCGAGGTCAGATCCTCGGCCTCGGGCCCGTCCCCGACGCGGTAGCGGAAGAAGTTGTAGACGCGGGGCAGCTGCTCCGCGTAAAGCGCATCCCAGTCCGCCTCGGCGGCCGGGGCCACCCAGGTCCTGAGTCTCCCGAACACCGCGCCTGCGCTGGTCATGCACTTCAATATACGGGCGAGCCGCGGGAGTATCACGGACGGCGCCCGGCGCATGAGGGCCCGCGCGCCCGCGCGTCGCGCCGCGAGCCCCGCCGCCTCGCCCGGGCCGCGCTCGGTTTGGGCTATACTCGCCGCCGCCCTTTTCTACCCGGAGACACCGTGCCACGACGCTTCTACGTCACCACCGCCATCGACTACGTGAACGGAAAGCCCCATCTCGGACATGCCTACGAGAAGGTGCTGGCCGACGCATTGGCGCGCTACCACCGCCAGCAGGGCGATACTACCTGGTTCCTGACCGGGACCGACGAGCACGGGCAGAAGATCGCGCGCGCCGCGGCCGAAGCCGGCAAGACCCCACAGGACTATGTCGACGAGATCTCGGCCACCTTCGTCGCGGCGTGGAAGAAGCTCGACATCTCCTACGACCAGTTCATCCGAACCACCGACTCGCGTCACGAGCTGGCCGTGCAGGAGCTGTTCCGCCGGCTGAACGATGCCCTGAGCCCGAAGACCGGCCAGCCAGTGCTGTTCGAAAAGGACTATGAAGGCATCTACTGCGAGGGCTGTGAGGAGTTCAAGCAGGAGAAGGACCTGATCGATGGCCTGTGTCCGATCCACAAGGTAGCGCCACGCAGGATCAAGGAGACGAACTTCTTCTTCCGGCTCTCCGAATACGACGAGGCGCTGCTCGAGCACATCGAGAAACACCCGGAATTCATCCAGCCCGACTACCGCCGCAACGAAGTGACCAACGTGATCCGCTCCGGCCTGCTGGACGTGAGCGTCACCCGCCCCAACGTGCCGTGGGGCATCAAGCTTCCACCCGAGATCGAGGACAGCGAGGGACACACCGTCTACGTGTGGGCGGACGCGCTGCTCAACTATCTCTCGGCGATTGGCTGGCCCGAGCGTCGCTCCTCGCTGTGGTGGCTCGCGCGCGAAAACGAAGTCGGCGGCCCGGGCGCGGCGCGGCAGGACGAGTTCCAGCACCTCGACGGACAGGGAAAGCCGGGCGCGGCCTGGGCCGGCACCACGCCGCCCTACTGCACGAATGCGCTGCATCTCATCGGCAAGGACATCAGCCGCTTCCACTGCGTGCTGTGGCCGGCGCTTCTGCTGGCGGCAGGCGTACCGCTCCCGCGCCAGGTGTACGTGCACGGCTTCGTATACGCGCGCGGCGAGAAGCTCTCCAAGTCGCTTGGCAACACGGTCGATCCGGTCGAGATGGTGGACCGCTACGGTGCCGATGCACTGCGCTTCTACCTGCTCGATTCGATTCCGACCGGTCGCGACGGTGAGTTCACGCTCGAACAGTTCGTCGAGCACTGCAACACCCACCTCGCGAACAAGCTCGGCAACCTGGCGAGCCGCGCGGTGACGCTGGTGCACAAGTATTTCGGCGGCTCCGCGCCGACCGTCTGGGCGCCGCAATCCATTCCTGATGTCGCGGCGCGCGAGGCCCTGGCCGCGCTGGTCGCCGCGGCCGAGTCGGCCGCGGCCCAGGTCCCGGGCGCCTACGATGAGCTGCGTCTCAACGACGCGCTCGCGCACGTGTGGAGCGTGATCGAGCGCGCCAACGAGTTCACCGATCGCGCCAGGCCGTGGGAGTCGGGCAAGGACGAAGCCAGACGCGAAGAGCTCGGCACCGTGCTCTCGGCGCTTCTCGAAGCGCTGCGCCTGGTCGCAATCTGGGCGTGGCCCGCCATTCCGGCGCGCAGCGAAACCCTGTGGACCATGCTCGGCTTGCCCGGCAAGCCCGGCACCACGCGCGGCGAAGAGGCGCGCCCGCACTTCGGCGCCGCGACCGCGCGAACGCTGGGCGAGACCGGCATCCTGTTCCCGCGGATTGCGCTCGAGGCCGACGCGCGGACGAGCTAGGGACCATGATCGACACCCACTGCCATCTGTGCGATCGAAGATTCGACAGGGACCGCGAGCAGGTGATCGAGCGAGCGCACGCGTCGGGCGTCCGGCACTTCGTCGAGATCGCCTACGCGCCGACGCTGCTCGATCCCGCGTTCGCGCTCGCGGGGCGGCATCCGAACCTGTTCCTCTCGCTCGGCGTCCATCCGAGCGAAGCCGGGCGCGTGCCGATGGCATTCCTCGACGCGCTGCGCGATCAGGCGCGGCATGCGCGCGTCGTGGCGATCGGCGAGACCGGTCTCGACTTCCATCGCGACCATGCCCCGCGCGAGGATCAGGAACGCTGGTTTCACGAGCAGTTGGTGCTTGCCGATGAGCTGGGTCTGCCGGTCGTGATCCATCAGCGGAACGCGCTCGAAGAGACGCTTTCCATTCTGGAGAAGGCAGCCCCCAGGGCCGGTGGCGTCCTGCACTGCTTCGACGATGGATTCGCCGCAGTCGAGCGCGCGAAGGCGATCGGATTCAAGCTCGGGATCGGGGGCAGCATCACCTACGGGCACGCGCCGCTCGACGAGGCGGTGTCCACCGCACCGGACGACATGCTGGTGCTGGAGACCGACGCGCCCTACCTCGAGCCCGAGCCGCGCACGCTCAAGCGCAACGAGCCAGGGCTGCTGCCCCGGGTGGTGGCGCGGCTGTGCGAGCTTCGCGGCTGGACCACCGACGAGGCCGATCGCATCACCACCGCGAACGCGAAAGCGCTGTTCCGGCTCCCGATCGCGTAAGGACATGCGAGTGAATCCCGCCGTCATCTACGCGCTCGCCGCTCTGGCCGCCGTGCTGCTCGCGATCGGCGCGTTCGGGGCGCTGGCCGGCGTCGCGGCCCGGGCCGAGCGCCGCCGGCAGCGCGAGATCGTGCGCGCTCTGCACCTGCGCTTCGAGCGCTTCCTCACCGGGCGCGGCGCGGCATCCGCGATGCGCCGCGACGCAGCGCGCGCTTCGAGCGCGGCGTTCTGGAGCGCGATCGAAACCCTGGGGCTCGAATGGCGGGGGCCGGCGTGGCCGGCGCTCGCGCGCGAGCTGGAGCGCAATCGCCACTGCGCGGCCGAACGCCGCGCGCTCAGCGACGACTCGCCGCTGCGCCGCGAGCTGGCGGCACGCCGGCTCGGGTTGCTGCGCTCGCCGGCCTCGCGCCGCGCGCTCCGCCGCGCGCTGGTCAGCGGGCCCGAGGCGGTGGCTTTCACGGCCGCGCTCTCGCTAGCGCGCCATCGCGACCGCGCCGCCTTGCGCTGGGTGCTCGGCCATTCCGAGGTCTTCGCGCGGCGCACTCCGCGCGCCCGGATCGCGCTGCTCCGCTCGTTCGGGCGCGCCGCCAAACCCGACCTGCTCGCCGCGCTCGAGGCCGGCCGCGCGCCCGAGCTGGAGCACGCGCTGATCGAGACGCTCGGCATCGGCGGACTGCGCGCGGCGGTGCCGGCGATTGCGAACCGGCTGACGCATCCGCTGGTCGACGTGCGGGTCGCCGCCGCACGCTCGCTGGGCCGGCTCGAAGCGCGCGAGACCGCGAGTGCGCTGGCGCAGGCCCTCGGCGATGAAGCGTGGCAGGTGCGTGCGCAGGCGGCATGGGCGCTGGGCCGGATCGGCGCGACCGAGGCGATCGCGCCGCTGGTCGCCGCGCTGCCGGACCGCGCGTGGTGGGTGCGCCATCACGCGGCGTATGCGCTCGCCGCGCTCGGCGCGGAAGGTCGCGCCGCGCTCCTCGGCGTGACGCAGCAGTCGAGCGACGCATACGCGCGCGACATCGCCGAGGAAGCGCTCGCCGGCGGCTTTCACGATCAGGGATCGCGCGCTTAGCGAATCGAGAGCAGCGCCCTTACACTCTTTCCATGACGCGCCCCCGCTTCGACTACCGCGCCGCCCAACCCCGCGCGTCACGCGCCTCGACCTACATCCGCGAGAAAGCCGCCGCCGAGGGCGGGGAGCTGCGCCGGGTGAAGGACGCGCTCGCCGTGCGAGGACTGTCGCCACGCAAGCGATTCGGGCAGAACTTCCTGGTCCGGGAAGAACTGAGCGAGCGCATCGTCGAGCACTGCCACCTGCGCGAGGACGATGTGGTGGTGGAGATCGGCCCCGGCGCCGGCGCGCTCACCCCGCGCATCGCTCGCCGCGTGCGCCAGGTGGTGGCGGTCGAGAAGGACATCGGCCTCACCGCGCTCCTGCGCGAGGAGATGGCCGAGTGGCCGCGGGTCGAGATCGTCGAAGGCGACTTCCTCGAGTTCGACCTCGCCGCCGCCGCGAAGGCGCAGGGAGTCGAGAAGCTGGTGGTGGTCGGCAATATTCCGTATTACGTGACCACGCCGATTCTCGAGCGCCTCTTCGAGCAGCGCGCCGTGATCCGCAGCGCGGTGCTGCTGGTGCAGAAGGAATACGCCCAGCGCCTCGCCGCCGCCGCCGGCACACCGGAATACGGATCGCTCACCCTGTTCGCGCGCTACCATGCGCTGCTCGAACCGCTCATGACGATCAAGGCCTCGGCGTTCTGGCCGCGGCCCGAGGTCGACAGCATGCTGGTGCGATTCTTCCTGCGCGAGCACCCGCCGGTCGAGGTGCCGAGCGAAGAGCTGCTGTTCCGCATCATCCGCGGCTCGTTCCAGATGCGGCGCAAGCAGCTGATGAACACGCTCGAAGAGCCGCTCGGCCTGGGCAAGGAAAAGATCGAGCGCCTGTGCCGCCACGCCGCGATCGATCCGCATCGCCGCGGCGAGACGCTGACCCTCGAAGAGTTCGCGAAGCTGGCGCGGGCGGCGGCGGATTATGTGTAGATGAAGTGCAATGGCTTTCTACTTAGGCTCGGACCATGAGTGATCGCCCTGGATTTGATCCTGCGTGGAACGATTACAGACGGTATTCTGCCTCCTCGGCCTGACATGGTTGGCTGCGTTTCTCGTCGCTGAAATTCGCCTTATTTGTTTCCGCTGTCCCAGATGCCATCACATGTTTTTTTTGGAGCCCGTGGTATTCCAATCCCTTCACTCGGAAGTGCCTTCATTGCGGACTCCCGAAGTGGAGCCAGAGCGATTCGGATGAGAGGTACGATGGCTGACAGCCGTCCGTTCATGTTTGCATGGGACGACTGATCGGTGCCCGCTAGCAGCCCGGCGCTATCATGAAGCCACGGGCGCGGGCCGGCGCACGCAGTTCGGAGCGAGGCTCCGCAGCGCGACGCGCACTCGTTGCTCGAGCGGAGCGTCGGGGATGTCCGCGCAGAGCGCGGCTCCTCGGCGCGCTTCCTGGGCGCTGAACCGGAGCTCGTGAAGACAGGCAATCACGTCCGCCTGACTCGCTTCTGTCGCCGTGGCTACAGGCTGCGACTGATTCTGCGCTTGCGCTCGCTTCTGCACACGCGCCTGGGCACGCTCGCGCGCCGGCCCCGTCCTGCTCTGACGCTTCTCGCGCATGAATCCGGCGCCGAATGTGCACTCGGCCGTGTACTGGTTGTGCGCCCGGCACCGCAGCCGCATCCGATCCGCCGTCGTCTGCCCACCACGCGCGACCGGGCCACGTGATCGAACTCCAGTCGGCTGCGCGCCTCGCATCGTCTTCCGTCCTCGCTGACGAACGTGCACTGGCTGCGCCGGATCTCGGCGGGGACGTACCGGCTGTTCGCCGAGCTGCGCCGCGGACGCGAG
This sequence comes from Candidatus Eiseniibacteriota bacterium, assembly GCA_031370785.1. Lineage (GTDB taxonomy): Bacteria > Eisenbacteria > RBG-16-71-46 > RBG-16-71-46 > RBG-16-71-46 > DATJGS01. Next base: position 83,317 of record JANMQY010000079.1, on the reverse strand, counting down.
CGGGCACACCTGGCGAACTTGCGCTTCTCGAGCTCCTGGACCAGCGAGTCGAGCGCCCGCTTGAGCACTGTCGCGACGTCGCCCGAAGGCACCGCATGACCGAGCAGCGCCTGTGCGTAGCGGAGCTGGTCCTGGGTCTCCTGATCCACGGTGACCTGCAGCGCGTACCGGCCGGGCGAGAGAGGTGCGAGCTTCGCGCGCGACGGATGATCAACTCGTTCCGGAACGAGTGGTGGGGCGGATGAAGCAGCCGATACTGGAACCCGTTGCAAGGCAAGGCCTCCAACTGGCCGCACGGCCAGTTCGAGCGAGGGCGACTCAACGGGCCCGGCCAGTTCGCCCGTGGCCATCGGCGCCCCGATGGGCTGCACGAGAGTCGGTACATCCGGTTGCGGGAAGCGCTCGGCGAGCAGCAGCTCGATCTCGGCGTTGGACTTGTGCGCGGCCGCAGCCAGCAGCTGGTCCGCCGTCTCCTTCGGCGTCTCCGGAGTCAGGCAGGGCGTCAGGAGCAGCACCGCCGTCAGGTTCAGGCGACCGTCCGCGAGCGCGGGGAAGATTGCCGGGTGCTGCCGCGCCGTTCGCGCAGCACGGATGCGCTTGTACGCCACATCCTCAGACATGCGCAGCTCTTTCACGCAGTAGAGGTACATCGAGGGGTACGCCGCCGGCACGTAGAGCCGGCGCTCGTCCACCTCGCCGAGGTGAGCCAGGAGCGCGGCAGTCGTGGCGCGATCCTGCGAGACGAGCGTGGCCAGGTCGCGCAGCAGGGCGCGATCATCGAGATGCGACAACGAGTAGGACTTCATGACGGGACTCCGCGAAGAAGACACATCGCGGGGGCAACCGTCACTTCATATCACGAGGCTTTGCGGCTTCCGTGCATGCGCGCTGCGCGCGATGCGCCAGCTGCGACGAGAAATTTCGTGACTCGGCCGTCTGATCTCGCCAGCGCCCACGGCGTGCGCGCAGGCGCGCGGTTCGCACACGGGCCTCGGGTCGCGCGAAGTCGGAGTCAAGAAGGGCGTCAAGAAAAATCTTCGATCCGCCTCGCCGCGACTCGGCGTCCCGCCTCTAGCTCACGGCTCGACGAACTTGTACCCGACCTTGTGAACCGCGACGATGAACGGCTGCGCGAATCCGGCGCCGAGCTTGCTGCGCAGGTTCGAGACGTGGGTGTCCACGGTACGCGTGGTGATGCCCAGCTCCTCGTCCACGTCCCAGATCTCCTCGAGCAGCTCCTCGCGGGAGACGGTGCGCCCGCGGTGCTCGATCAGGTACTTGAGCAGCTCGAACTCCTTGTACGAGAGCGCGACCGGCTTGCCGACCTTCAGCACCTCGCGCGGCTCGAAGCGCACTTCGACGTCTCCGAACTTGTATGTCGTGGTCGCCGGCCCAGGCGCTCCTGAAGGGCCACGCTGGATCAGGCGCTTGACCCGCGCCATCAGCTCCTTGATGCCGAACGGCTTGGTCACGTAGTCGTCTGCGCCGAGGTCGAAGCCTTTGAGCACGTCGGCCTCGAAGTTGCGCGCGGTCATCACCAGCACCGGGATGTCGCGATGGCGCTGACGCAGCTCCTTCAGCACGGTGAAGCCGTCCTTCTCGGGCAGCATGATGTCGAGCACGACCACGTCCGGCTTCTGCTTGAGCGCGAGCTTCAGTCCCTCGGCGCCGTTGCGCGCCGTGAGCACCTCGTAGCCCTCGAAGCGGAAGTTGTGGGCCAGTCCGTCGAGCAGCCCCTCCTCGTCTTCAACGATCAGCACCCGATGCGGCTCAGTCATGACGTTCCTCTCCGATGGTTCACGATCCGGTACGGGCCCGCGGCGAGTGCTGAGCCTCCGGCGCTGCCGGGCCCGAGCTCGCGGTCCATTCTTCCTCCGCGATCGGCAACACCAGTGTGAACGTGCTGCCCTCTCCGGGCGTGCTCACCAGCTCGACACGCCCGCCATGTGCGCGGACGATCTGATTGACCAGCGACAGCCCGAGTCCGGCGCCCTTTGTGTCGTGCACCAGTCCGGTCTCGAGCCGAACGAACTTGTCGAACACCTTCTCCTGATCTCCGGGGGCGATGCCGATGCCCCGGTCTGCGACCGAGATGCGCACCTCTCCATCGCGCGCCCCGGCCGAGATTCGTATTTCGCGCCTCTGGCGCGAATATTTGACCGCGTTGTCGAGCAGGTTGAGGAGCGCGTGACTGAGGGCCCGTCCGTCAGCCCGAATCGCCGGAAGCTGTTCGGGAATCTCCACCTCGACTTTAAACCCCTCGGCGTCCAGACGCGGCCGGAAAGTTTCGAGGGTCTCGCGGATGACTTCCCCCGGATCGAGCACCTCCAGGCGGAAAGTGGCCCGACCCGACTCCAAACGGGCGAAATCGAGGATGTTATCGACCAGCTGGGAGAGCCGGTCGGCCTCGCGGGCAATGGTCTGCAGGAACTTCTGGCCCTCTTCCGGAGAGCGGAATCGGCCCATTTCGAGGGTTTCGACCGCCAGCCGGATGAGCGCGATCGGAGTCTTGAGCTCGTGGGTCACATTGGAGACGAACCCGGACTTGAGCTGGGCCAGCTCGAGCTGACGTACCGTGTAGCGCAGTCCGAAGATCGTGGCCAGCAGGATCACCAGGCCCATGAGCCCGATGAAGGCCACCTCGAGCAGCACGAAGCGCTGGGTCCATACCGCCGGTGCGCTCGAGGTGACCCCGACCCGCACCTGGTAGCCCTCGAACGGAGCCTCCAGCCGCGAGCTGCGTCCCTCGCTGCGATTGTAGGGCTCGCGCACCGCGGCGATCCGCGTGCCGGTCGAGTCGAGCAGCTCGATGCTGAGGCGGCGCGTGGACTCGAAGCCGCCGTACATGCGCGGGTTCGAGGGCAGCCGGTCCTGCACCACCGATTCGAGATGCTGGCGCAGGAACACGCCCGGATCGAACCACCAGCCGCCCGCGCCGGTGAGCTCACCGCTCGCGTTGTGCAGCATGATCCCGGCGAACCAGCGGCCGTCGGCGCGCTCGCCGTACACGACCGGCTCGGATTCCATCACGCGCAGCGCGAATTGCGAGAGTTCGTTGATCGAGACCACGTGCGCTGGTCCGAACTCGTTGGAGCCCGCCTCGAGCGCGCGGCGGACGCCGGCCGCGTCTTCGCCACGCTGGGAGGCGTTCTCGGCCAGCGCAATCGAAAGGCGCAGGTGCGCGAGCAGCTCGAGCTCGAACGCCTCGGCCACCTGCTGCGCCATGTACGAGTTGTAGCGGATCGTGGAGTCTTCGACCGCGCGGCCGATGCGCAGGGTCAGCGAGATACCGATGAAGGCCAGCAGCAGCGCGGGGAGCGCCACGCCGAGCCCGATGATGATGAGTACCCTGCGACTGAATCTCGAGACCGTCATGAGAGGTGAAGCCTAGCCCCTTGGGCGCGCGCCGGGCAACGCAGAGGGGCCGGTCCGCCTGGACCGGCCCCTCTGGCGCACCCGCGCATTCAGCTCTTCGTGTGCTTCTCGACCTCGCCGGCCATGGCGTGCAGTCGGGCGACGATGGCGGGATCGTTCGAGGTCACGAGCGTCAGGCAGCCTCCCTCGATGCTCACCACTTCGCGATTGAGCTTGCCGCTCGCGATCGCCCCGCGCATCGCCTTGCAGTCGCTGCACAGGTGGGAGTTGACGGCGGCATTGGAAATCGCCGTCATGCGCTCGCTGCGGTGAGTGACCGCGGCCTGCACCGCGCGGATACCCGCGGCGGTTCCGGCGGTGTAGACGTACATCACGCCGTTCTTGAGCGGCACGATCTGCGCGCGACCGCCCGCGGCAACGATCTCCTGCTCGCAGAGCCCCATGTCCTTGCACGCGTCACAGTCGGGGTGGATACCGCGGGCCGCGACCCGGGTCATGCCCTGTCCGCCACAGGTTGGCGATGCGCCGGCGGTCATCGCGCTCGCGCCTTTCGCACAGTTGTCCATCGAGGCGGTGGAGGCGCCCGAAGCTTTCGCGCCCTTGGCGCAGTGATCCATCGAGGCGGTCGAAGCGTTCGAAGCCTTCGCGCCCTTGGCGCAGTGATCCATCGAGGCGCCTGCGGCCTTGCAGGCCGCGATCTGGGCGGCGGTGCAATGCGTGGCGTCGTTCGCGGTCAACATCAGGGGATTCGAAGCCGAAGCGGCGGAAGCGGCGGAAGCGTCCTTGTGCTGATCGCAGGCGTAGGCCAGCGTTGTCACTCCGGCGATCGCCCACAGAGCGAGCGCGGACCACACGAGTCGCGAATACTTCATGTCGCACCTCCCAGGGAGCATGAGCGGCGCCCGGCATGGGCGTCTCAAGGGGAATATCGGCGCTGCCGGGAAAGAGGCTGACACCGTACTTGCGAAGGCGTGTCAGTGAAGTGCAAAGAGTCGGGCGGGCGAACCGCCTGATCTGAACTGCCGACGCTACATCATGCCGCGTATTGTCCGCTGCCACGTGACCCGTTGACGAAACTCGCGTCGCTCCGTAACCTGCGCCGCGCCCGCGAACCCTATGCCCAAACGCAAATCGAAATCCGCCTGGTTCTCACTGCGCACCGTGATTCTGCTCGCGGCCGCCGCTCTCGTCGTCTTTCTCGCCGGCGAGGCATGGAAGCTGTCGCGCTCGGATACGGGCCGGATCCTGCTGATCGCGCGCTTCGGAATCGGGGATCCGGCGCGGGTCACCCAGATCGTGGGCCGTGAGATCCGCGCCGGTCTGGCGGCGGCCGGAGTGAGTGCGGACAGCGTGCACGAGAGTGTTGCCGGGAGCGGCCGCGCCGCGGTGCGCTGGCGGGTCGGGCTCAGGCCCGAGGCTTCGCTCATCCAGGCCAACTATGCGATCAGCCGCCGGGTCGAGGAACAGGGCGGGGCGGTTCTCTCCGGTCGCGAAAAAAGCGGGGAGCACGGCGAGACGCTGGTGACGCTGCTGGTCGGACTGCCGAACCGGGCCACGCATTCGGTCACGCTGGTGCGCGCGCCGCTGGTCGAGGGCGAAGCGCCGCGCGAGCCCGCGAAGCTGGCGCTGCTGCTCTACGGATTCGGGGACGACGCGGCGGAGGCCAGGGCGTTCCAGCTGCCCGTGCCGTTCGCAGTCGCGCTCGCGCCGGGCATGAAGCACAGCGTCGAGCTGTTCCGCGAGGCGCATCGCCGCGACCGGGAGGTGGTCATGCACCTGCCGCTCGAGCCGATCAACTACCCGCAGGTCAATCCCGGCGCGGGCACGGTGCTGGTCACCATGAGCGACGCACGCATCACCGGGCAGCTGCGCCGCGACTTCGATCAGTCGGGCCCGGTGGTCGCAGTCGCGAACCTGATGGGTTCCCTGGCCACGCAGGACATGTCGGTGATGACCTCTGTCTACAGCGAGCTCAAGCGCCGCAACCTGCCGTTCCTGCACGTGCAACCCGCGGCCGGGTCGGTGTGCCGGCGGCTCGCCGCCGATCTGGGCGTGGTCTACGACGAGCCGGACGCGGTGATGGACAGCGAGCCGCGCGCGACCAGCTCCCGGGCGCTCGATCTGGCCTGGAACGCGGCCCTCAAGGAAGCGCGCGCCCGCGGACGGCTGCTGGTCATGGTGCGGGCTACCCCGCACCTGCTCGAGTGGCTGCCACGGGCGACCACCGCAAAGCGTCTGGACGGGGTCAGCCTCGTCCCGCTCACCGCGGTGCTGCGCAAGCCGGCGACGCTTTAGCGCACGCGGTTCTTTCATCCGCGCCGGTTCGCGGGTATCCTAGGCGTCCATGCGTCCAGGACAGGATGTCCGCTCGCCGCTCGATGCGTTGCTTTCGAGCGAATGGCTGCTCTCGAACGGAATCGGCGGCTCGGCCTCGGGCACCGCGGCCGGTGCGAACGCGCGCCGCACCCACGCGCTGCTCACCGCGACGCGCGCTCACTCGGAGCTGATCACGCTGCTGCTGCGGCTCGATGAGCGCGTGCTCTCCGCCGTCGGAACCTTCGAGCTGGGCAGCGCGCTGGTCGCGGGCGGGGCGGCCCGCCCGGCAGGACATCGCCTGATCGAGTCGTTCCACGCCGAGCCGTGGCCCATCTGGCGGTACCGCGCCGGGGATACCCTGATCGAGAAGTCCGTGCTGATGGTGGACGGCCACCACGCGGTGGCGATCGCCTACCGTCACATCGAAGGCCCTCCGGTGCGCCTCACGGTGAGCCCGCTCACCGCCGCCCGCGCTCCGCACGCGGTGCAGCGCGAGAATCCGGCGTTGCGCGGCGCGGCGCAGGGCGTGCCGGGCCGGGTGCGCATCGAATTTGCCGATGGCGACCCGGCGCTCACGCTGTGGCACAACGGCGCGTTCCTGCCGGCACGGGTCTGGCAGCGCAGGCTGTACCTTCCGTTCGATGCGCTGCCCGGGGTGGAACCCGAGTACGAAGACGCTTTCGTTCCGGGACACATCGAGGGCGGGCTCGCGCCGGGCGAGGAACTGCTCGTCGTCGCCTCGAGCGAGAGCGATCTGTTCCGCGCGCTCGCCGCCGAGGATCGACTCGGCACGCCGCCGCCCCGCTCGCTCGCCGAATGCGTGCGCGTGATCGAGCGCGAGCGCCGCGTGACTCTCGCCCAGTTCGAGGCGAGCGCGATCGCGGGCGCGGACTTCACCGCGCGGCTGGCCGCCGCCGCGCACGGCCGCGAGGCGGCGCGAAGGCGCGAGCCACTGGTCGAGCCCGGAGATCCGTGGGTGACGCCGCTCGCCCGCGCGCTCGAAGCCGGCCTGGTGCATCGCGCCGGAAGGCTCGGCCTCGCCGAGACCCTTCCCGGTTCGCACGAGTCTGGCGCGGCCGCGCTGCGCGCCATCCCGGCGCTGATCGCGCTGCGCGCATTCGACGATGCGCGAGCGATCCTGCGCGGCGCGGCCGAGTACCTGAACGAGGGGCTCGCGCCCGAAGGCTTCGCGCCCGAGGACGGCACCCCGCGCTATGGCGATCCCGCGCCCGCGCTGTGGCTGGTCGCCGCCGCCGATGTCTACGCGCGCCGCAGCGACGATCTCGACTTCGTGCGCGATGTTCTGTACGCGCCGCTCGAAAGCGTGATGCTGTTCTACCGCGCCGGCACGCACGGAATCCGGGTCGGCCCGAGCGGGCTTCTCGAGACCGGTGGCGGCGATTCGTGGAGCGCGCGCGCCGACCTCAACATCCTCTGGTATCACGCGCTGGTGGCAATGGCTCAGCTGGCACGCCTCACCGGGCACCGCGAGAACGGGGCGTTCTATCTGGCCTGGGCGCGTGACCACCAGACTCATTTCCACGATGTGATGTGGGACGTGCGCCAGGGCGCGCTCTATGTCGCGCTCGGCCCGGACGGTCCAGTGAGCGGCCTCTCCCCCGCGCAGGCGCTGGCGGTGAGCCTGTCGCCCACGCTGATCAGCCCGGATCGCGCCGCGTGCCTGATCGAAACGCTGGAGGAAAAGCTGTTCACGCCGTACGGACTGCTCGACGAGCCGGGCGGCACGATCGCGCGTCCCGAGTGGCTCGGCCCCTTCTTCAGCGCCTACCTGCGCGTCTACGCCCGCGACCTCGCGGCGCAGGCGCGGGTGGGCGGCTGGCTCCGCGCGCTGTGCACGCTCGACCAGGGCGGCGCAGACGCCGCGACCGCGATGTCCGGTTCAGCGGCGGACGACGCTCGCGGGCTTTTCGGCGGAGTTCCCGCGACGTTCCGGCTCACGCCGGACGGCGCGTGGCATGCGGATGGCACTCGCTCTCCGCTCGCCGCCGCCGAGCTGCTGCGCGTGGTGATCGAAGAGCTGGACCGCGCCCAGGTTGCGGAGATGGCGGGAGTCGGAGCGAGCTAGAAGTTCGCACGCCGCGAGCGTCCGGGTTCAGTGCGCGGCGCTGTCGCGCGCCGCGGTATCGCGTGCCACCGTGTCGGCGGGAACGGCCTTCTTCTTCCTCGGAATGCCGAGCAGGTCCTTCAGCACGTCGCTCCCTTTGATCTTCTTCAGGCTGTCGGCGATCGACCCCATGCTCGGGGCGCGCGCGCTGTCCTTCGGGCCCGGCCGCGGGTTGAGCACCTGCCTCAGCTGTTCCTCGATGCGAGATTTCTGCTGCTCGATCACCTGGTTCACGCGCCCGGCGGCCGCATCGCGCATCGCCTGAGCGTCGAGCGAGACGCGCGGAGAGGTCGCGGTGCCGCCGACCCGGAACGCGAGCCGCACCCGGCCCTGCGCATCGGTGAGCGCGCCCGCGAGCAGGGCCGCGCCAGAGCCCAACTGATCGACCTGCTCGCGCGGCACCAGCACCATGACCGCGTAGTCGAGCGCGCCATCGAAGCCGAGCAGCCCGCTTGCCCGCCAATCGCCGCTCGGACCATCGAGTGCGATCTCACGCATCGCGACCCTGCCGTTCTCGATCTTGAACGGCACGTCGAGGTGGCGGAACGTGATTTTCTGAAAGGTCTTCATTTTCGTGAGCGCCGCGATCGCATCGAGCGCGGGCGCGGGCCCGAACTCCCCGTTCGCCACCACCGCCTGCCCGATCGCGGTGAGGGTGCGGCGCATCTGCTCGGGCCTGGTCCCGACTCCCGAAAGATCGAGCGTGGTGCTGAGCGCGCCCCTGAGCGCGCTCTTCGCGGGGATCCACGTCGAGAGCAGCGCGTCGGCCTGCACCGTGTCGATCTTCGCCTTCACCCGGAACGCGGGATTGGCCGGGTCGGTGAGATCGAATTTCGCGCTGCCGCTCACCGCGCCACCGTAGCCTTCGAGCGCGAAATCGGGAGCGGTGAGCGTGCGCGGATCGAAAGTCACCGTGGTGTTGACCTTCGACACGTCGAGCTTGCCCTGGCGAAGCCGGGCGATGGTCACGCGGCCCTGTCCGCGCGCGTTGGGCAAGAGCGTCGGGCCCGGCACCGGCGGGAGCAGCTCGGAGAGGTCGAGATAGGGCGAGTTGAGCGTGAACGACACGAGCGCGGGAGGCACCGAGTCCGGCTTCGCCATCAGCGCGAGCGGCCGTTCCACCGAGGCGTCGAGTGCGAAGGAGGACTGCCCGGCGCTCGCCGAGAGCCCGCGCACCACGGCCCGCGTGCCCGAGAACGTGACGTCGCCGCGGACGTGCTCGACCACCTTGGGCAGCGAAAGGCTCCGGATGCTGATCTCGGCAAAGCGCGAGCTCCCGTTCAGCGTCATCGCGCCGCGATCCCGCAGCCGGCCCTCGCCGTTCAGGTGCAGCGCCGCGCGTCCGCTGAGCTTCACGTCGGGAGGCGCGATCAGCGGTCCGACCGCGGCGAGATCCACGAGCCCGTCCACCAGGAAGCGCACCCTGGGATCGGCAAAACGGGTCATGGACATTGCCGCCTTGAGCGGCTGATCGCCCACCCGCGCGACCAGGTCGCCGATTCCGAGCGAGTCGGGCGCGAACCGCGCGGTGAAGGCGACGCCGCTGACCGGGAGCGCAGATCCCGGATAGCGGAACGCACCGTCGCGCACGCGCAGCACGCCGGTCAGCGCCGGGCTCCGCCCGGGCCCGAGCGCGCCGCGCGCGGTGAGGTTGAAGTCGGCGCGCCCGGAGCCCGAGACCCCGTGCAGCGCGGGCAGGCTGGCCGCCGACAGCGCGCGCAGCAGCTCGGCCACGTCGACATTCGAGCCGCGCCCGTTGAGGTCCAGGGCCGCGCGCGGCCCCGGGTCGTCGATCGTGCCGACGAAAGACGCCTCGGCCTTGCCCATGCGCAGCGCGAGGCGCTCGAGGGCGAGGCGCTTGCGCGGGCCGTCCCATCGACCGCGGTGTTCGACCGCGAGCACGATGCCGGCGAGACTCTGGTCGAGATCGGCGAGGCGCGCGGCACTCAGCGGCCCGCGCGCAAAGCCCGTCAGCGTGGTGCGGCCATCGGTCTCGATGCGCGTGCCGCCCGCCATCTTGAGCGCGATCCGGCTGTCCGCCTGGAACGTGGTGCGCCGGCGGGTCCGCAGATCGTCGATCACGAACCGCGCACCGCGCAGCGACAGCTGGCTCACCGCGAGGTCCATGGCCGACGATGAAGCCTTCTTCTTCGCGCTCGACGACGGCTTCGTCATGCGGTCGAAGTTGGTGGTTCCGTCGGGATTGAGCACGAGGTGAACGCTCGGTCGATCGAGCGCGAGCCGGCGGATGACCAGCCGACGCGCGAGCAGCGCGAAGGGATCGACGTCGAGATCGAGCGCTTCGGCGCGCAGCGCCTCCCCGCGCACGAAGCCACCCGGCTCGGCGAGCGCGGGGCGCTTCATCACGAACCGGACCGGCGGCCACAGCGTGAACGACGCGCCCTCGATGCGCACGTCGCGGTCGAGCGTCGCCGAGAGCCTCGCCACGATCAGCTCGCGCACCTTTGCCGGCGGAAAGGCCGCGGACACCACCGCCCAGGCAATGACGACCAGCACCACCAGCGCGCTGGCCACGAGCAGGATCAGGTTTCGCCGGGAGCCGGCGCCGCTCATCGGGACGCTCCCGATCCGGGAAAGGGTCGCGCACTCCAGCCTTGCCGCATTTCTCCGCCCCTTCTAGAGTCCCAGGCTGGATCCAAACTCATGACTCCCTCCGCCCTCGTCACGCTGCGCGAGCAGCGCCTGCTCGCCGTCATCCGCGCTCCCTCGCCCGAGGCCGCCGAAGCGTCGGCGCGCGCCGTGGCCCGCGGCGGAATCGCGCTCCTCGAAGTCACGTTCACCGTACCCGATGCGGCGCGGGTCATGGCCGCGCTGCGCGACCTGTCTGGCGCGATCGTCGGCGCCGGCACCGTGCTCACCGCCGATCAGGCGCGCGCCGCGATCACCGCCGGTGCACGCTTCATCGTCGCTCCCAATTTCAATCGCGAAGTCGCGCGTGTCGCCCTCGAGGCGATTGCAATGTACTGCCCCGGAGCCTACACCACGTCCGAGATCCTCGCCGCGCGCGAGGGCGGGGCGCACGTGGTCAAGGTGTACCCGGTTGGTGTCGCGGGAGGACCGGACTACATCCGCGTCATTCGCGACCCGCTGCCCGACCTGCCGATGCTGGCCGCGGGCGGGACGACTCTCGCGAACACCGCCCTGTTCCTCGAAGCGGGCTGCATCGGGGTCGGACTCGGCGGCGCGCTCGCCGATCCCGTGCTCGCCGCCCGTGGCGAGTTCGGTGAGATCACGCGCCGTGCGCGCGCGTTCGTCGACCTGGTCGCCCGCTCGGGCCACGGCGCCGCGCCCGCGCGGGAGCGCGGGTGATCGCCTTCGCGTTCCGCCGCGGCCTTCCCGCCGCACTCTTCGCCTGCGCGCTCCTCGCCACCGCGCCCGCGCCCGCCGGCGCCAACGCCGAGGAGTTCTCGAGCTTCGACGTGGCGCGGCAGGAGGAAGATGACGAGAGTCTGCTGGATCACGTGCTGACCCGCGTGCCGCGCGAGTGGCGTGACGAGTGGGAGCATGCGCCGCAGGCATTCCGCACCTCGCAGGGATGCCTGACTGCCGGGCAGTGGTTCCTCATCAACGATCTCAAGCTCCGCACCGCGCTCGGCACGAAATCCACGTTCGGGCTCGAGATGCGCCAGTCGCACGACAACGTGGAGTCGTTCGACTACCTCGGCCTCTCGTTCGCCTTCCCGAGGCGCTGGGGCACGACTTCGATCATCTTCCAGCCCTCGTACGACAAATCTCGCCAGGATTTTTCGCTGAGATGGGAACTGGGCGCCGACACCACCGCGCTACAGATGCAGGCCACGTTCACCGTCGAAGACATGCTCAACAACCTGTGGGCGTTTCGCCAGACGCGGGTCGGCAACGCTTCGGAGCCCTACCTGGTGCACCCGTACGAGCCGGAGCTGCGTGTGGTCACTCGCCATGCCGCGTGGCGGGCCGAGGCTGGCGGACGCTGGCTCACGCCGTCGCGAAGGAAGGTGTTCGGCGCCACGCCGGCCGAGCCCAACCACGAGCGGTACCTGTGGGGAACGTTCGCGTACGGTTCGCTCGAGGTGCGCGCGCTCGGGCTCGAGTGGGAAACGCGCGCCACCAACCAACAGGCTTCGAGCACCGATCGGGCGCTGGACTTCTCGGACGGCGACCGGCTCGACTACCGCCGCCAGTGGTCGGCCGAGGGGACGCTGCGTCGTCAGCTCACGACCAGGCTCTCCGCGTCGGTGCACTGGATGTATCAGGCGCGCACCCAGCTCGTCGGGCAGGGCATCGGTCCCGGAGCGTTCGGCGGCATCGACCGCCTCACCCATGGCGAGCTGGCCTGGCTGCTTTCGCCGGGCTGGATCGCGCGGGTCGGCGCGATGGTCGACCGGATCTCGATCGACCAGCAGGGCACGACCCCGTGGACCACCTACGGCACGCGCAAGGAATCGCGCGCCTACCTCGGGCTCGCCGCGCGCTTCGGCCGGGTCAGCGTCGAAGGGATCGAGGGCATCGAGCTCGATCACGAGCCGTACGAGGTCACGTTTCACCACGACAAGGGCTTCCTCAAGCTGCAGACCACGTTCTAGACGAAGCGCGCCTGCCGCGTTCCCGGCGCGCAGGGCCGGCGCTTACTCGCGCGCGGCGCCGACGCGCACTCGCGCGCGCAAAGCTTGCCTCCGCCGTTCTCCGCCGCTATCGTCCCGCCTTCCGAACCGTCCGACGGGAGAGACCGGGCTCCTGCGCCATCAACCGCACCCTCCGTTTCACCCTGGCAATCATGGAGAACTCTATGCGCCGCGCCCGCCTTCGTTTCGCCCTCGTGGTCTGTGCTGCGCTGCTCGCGACGCGCGCGGCCTCGGCGGAACCCATCGGCTCGTACTTCACGCTCACGCCCTTCGCCGGTTACACCATCTTCGACGGCGACCTGTTCTTCCCCGGCACGCTGCCGCTCAAGGACGAGCTCTACGCCGGCGGCCGGATCGGATGGCACGGTCGCGCCTTCGGCATCGAAGCGGCGGGCGGCTTCGCGCCGACGACCGAGGACAGCACCGGCGGGCGCGACGTGGACTTCTGGCACGCCTCGGGCAACCTGATGCTGACTCCGTTCCAGGGGCGCTACGGCGGACCGTTCCTGTTCGCAGGCTACGGCTACAGCAATCTCAAGTACTCCGCGAATTCGTCGAGCTCCCTTCCGAGCCGCAAATTGACGTACGGAACGGTCGAGCTGGGCGGCGGCGTGCGCTTCTGGCTCACCGACGCGATCGGGCTGAGGCTCGAAGCGCGCAACGTCTCGCTGATGCAGAAGGAACCGAAGATCAAGTTCCTCTACAACAACCTGGTGTTCGGCGCGGGCATCGAGCTCGCGATGGGCGCGAAGCCGCGCGACACCGACGGCGACGGCGTGCCGGATCGGCGCGACAAGTGCCCGGACACGCCGCTCGGCGCGACCGTGGACTTGACCGGTTGTCCGAAGGACAGCGATGCGGATGGCGTGCTCGACGGGCTCGACAAGTGCGCGAACACTCCGAAGGGCGCGATCGTCGATGCGAGCGGATGTCCGTCGGACTCGGACGGCGATGGCGTCTGGGACGGCATCGACCAGTGCGCCGACACGCCCAGGGGCGCGACCGTGGATGCGAAGGGCTGCCCGATGGACTCGGACGGCGACGGCGTGCTCGACGGCATCGACAAGTGCCCGGACACTCCGAAGGGCGCGAAGGTGGATTCGACCGGTTGCACGACCGACTCGGACGGCGACGGCGTGCCGGACGGCATCGACAAGTGCCCGGACACTCCGGCCGGGGCCCGGGTCGACAAGGACGGCTGCCCGATCGAGATCACCGAGCGCGAGACCGAGCTGCTCGACACCGGAATGATCCGGCTCAACAACGTGAACTTCGAAACCGCCAAGGCCGACATCCTGCCCGAGTCGTATCCGGTCCTGAACGTGGTCGGGCAGGTGCTGTCGAAGTGGCCCGAGCTGAGGATCGAGATCGGCGGTCACACCGACTCGCGCGGGAGCGTGGCTTACAACCAGAAGCTGAGCGAGGCGCGCGCTTCATCGGTGCTGACCTATCTGGTTCAGCATTTCCCGAACCTCAAGGCGGATCAGTTCACGGCAAGGGGCTACGGCGAGCTCAAGCCGATCGCGCCGAACACCGACGCGCTCGGAATGGCGAAGAACCGCCGGGTCGAGTTCGTGGTGCTCAACAAGGACGTGCTCAAGCGCGAGAACGAGCGGCGCCGCCTGCTCCAGAAGGGCGAGGCCGTCCCCGCACCCGCGCCCACCCCGGCCCCGCCGGACACGACGAAGAAGTAGCGCAGGGCTTTGAGAACGCCCGGGCCGGACCCCTCCAAGGGTCCGGCCCGTCGCCTTTGCGCGCCGCGGGCGCTCGCCGCGCCATTTTCGCGGGCAGCCGCCGCGCGGGTCCCGCCGGGGCCGGGCGTTGGTCCTTGCTGCGCCTGGGGCAAGCGGTTATCTTGCCGCGACTGACAGCCTGCACCGCATCCACGCTCTCGAGGTTCCGGCGTACGTCCGCCATCGCTAGCTAAAGGAGTGCTCCATGCGCGTCAGAGTCATTCTGTTCCTTGCCCTCGCCATGCTTGCGATCGCCCCCGTGCGCGCGACCGCCGGGGAATCCCGCAATTACTTCACACCCTTCGGCGGGATCACTCACTTCGACAAACAGTTCGGCAAGTTCGCCACCAGCAACGACAGCATTACGGTGAAGGATGCAGTCAACGGCGGCCTGCGCTTCGGTCACATCATGTCGAACGGCCTCGGGCTGGAAATCGCCGGCGGCTATACCCCGGGCAAGGCGAAGGACGGGAGTGGCAACGAGACCGACCTCACGTTCATCCACGCGACGGGCAACATCATCTTCAGTCCGACGCCGGGCTCGTGGGGCGCACCGTGGGTCAGCGTCGGCTTCGGCGCGGCGCGCACCACGATCAAGGACACGAAGGTCTTTCCCGACACGAGCAAGGACAACTTCGACCAGGGCGTCTTCGACGTCGCCGGTGGGTGGCTGTTCCGCTTTTCCGACCACCTCGGGCTGAGGCTCGAGGCGCGCAACCTGCTCTGGATTCCGAACAAGCGCCCCGAGAGCGCCAAGCTCAACTACGAAATCTTCGGCGCCGGCCTGCAGTTCACCTTCGGCGGCACGCCCAAGGATGACGATGCGGACGGTGTGCCCAACCGCAAGGACAAGTGTCCGGATACACCGCTCGGCGCGACGGTGGACGCCGACGGTTGCCCGCACGACGCGGACGGCGACGGCGTTCTGGATGGCCTGGACAAGTGCCCCGGTACGCCCAAGGGCGCGACCGTGGACGCGACCGGCTGCCCGAAGGACACCGACGGCGATGGCGTTCTCGATGGAATGGATCAGTGCGCCGACACGCCGAAGGGCGCAACCGTTGACGCGAAGGGCTGCCCGACCGACTCGGACGGCGACGGCGTTCTGGATGGTCTGGACCAGTGCCCCGACACGCCCAGGGGTGCGACCGTGGACGCGAAGGGCTGCCCGATGGATTCGGACGGCGACGGCGTTTACGACGGGCTCGACAAGTGCCCGGGCACCGCGGCCGGACTCAAGGTGGACAGCGACGGCTGCCCGATCGAAGTCACCGAGAAAGAGACCGAGCTGCTCGACACCGGCATGATCCGGCTCAACAACGTGAACTTCGAGACCGCCAAGGCCGACATCCTGCCCGAGTCGTATCCGGTCCTGAACGTGGTCGGAACGGTGCTTTCCAAGTGGCCGGAGCTCAAGATCGAGATCGGTGGTCACGCCGACTCGCGCGGGAGCGTCGCCTACAACCAGGGGCTGAGCGAGGCTCGGGCGAGATCGGTGATGGATTACCTCATCAAGAACTTCCCGACCCTCAAGCCCGAGCAGTACACCGCGAAGGGCTACGGCGAGCTCAAGCCGCTCGTCCCGAACACCAGCGCGCTCAACATGGCGAAGAACCGCCGGGTCGAGTTCGTGGTGCTCAACAAGGACGTGCTGAAGAAGGAAGTCGAAAGGCGCAAGCTGCTGCAGAAGTAAGAGGCGCGCGGCCTCGAAAGGTCGCGCACCGATGGATCGCGGCGGGCCGGGGCGAGTGCTCCGGCCCGCTTCGCTATGGCGGCCAGTTGCGGGTCGGCCGCCTCAACTGGCCGCGCGGCCAGCTCCAGCGCCTCTGCGGCATGGCGCGCGCGGCTGGCGAAGCGTAGAATGCGCGCTCGCTGCGCGCCCGACCGCGTGCCGGGCCACACCGCGCCCACACTGAACGACACCGAGGCCACGCTCATGACTGCCGAGACCGTCATCCGCAGGAACGCCGAGACCAGCTTCTCTCGCGCCGACGTGGACGAACTGATCGCCGTCCGCCGCGACCTGCATCAGCATCCTGAGATCGCGTTCGAAGAAGTGCGCACCTCGACGATCGTCGCCGATCGGCTGCGCGGCCTCGGCCTCGAGCCGCGCACCGGGGTGGGCAGGACCGGTGTGCTCGCGACCGTCCGCGGCGGACATGCCGGCAAGACCGTGCTGCTGCGCGCCGACATGGACGCACTTCCGATCCACGAGGAGAACGAGACCGCATACCGATCGCAGACGCCGGGCAAGATGCATGCGTGCGGACACGACTGCCACACCTCGATCCTGCTCGGCATCTCGAAGAAGCTGGCCGAGCTCGCGCCGGAGCTCAAGGGCTCGGTGCGGCTGTGCTTCCAGCCGGCCGAGGAGCAGGGCGGCGGCGCGCTCGCGATGATCGCCGACGGCGCGCTCGAGAAGCCGCGTCCCGACGCCGCGTTCGGGCTCCACGTATGGCAGGACCTCGATCTCGGTAAGATTGGCGTCACTCCGGGGCCGTGGATGGCGGCGGTGGACGAGTTCTCCGTGACCGTGCGCGGCAAGGGCGCGCACGCGGCGATGCCGCACTTCGGCATCGACCCGGTGCTGTGCCTGGCGCACATGGTCAGCGCGCTGCAGGCGATCGCGAGCCGCGAGGTGAGCCCGCTCAAGGAAGTGGTGGTGAGCGTCACCCAGCTCCGGGCGGGTTCGGCATTCAACGTCATCCCCGAGATCGCGTGGATGAACGGCACCTGCCGGGTGTTCGATGACGAGGTATGGAACGAGCTGCCCGGCCGCTTCGAGCGCATCGTGCGCGGGGTCGCCGATGCGTTCGGCTGCCGCGTCGAGGTCGAGTACCTGCGTCACAACCGTCCGACCGTGAACGATCCAGCGATGACCGCGATCGCACGCGAGGCCGCGATCGAACTGGTCGGCGAGGCCAACGTGCTCGACGACGTGCGCACCATGGGCGGCGAGGACTTCTCGGCGTTCCTCAGCGAGGTGCCGGGGTGCTTCATCGCGGTGGGCTCGCGCAACGAGTCGCGTGGCCTGCACTGGGGCCACCATCACCCGCGCTTCGATGTCGACGAGGCCTGCCTCGCGCTCGGAGCCGAGGTGCTGCTGCGCACCGCGCGCAAGTTCCTGGAGCGCTGAGGTGGCGGCCGCGCGGGAGCGCGCCCTTGCACTTCTCGTCCTCGCCCTCGCCGCGTTCGGCATTTCCACGGCGCATGCCGAGCTCCTCCAGCCCGACGCCACCTACCGCGACGCCCAGTTCGCGCTGCGTGCCGCGCTCCGCGATACGGTCGGGCAGAGCACGAACGTCGCCCGGCTCGACACGCTCGGGGTGGCGATGCTCCGGCTCAACCGCTACGCCGATGCCCGGAAGATCTTCACGCGCGTGCTCGAGCTCTACCCCGGCGACGATGCGGCCGAGGCCGCTCTCGGCAAGCTCGCGCTGTGGAACGATCGCCTCGCCGAGGCCGAGAGCCTGCTGGCCGGCGGCATCGACGCAGATCCGACCGCCGGCGTCGATCTGCTGGCGGCGCGTGTCCGGCGCGGAGAATTCACCGCGGCCGCGGCGCTCGCGGATTCCCTGGGGCAGACCGGCCACGCCGAGATGCTGCGCCGTCTCGCGGAAGGCGACACGTATCGGATCTCGGGCGCGAAAGAGACGAGCATGCCGTTCCAGCGTGCCTACCCGCTTCCGCTGGTGCGCGTGAAGATCAACGGACAGCGCGCGCTGATGGCGGTCGAAACCGGCGCCGGCGACCTGCTCATCGACGACTACTTCGCGCGCCAGCTCAAGCTCTCGCTGCTCCCGGCGAGTCAGCCGGTGCTCTGGAACGGCGATCGGGTCACAGTGCGTAACGCCATGGTCCAGCGGCTCGACCTCGAGGGCGTTCAGATCGAGAACGTGCCCGCCGGCGTGCTCAAGCTGGGACGCTGGAGCGTCGAGGTGAATCCGCAGGGTGAACACGTGGTCGGCGTCATCGGGATCAACCTGCTGCGCCACTTCTCGCCCACGATCGACTACGACAAGCTGCGACTCGAGCTGCGTCCGGTGGATGCCGCGATCGGTGCGGCCGCCGACGCGCGGCGCGTTCCGTTCGAGATCTGGGGCGAGAACGAGCTGACCGTCTACGGCACGATGAATGGCGGGCGCCGGATGGCGATGGCGCTCGACAGCGGCATCCCGGGATGCGGCATCGCCGCGCCACCCGAAGTGTTCGAAGAGGTCGGACTCAAGGCCGGCGTGCTCGCGCGCGCGGTGACCGGCGCCGGCTCGATGCTGCGCGGCCGGCCGTGGACCGGCGTGACCGTGCCCGCGGTGATCGTCGGCCCGATCACGAAGGACAAGGTGCCGGGCTGGTCCGGCGGCATCGATTCCAGCGAGCTGTGGCGACACGGCGTGCGCCGCGATGCGGCGCTGTCCGGCGCGTTCCTGCGCGGATGGCGCATGACCATCGACTGGACCAGGCGCGATCTGGTGTTCGAGAACCCGTAGCGCGTGGAGTCCGGACGCCTTTACGCCGCGAACGTCGAGATTCGCGGCCGAGAACCCCGACGATCCGGATCGGGATGCGATGCTGAAGCGCATCCGTCGCTGGCGCGACGGATATCTGCAATGGGGCCGGGAGACGCTGGGCTTCGCGCTCTACCTGTTTCGAAAGCCCTGGCGCGCCCTGGCCGTCAGAGGCAGGGCCTCGTGCTCGTTCGCGGTGCGGACTCGCCTCAGCGCAGGCCCTCGAACAGGTCGGTCTCGCGCTTGCGCCCGCCATTCACGGTGCTGAATACGCGGTAGTACTCCCGGCTGCTCCACAGCGCCTCGTGATGATCGGGCTCGAGCGTCTTCAGCGCCTGGTAGCCGGCGATCTGCGAATCGTGGCACGAGACCGCGCGCCACGCCGTCGCCCAATACGCGCGCGTATCCACCACCGTGGTGATCGACCAGTCGGACCACGGAATGAGGTGCCGCTCGACGCCGTCCACGTTGGAGACGAGCTTCTTGAACGCCGCCTGATAGGCGTTCGAGGAGGCTTCGGACGTCACCATGAAGTAGCACTTGGACACCGCATGCGGCGCCTCCGCGCCCGCTGCGTGCGCCGGATCGGCCGCGGCCACGATCGCGGCCAGCGTGAACTGCGAGATCGCGATGTGATCCGGATGGCCGTAGATGCCATCGGACGGGAAGGTGAGCACGACCTGCGGCCGATGGCGCCGCAGTTGCGCCGCGATCTTCGCGATCACTCCTCGTGGCTCGGCGCGATCGAGCTCCCCGTCCATGTAGTCGAGCAGCGCGAGCTCGCGCACGCCGAGAGCCTCGGCGGCGGCCCGCAGCTCGGCCTCGCGGATCTGCGCCAGCTTCTCCTTGCCCGGATGTCCCTCGCCCGCGGGAATCCCGCGGAAGCGTCCGCTCTGCCCGCGCGTCGCGGTGACGAGGTAGGTTTCGACCCCTTCGGCCGCGTACCTCGCCAACGTGCCGCCCATCCCGAGCGACTCATCGTCGGGGTGCGCAAGGACGGCCATCAGGCGGAGCGGGGGTTGTGCGGGCATTGGGAGGCCCTGGGTCCGGGCGCGGCGCGCTCAGTCCTTCTCGTGCTCGCCCTCTTCTCGTGGCGGCCCATCGCTCGGAACCAGCGGGTCGTGCACGCGGACACCGCCGCCGTGCTCGAAGACCAGTCGGCCACCGCGGAAACCCGCGACCCCGACCGCGATCGCGGCCGCGAGATGGAGCGCGAGAGCGAGCCCCGAGACGACCGGCGTCGCCTTGCCGGCGCGTCCCGCGAGCGCGCGAGCCAGGTGAACCAGGACGGGATGAAGCGGCGGCATGCCGGGCATGACATTCTCCAGGGGTGGGCGCGACTACTGAGGGCGGCGCGAGCCTAGCGCGATGACGCCTCGCTCCCAATTTGATAGATTGCGCCCCGTGACCCCTGCCGAAGAACGTCGCACACATCCACTGCGCACGCTGATCACCGCGCTGATCGTGACCGCGCTCGACGCCGCGCTGCTCGCGCTGGCACTGGGCGGCGTGGGGGCGCTGGCTCATCACGCTCGCGCGCTCGCGCTGGTCGCGATCTGGGGGGTGACCACGCTCGTGCTCGGATTCCTGCGCCCGGTGCGCGCGCAGGACGTGGTCGAGTCCGCGCCGGGCCAGCGCATGCTGCTGCTCGCGCTGTTCCTGATCCCGCTTCTGACTCCGCCGCTCTCCGCGCTTGGCGAGCGCATGGGCTGGTTTCCGCTCCCGGGCGGAGCGCCCATGCGCTGGGCGGGAGTCGTGCTCGCGGCCGCGGGGCTCACGCTGCGGATCGCGGCTATGGATCGGCTGGGGCCGCGCTTCGCCCCGGTCGTCGCGGTGCAGCGCGAACACGCTCTCGAGACCGGCGAGCCCTACGCGCGCATCCGCCACCCCGGCTACCTCGGCGCGGGCCTCGCCAACCTGGGAGCGGCGCTCGCATTCGGAAGCGCGATCGGCCTAGTGGGCGCGGCGCTGATGGCGCTGGCGCTGCACGCGCGCATGGAGGCCGAAGAGGCGCTGCTCGCGCGCAGATTCGGCGACGAATTCACCCGCTACTGCGCGCGTACCGGTCGCGTTCTGCCTCGGCTGGGCGCGGTGCGGCGCCACTAGGCACCGGGTCGGCACGATCCGGCGCGCCCGCGGCGCTTGGCACTCCGCTCGGCCCTCGGCTAGACTCCCCGCGATGCGCCTCACCTACCATGTAATGTCCTCGCCCCTGGGGCTTCTGTTTCTCGCGCGCACCGAGCGCGGGCTTCGCTATCTCGAGTTCATGGACCGCAAGAGCCTCAAGCGCATGATCGGCGCGCACGAGGCCGAGCATCCAGACGCGAAGTGGGAGCCGTCGCTGCTCAACTTGAAGAAGTACGTCGACCAGCTCGACGACTACTTCAGCGGCAATCGAACCGAGTTCACCGTCCCGCTCGACCCCATCGGTTCCGAGTTCCAGATGCAGGTGTGGAATGTCCTCCGTCGGATTCCGTACGGCGAGACCGTGAGCTATGCGGAAATCGCGCGCCAGGTCGGCCAGCCGCAGGCCGCTCGCGCGGTCGGGCTCGCCAACAACCAGAACCCGCTCGCGATCGTGGTGGCATGCCACCGGGTGATCGGCGCCGACGGCTCCATGACCGGCTACGGCGGCGGCCTTCCGCGCAAGCGCTGGCTCCTCGACCATGAGGCCCGGGTCGCAAAGCCGGTGGGGCGCACGCTCGACCTGTTCTCGCCTCCGGCCGCGGTGCCGCTCGCAAGACGCGAGGCCGAGGTCGCGGCGGTCGCCAAGGGCGCGGCAGCCGCCAACGCGCGTGCGGCGAAGAGCAATCTGGCCGAGCAGGAGCGCCTCGCGAAAATCCGGATCGGGCAGGAGCGCCTCGCGAGGTTCCACGCGGAACAGGAGCGTCTGACTAAGGTTCGCGCCCAGCAGGAACGCGTGAAGGCCCGCGCCGAGCAGGAGCGCATGAGCAAAGCTGCGGTGCTGCGCAGCGCGGCCACGAAGACTTCGACTTCGAAGGCCAGAGCGGGGGTCGCGCGCTCTTCGGCGACGAAGAACCGCGCGAAGGTGAGTGCGAAGAAACCCGCCGCCAGGGCCGTTGCGCGCGCATCAGGCGCCAGAGCCCGCCCGGCAACCTCGGGCGGCCGCACTCCCAGCCGCGCCAGCTCGCGTGCCGCCGGGACGCGGCGCGGATCGGGACGGCGCAGCGCGAAATAACCAACACCACGGATGGAATGAGCAGGCGTTACCGAAACGCAGGCCGCGTTCACGGGGGGATGCATGTCGCTTCGCTACTTTTCTGTCGGGATCACCATCGCGGCGATCACACTCGGATTTGCCGCCGTTGCGGACGCCGGTCAGGTTCGCGTCACAATCGTATCCAACGTTACGGGCTTCGTCCCCAGGGCGATCAACGCCAACGTTGGGGACAAGATTGTATGGGTAGCGGCAACGAGCAGCCACACGACAACCTCCGGGGACAGCTTGACCGTCACGCCCGACGGGCGGTGGGATAGCGGATTTGTGGGCAGCGGCGCGGGTTTCATGTGGCGCGTGACCGGCACCGGCACCTTTCTCTACTACTGCACCCCGCACGCGCCGCTGATGGCCGGCCGCGTGATCGTGAACGGCTCGGCGATCGATGTTTCGGACTTCCGCATCACCGAAGTGCAGTACAACGAGGCGGCCGGGCACGATCTCATCGAGATCACCAACATGGGCACCGCGGCCGGCGACCTCGGGCGTTACCGGCTGAGCATCGGAGCGGGCGCGGCCACGGTGATTCCGTTCAGCAACGTGGCGCTCGGTCCCGGCGCGACCATGACCATTCACACCAATGAGACCGGCATCAACACCGCGACCGACTTCTTCGTGAGCGCGGTTGGCAACCTGCCCGACCCATCCGGCGCGCTCGCGCTCTACGTGCCGGCGCTTACCGCGACCGGCGGCCTCGCCTCGGCCGATCAGATGGTCGACTACGTCGAGTGGGGCGCGGGCGGCGGCGCGAACGAAGCGACCGCGATGAGTGCGGGATACTGGGGGGCCGGACAGTCGGTGCCGGTGGTTGCGGTCGGGAACTCGATCGAGTTCTGTGGCAGCGCCTCGGTGCACGATGTGAACCGCTGGTTCGACAACCCGACTCCGAACTTCTCGGGCGCCGCCGACAACTGCGCGACGCCGGTGCACACCAGCACCTGGGGAAGGCTCAAGGCCCTCTACCGCTGAGGCCGCCTGCGGCGTGCGCGGCCGCTCGAGGCTCGGCGTCGCACGCCGCTGCGCTTGGTCGCTGCGCGGCGCGCGACGGGACCGGAGCGTGACCCCCGTACGGTAGCGCGACGCGGCTTTTGCGGCGCTCCTGTCGACGTCGCGAAGTGATCGTAGCCCCCTGACTCGAGCGCACTCCGCCTACCTCTGCCATCCACCCGCTGGATCATGCCCGGCGCATCGGTCAGGTGCCCCACGAACTCGAGCGGCACCTTCATCTCGTGCGCCAGACTCTCGCACTCCGCGCGACGCGCGCTCTCGACCGCGAGCAGCAGCTCGTAGTCATCGCTCGGCCCGAAGCGCAATGCCTCGGCGCTCAGGCCCAGCGCGCGCGCCGCACGCGCCAGCAGCCGATCGGCCGGCCATGCGTCGATCTCGGCGCCGACCCCGCTCGCTTCGCAAAGGCGCGAGAGGTCGCCCGCGAATCCATCCGAAATATCGATCGCCGCGCTCACCGCATCGGTCGCGGCCAGGCGCAGCGCGAACGCGACGCGCGGCTCGGGCGCGGCCCACGCCTCGAGCAGCGGACGCCACGCGCGCTCACGCACCCGCGTACCGCCTGCGGCGAGCAACCGCAGCGCAGCCCCGGCGCGGCCCGGATGCCCGGTCACCGCGATCAGATCGCCGGGGCGCGCTGCGGCCCGGGTCCACGCCTTGCCGCGCTCGACCTCGCCGATCAACGTGAGGCTCATCCACTCGGGCCCGGTGGTCGCAGAAAGATTGCCGCCCACCAGCGAGGCGCCGTGCCTCATGAGCAGGTCCGCGAGCCCGCGCTCGATCTCCTCCCACCGCTTCGCATCGCCCTTAGGCCTGGCCCCGACCGAGAGCAGCGCCCAGCGTGGAGCCGCGCCCATCGCCGCCAGATCGCTCAGGTTTGCGGCGGCGAAGCGCGCGCCGAGCGATGCGGGCTCGATCCAGCCTGCGCGCCAGTGGCGTCCCTCTTCGAACGCATCGACGGTCACCGCAAGGTCGCGGCCGGCCCGGGCGCGCAGCAGCGCGGCGTCATCGCCCGGACCCAGCACCACGCCCTCGCCCTGCGTCAGCCGTTCCGTCACGCGGCGGATGCGCTCGCGCTCGCCCATGCGTTCGCGCTGCTTAACCATGGCGGTCTCGCAGCTCGTGACGCGAGGGCAGCACGGTCAGGAAGAGGAGCGCCGCCACAGCGGCCAGCGCGGCATCGACCCCGAACGTCGCCGCGGCGCCGACCCGATCCCACAGCACTCCGGCCAGCACGCTCGCCGGCAGCAGGGCTGCCCCGACCACGGTGTAATAAACGCCGTACGCCGTCGCGCGCCGATCTTCCGGCACGAAGTCGGCGATCAGGCTGCGCGCCTGCCCCTCCATGAGCGCGCTCTGCACCCCGAGCAGCGCGAGCGCGCCGAGCGCTGCCCAGCGGGTCAGACCAAAGGCGAGCAGCGCGTATGCGCCTGCATAGAGCGCATAGGAGGCGAGCAGCAGCGGACGCCGGCCGATGCGATCCGAGAGCGCGCCCAGCGGCCACGACAGCAGCGCATAGACCAGGTTGTAGCCGAGGTAGCCGAGCACCACCTGGCCGGCGTTGAGGCCCACGTCGCGCGAGCGCAGCAGCACGAAGGCCATGCTGCTGTTGCCGAGCTGAAAGACCGCATCCACCGCGAGGAAGCGCATGAATGGCGCGCCCAGCGCCTTGACCTCGCCCCGGAACCCGCCCGTACTGCGGCGTGCGACGTGGCGCGGCGCGCGCACGAAGATGCCGAGCACGACGATCGAGAGCAGCGCGGGCACCGCACTCAAGCCGAAGATGTCGCGGAATCCAGTCGGGTTCCGCTGCAGCATCGCAAAGGCGACCAGCGGCCCGAGCGCGGCGCCGAGCGTGTCCATGGCGCGGTGGAGTCCGAACGCGCGCCCGAGATACTGCGGCTCGACCGAGTCGGCGATCAACGCGTCGCGCGGCGGATTGCGCAGGCCCTTGCCGACGCGATCGGCGAAGCGCAGGGCGAGGATCGCGGGCCAGGAAGCGGCCAGCGCCATCGCGCCCTTGGCCACGGTCGAGATTCCGTAGCCGAACATCAGGAATGGCTTGCGCCGGCCGATCCGGTCGGAGAGCCACCCCGAGGCGAGGCGCAGCATCGCGGCGGTGCACTCGGCCACGCCCTCGATCACACCGACGCTGGTGACCGACGCATGCAGCACACCGGTCACAAACAGCGGCAGCACCGGCAGGATCATCTCGGTCGAGACGTCGGTGAGCAAGGAAACCATACCCAGCGCGACGACGTTGCGGGTGACTCCCGCTGGGCCGCGGCCCTTCGCGCGCGCGGGATTCGCGGATGGCCCGCCGGACCCGTCCGAAGCGGGCGCTTCGCTCACGGGATCGCGGTCACCTCGATGGGTCCGAGCCCTTCGAGCGCGCCCTTCGCCGTCGCCGGGTCGGAGACCACGAGGATCCTGAGATTGTCCACGTCGAAGTACGAGCGCAGCGCGCGGCGAACGTCGTCCGGGGTGACCGCGTTGACTCTCGCGTCGTAGTTCGCGATGTACTGCGGATCGAGCCCGTAGAACTCGACGTTGACCAGCGCGGCCGCGAGATCGTCGGGCGCCTGCAGCCCGAGCGGGTAGAGCCCGGTCAGGTAGCGCTTCGCCTTTGCCACTTCCTCATCGCTGGGGCCCTGCGAGATGAACTGGCGCATCACGCGCAGGGTCTCGTCGATGGTCTTGCGCAGGGTCTCGTTCTTGGTGAACGTGTTCACCTCGAACGTGCCGGCGTTGCGATACATGGTGAAGCCGCTCGAGATGCTGTAGCTCAGTCCCTGCACGACTCTGATCTCGTTGACCAGCCGCGAAGTGAATCCGGCGCCGAGAATCGTGTTCGCGACCTGGATCGGGAAATAGTCCGGATGATTGCGCGCGACGCCGAGCGTGGCGAGCCGGATCTGGGTCTGGGTCACCTCGGGCTTGCTCACGATGCGCAGCTGCACCCCTGCGGCGCGCGCCGGCATGTCGGCGGCCAGGGTCCGCTTCTGGCCGCTCGGCTTCCAGTCGGCGAAGGTGCGCTGGAGCAGGGCGATCATCGCCTGCGGATCCACGTCCCCGACCACGGCGAGGATCGCGTTGTCGGGCGTCAAGAACCGGCGGTGGAACGCGGTGACGTCGTCGCGAGTGAGCGAGCCGACCGATTTCTCCCAGCCCGAGACCGGATGCGCGAGCGGGCCCGTGCCAAGCAGGAAGGGAAGCAGTGCGCGATCGGCCACCGACGAAGGATCATCCCGCGCGGCCACGATCGCGCTCAGCGCCTCGTCCTTCTTGCGCGCGAACTCCTCGGCGGGAAACGCGGGCGCGACCAGCACGTCGTGGAGCAGCTCGAGCCCGGTCGCCATGTCCTTCTTCAGCACTTCGCAGGTGACCACGAGCTGCTCGGCGAGCGCGCCCGCCTCGAGCGTGCCTCCGATGAACGCGATGTCCTCGGCGAGCTGGCGAGCGCCGCGCGCTCCAGCGCCCTGGGTCAGAAGATCCGCGGTGAGCCCGGCGACGCCTTCCTTGCCCGTGGGATCGCTGCTCGATCCGGCGCGGGCCACCAGCCGAAAGTCGACCAGCGGCAGGCGGTGGGTGGGGCTGACGATCACGACCAGCCCGTTCTTGAGCGTGACGCGCACGGCCGGCGGCAACGCGACCGCCGCCGCGCTCGCCGGCGGGGCGAAGTGAACCAGACCCGCCGCCAGCAACGCGATTCCGATCCGGCGCGCGCTCATGGTGCGGCATCCTCGGCGCCCTTGTCGGGCACGAGCACCGCCACCGTGCGCCGCTTCGCATCGAATACCTGCTTCGCCACGCGCCGGCAGTCCTCCGCGCTGACCGTGCGATAGCGCTCCACGGTCTGGAACAGTGTGCGGTAGTCCCCGAACACGTGCTCGAAGTAGCCGAGCTGCTGGCCCACGCCGTTGTTGGTCTTGAGCGAGCGCACCACCGCCGCCTCGAGCTGATTGCGCGCCTTCTGGAGCTCGCGCTCGCTCGGGCCCTGGTCCGACAGGTGCGTCAACACCGAGTCGAGCGCCTTCAACCCTTCCTGTGCGCTGCGGCCCGGCTTCAGCTCGACGGTGAATTCCATGAGGCCAGGAGCAATGCGGGCCTGGTACGCGCAGGAGGCCTCGATCGCCATCTGCCCCTCGTACACCAGCGCCTGGTGCAGCCGGGACGACTCGCCGTCGCCGAGAATCGAGCGCAGTAAATCGAGCACCGGCGCATCGGCGCTCTTCGCGGCCGGCGCCTTGTAACCCGCGAGGAACGTGACGTTCTGCGCCGGATAGTGCACCTCGAGGTGGCGAGCGCCTCTCTGCTCGGGCTCCGAGTCCACCGGCTCGGGCGGCGCCGGCTGGCGCGGAATCGAGCCAAAGTACGTCCGAATGCTGTCGAGCGCGGCCTTCGAATCGAAATCCCCGACCAGCGCGAGAATGCAGTTGTCCGGCGCGTAGTGAATCCGGAAGTACTCGACCATGTCTTCGCGCGTGATCCGGTTGAGGTCGCCCATCCAGCCGATCACCGGCCAGTGATAGGGCGAGGCCTCGAACGCGGTCGCCCACAGCGGCTCGTCGAGCATGCCCCGGATGTCGTCGTCCACGCGGAACCGCCGCTCCTCCTTCACCACGTCGATCTCGCTCTTGAGCTGCTCGGGCAGGAGCGAGAGCGCCGCCATGCGGTCGGAGTCGAGGCGCAGCACGACTCCCAGCCGGTCCGATGCGATCTCCTCGAAGTACGCGGTCATGTCGTAGTCGGTGAACGCGTCCGAGTAGCCGCCGTTCGATTCGAGGATCCGGTCGTACTCCTTGGGCGGGACGTTCTTCGATCCGTTGAACATCATGTGTTCGAAGAAGTGCGAGATCCCGGTGATGCCCGGCCGCTCGTTGCGCGAGCCGACGCGATACCACTGCCAGAACGCGACCGTCGGCACGCTGTGGTCCTCGTGAAGCAGCACAGTGAGTCCGTTGCCGAGCGTGACGCGCTGCACGCGGAGCGCGAGCGCCGAGGATGCCGTCACCGGGGCGGCCGGACGGGGCGCGGGGCGCTTCTTCGCCACGGCATCCGGAGCCGAGAGCAGCGCGCCCGCGAGCGCGAGCACGATGATCGGCGCCACGCGGGATGCGGTGAGCATGAGACCTCCGGAATGGACGTGACGACAGGGCCTGCGGCCTTAGCGGCGGCAGTCTAACGGCGGGCGCGAAGCGGCCACAAGTGGGTACGGCGGCGCAGAAGCGCTACGAACGCGCCGAGTAACTCACGACCCAGTTGAGAAGGATCTCGAAGTCGAGGAAGGAGAGGTTGCCACGATTGAACATCGAGTTGCCCGGCCGGCACTTCACCAGCAGCAGGCTGTTGGGATCGCCGGCGATGAGATTGGGCGTCGCATTTCTGCCGCCGCCCACCAGCTCCGCCTCGCTGTCGGTGCGATAGCTTCCGTCGGCGCGTGAAGCCCCGTGACACGAGCTGCAATGCGCGCCCAGCAGCGCGCGCACCGGCGCGCGATAGGAGAGCCCGGTAGCGAAGCGCACCGTGCGTGAGCCGGTCGATCTCCCGTCCAGCGCGATCACGCCGCTCGTGGTGAGGTCGAACTCCGTGGTATCGGGATTGGTGGTGAGCCAGTCCGGGATCAGGAGCTGTACGACTCGGCCGTAGAGCGTGTCCACCAGGGTCGCGCTCTGGATGACCGCGGCGGCGCCACCGGAGACGGCGACCAGCGCATAGTGCGATGGGTCTTCGGCGCTCGCGCGATCGAGCGGCTCCGCAAACTCCACATCCACCGCATAGCTGGACGCCGACGCGGCGCGCAACGGCGGCGGCGGCCCGAGGATGCGCGCGGTATGGCAGCCCGTTACGAACAGGGCGATCCCTGCGGCCGCGATCAATGTCGGCAACAGACCCGGGCGGAGGCGAGGAGCAGGCATCAATTCGTCGTGTCCGGCTCGGCGGCCGTGGCGCGCTGACTCCGCCAGATTGCGCCCGACCAGTCCACGACCAGGCCGACCTGATTCTGCGAGTAGCTTCCCAGGTCGGTCGTGGACGCCACGTTGGCACCGTGGTGTGCGTTGTTGGACTCGTGACGGAAGAATCCGCGGGCGCTCAGGTGAGGGCGAAACTGGGCGCGCAGCCCGAACTCGACCGCATTGAGCGCATCGCGGCGCCCGAAGTGGAAGCGATCGGCAGGCACCTTCGAATCGTACGTGCGGCTCCCGAACTGGTAGCCGGCATCGCCGATCACCCGCCAGCGCGCGGTTCGCCCGAGCTCGGCACGACCGCGCACCGATGCGATCGGACCGTGATAGGTCAGGTCCTGATCGTCGGGAGGGGCGCCCGCAACTTCGTCACCATCCACGCCCTTCGCGTTGCTCACCCGCCACCCTCCCGAAACATCGATCGAGCCGCGATCCGGCAGCCCCGTGAAACCGAAGGTCAGCTCGCCCTGGTGGGTTTTCGAGTCTCGCTCGCGAAAGTCCGGCACGTAGCGCCGGTTTTCGAACTGGTATGCGAGCTCGGTGTCGGTATTCCGGGCGATGCGCTGGCCCCACGACGTGGAGGCGATCTGCAGATCGAATTGCGCGCGACGATGGAGCGCCAGCCCGGGAAACGGCGTCACGTAGTCTTCGTCGACGAGCTGCCGCAGATAGTAGTGCGGCAGTCCGTAATATCCCACCGAGAATCTGCGCCCGCCGCGCCAGGTCTCGCGCCAGCCGGCACTGATCGAGTGGAAGTCCGCGGTGGGGTTGCGATCGTGGAACTCCCCCTCACTCTTAAGGCGCAGGATGTGGTGGCGGCCGCGCCCCGCGTCGGCATCCCAGGCGAGCGCGACGAACGGATTCCACGTCAGGTCATCCAGCGAATGGATCGAGAACCGGTCGGGCCGAGTGCCGCTCTCGAAAAGGGTGCGCTGGTCGGCCGAGTACTTCAGCAGGTTCGTGTCGTAGATCGCTCCGAGCCCGAGTGTGAGATTCACTCTCTGCGCCGCTCCGGCGTCGGCCGTGCCGAGCGTGAGTGCGGCGAGAACGGCGGTGGCTGCGGTCCTGAGACGGCGGTTTCGGCGCACCTCTGGGTTTCCCATCATTCCTCGTTGCCAACGGATGGTTGCGGGATGCGCGCGCGGATCTCGGCCGACCCGCGAACGGGCGAGAGCAGCTCGATGGCGAGCTCATGCACGCCCCCTCCCAGACGAACGACCACGCGGTCGAATTTCGAAGGCACGCGATCCGGCAGATTGGCGTAAGTGGCAGTCGTGGCCTTCGTCGTCTTGAACTCCGCTTCACGAAGCACCTTTCCACGCCCCGTCACCCGCACTCGATAGGTCTGTGTCCCGCGCATGGTGGCGTCGAAATCGAGGCGGGTCATGAGCTCGAGCGTCGTCGGTCCGATCACGCGAAGCCGCACCGGCTGGCCGGGGAGCACGCTGTAGTACGGCACGGTCTTCTCGCCCTCGATCACCGAGACGCTGCGCGGCGCTTCGGTCGGGGTGAGCGAGACCATGGCCTCGTCTCCGATCTTTTCACGGGAGAGCTGCAGCCTGACCAGCGCGGACGCGGTGCCTTCGAGCGCGAGCTGGATGCGATGGCGGCCGGCCGGCACATCGAACGTCATGCGCCGGCTCTTGCCGAGCACACCCGGGCCGTCGGCCAGCCGGGTCTCGGAAGCGGCGGAGCTCTCGGTGTCGAGAATCTCGAGCTCGCGACCGTTCTCGACCGCGCGGACCTTGTAGGTCGCGATCGTGTCCCCGGCGCCGCGCAGCTCGACCCGGGTCACGACGCGCACGCGGACCGGCCCATCGATTGCGACGTTGAGCGGCCTCTGGGGCGTGATCCGGAAGTAGACCCGGTCCTGGCCGCGCACCAGCACGTGAACCGGTTTCGCGTCCGTCAGCTTCTCGATGGTGACCCAGCCCGCGGCCTGCACGCCTGGAGAGCGCGGGTCGGGAGCTGATGCGAGCAACAACACGAGCAGGAACAGGTACGACGCCTTCATGCGAGCGGAATCCTTTCCGGATGGGGCTGGCCGAGCAGCTTCTGGCGAATGTCGTGACGCAGCACGAACAGGTTGGCGAAGAGGACCAGCACCGCCGCCCCTGCCACGATCGCGAGGTTGTAGCGATACTTCACGAACAGCAGCCCGCGGCCGGGCTTGACCGGCTCGCCCGCGGCGTCCGTGATCTCGAACTCGCGTGCCAGCTTCTCCACCTGCAGCAGATGAATCACGGGAATGCGCCGTTCGCCGAGAACGTTGATCACGCCGCGATTCGGATAGTTGCGAGTGGTGAGGCGCGGACTGAGGCCGGCCGGGATCAACCGTCCATTCTGCGCGCCGCCGAGACTCGCCACGCCGCCTCCGACGTTGACGTACATCCGGATCGGCCTGCCCCGGGCGGCGGCCACCGAGTCGTAGAGAGCGACGCGCTCGCGGACCGCCTCGAACACGGTGGGTGGATCGAGGAATCGAACATGATTGCGGTCGATGGCATCGCGCAGCAGCTGGCGCCCGGTCGGGGACAGCCCGCGCCCGGCGTCGCCGCCGCCACCGAGCGAGGCAGCGATCGATCGGAAGCCGTCCGGCCACAGGCCGCGCGCGACGATCGCCGACTCCATGTCGAGCCAGGTCATCTCGGGATCGGTCGCGCCGAACATCGAGGCTCCTGCCGAAGTGATCACGACCGGCTCCGCGCCCACTGCGCGACAGGCCGAGAACACCGCGACGTTGAGCCCGGGAAGCGACCCGGTCACGCCGACCGCCACCAGGTCCCCCCGACGAACCCCGCCCTGCAGCATCATCTGCGCGGCGGCGGCCGCGAAACTCGAATGCGTGGCAAGACTCTTGGCGGACTGTGCGCCGCGATCCGTGGTGATCAAAGTGAATTGCGGGCCGATCAGTCCGGTGGGAACCGGATCGTTCTTCGCATCGATCGAGATGCCGCGGGCGCGCTTGGCCTCGAGCACCGCATGCTCCGCCCGCTGCATCACGCGCATGGCGTCGAGCTTGATGCGATAAGCCTCGGCGTGCACGGGAGTCACCGAGCGCTCGGCGACGGCATAGACGACGAGCGACAGCAGCGCAAGCGCGGCGAGGGCGGGAGTGGAGGCGCGGGCCAGACTCATCGGATGAGGGTTCCGCCGTTGATCAGCATCAACAGCAGGCGCACCAGAACCGCGGTGGTGGTCATGACGCACAGGGTCTGTAGCACGCCCTGGCGCTCCATCCAGTTGGCGATCAGGCCGGGGATGACGTATCCGATGGTGCGAATGTCGACGGGAGTCTCGTGCCAGCGGAAGAACAGCAGGTTGCGCGACAGTGCGCCGAATACGAATCCGATGAGCACGGCGACCACGATGCGTCGCCGCCCATAGATGAGCGTATAGAGCGACAGGAACCTCACCGCGCCGAAGGTGAGCAGC
The DNA here is from genome assembly GCA_031370785.1 of Candidatus Eiseniibacteriota bacterium. Classification (GTDB taxonomy): domain Bacteria; phylum Eisenbacteria; class RBG-16-71-46; order RBG-16-71-46; family RBG-16-71-46; genus DATJGS01. Next base: position 50,997 of record JANMQY010000079.1, on the reverse strand, counting down.
GCGATCAGCACGGTGCCGAGGATGCGCAGCGGCTCGTGGATGGTGAGCGCGAGGTATCCGGGCACCACCATGCCTCCGGCCGCCAGTCCGAGAGTCTCCGAGAAGATCAGGCTGATCACCAGACCGAGGCCGATCGCCTGTTCAACCACCACGCACCATCCGGTTTCTGAAATGGAGCACGATTTCCTCCCCCAGTCCCACGATATTGCCGATTCCGACCACGATGCCCTTCTCCTTCACGAGATCGAGAACATGTTCATACACCGCTTCCGCGCCGCGCCCTCCGAGATTGCTGATTCGCTCGCGCGGCAGTCCCGCCTTGACCGCGTGAAACGCCACCAGATCGGTATCCTCTCCGCAGAGCACGACGTGATCCGACTTCAGTCGGGTGGCGACCAGTTGCGCGATCTGGCCCGAGCGCTGTATCCGATCGGGGCGGCAGTGGGCCAGAACGATTCGCTGGATTCCGGCGCGGGGCACTTCGAGTCCGAGGCGCTCCCAGATGAGCAGGGTGGAGTCCGGGTCATTGGCGGCAAACGCATTCACGAATTCGACCGTTCTGCCCCCGACGTGAACCACGAACCGGCGAAGCACGCCCGGGTCGGGAGTCGCCACCTGCATGCCCGCCAGCGCCGCCTCGCGCGACACCCCGAGGTGCGTGCACACCGCAAGGGCCAGCGCGACGTTCTCTGCATGCTCGATGTACGAGAAAGACGCCATCTCGGCGGGCGTGACGTCCGCAGAATCGATCACGTGCAGATCCGTGCCGCGATCGCGCGCGACCGATTCGAGGATCCACGCGCGATCGCGCTCCGCGGTGAACAGGTGTCCACGCAGCGGGCAGGTCTGCGCCAGCGCCCGCGCGACGTCGTCGGTGGTCGGTCCCATCACGTCAAGGTGGTCGGCGCGGCAATTAGTGATGACGCCGACCGTGCTGCGGATCAGCCGCAGCTCGGAGAGCGGTTGTAGCTCGGGTGAGACCGCCATGCACTCGACGACCAGCGCGTGGGTGTCCGCTTCCACCGCGCGGCGTATGATGCGTGTCTGCTCGATGATGTTGGGCCGGCCGACTCGATACACGTCCACCTCTGCGCCGTCGGGACGAATCATGCGCGCCATGGTGCCGGTGGTCTTGGCGAAAGTCCTCACGCCACCCATGCGCAATCCACCGGCGATGAGCCGGGTCACCGAGGACTTTCCGCGCGTGCCGTTGACGTGGACGCGGGTCGGAATGCGGGACAGCATGGCCGCGTGGGAGCGCGACTCCCACAGGCCGTACGCCACGAGGCCGAGCGTCAGAAATCCCGGAACGAGCATGCCCCGCATCACCTCATGAGGCGCGCGAGACGCACGACACGGACTCCGTCGGGTACGACCAGCCGCGCGAAATAGAGACCGGCCGGCGCGGGAAAGCCGCGGGCGTCCCGGCCGTCCCAGCGCGCCTCGTGCTCCCCGGCTTCGAGCCACGCGTCGGCGAGCACCCGCACCCGGCGCCCGGCCGTGTCGTAGATCGAAAGCTGCGCGGAGCCGGCACGTGCCATTGCGAAGCGCAGCTCGGGTCCGGACCCGGACGAAGGGTTGGGCGAGGCCGAAAGGCTAAGCCTGGATCCCGCAACCGGCCGCGGCACGTCGAGGGCGTCGTAGAAGGTCACCGAGGCGACACCGTTCTCGGTGCCGGCATAGAGGGCGCGCTGGCCGGTGTCCACCGCAAGCGCGCGTACGTGCAGATCACTGAGCCCCTGCTGCCCGAAGACCGGCAGCCAGGTGCCGGCACCATCGACGCTCTCGAACACTCCGCCTCCATAGACGCCGCAGAATAGCGCTCCGTGCGCCGGATCCTGCACCAGCGCCCGCACCACCAGCCCCGCGGGGAGCCCGGCGCGCGCCGCGACCCACGCGTTACCCCCATCGACGCTGCGAAATACTCCCGAGTCGGTCGCGACGTATACCCGGAGCGGATCGACGGCGTCCACTACGATGGCGCGAACGAATGGCGAGAGCAGCCCGGCCGATTTTTGATTCCAGGTCGTGCCGCCATCGTTCGAGCGGTAGACGCCGGCGCTGTCGTTCCCCACATACAACGTGGCCGGCACCCCCGGCACCAGCGCCATTGAGTGCACGCCGAAGCCCGCCGGCAGGTTCCCGACGCGTGAAGCCCATTGCGCGCCTCCGTCCGTGCTCTCGAATGGTCCGATGCCGGTGCCGACGAACAGGTGCTCGCTCTGGCCCGGCCAGACCAGCAGCGGGCGGACGAACCGGTTGGTGAGCGTTGCGTTCAGGCTGTCGGGATTCAGCCAGGTCGCGCCATCGTCATCACTGCGGTACACCCCCGAGCCATACGCCGACAGATACACTCGACCGGCCAGCAGCGGATCCGGTGCGACACCATGTTCCGAATTGTTCGTGACCAATCGCGTGGCGCGCGTCCACGACGCGCCGACGTCCGCGCTCCGCCAGAACTGATCGCCGAAGCCGGTGCCGGCATAGACGACATGAGTGGATGGGCGCACCGCGAGTGAAAACGCCTGAGTGGACATCAGGCCGCCGTCTACCGGGATCCACGACGCTCCGCGGTCGGAAGTGAGGAACATCCCGTCTCCGTCAGTACCCGCGAGGGCGGTGGACGGTTCCGCGGCCGAGGACCACAGCGCATCCACGACCCGGCCGGTCGGCCCGATGTCGACGGGGTGCCACATCGTATCGTTGAGCGAGGTCACGAAAACGCCGGCGCCGTCGGTGCCGAACCAGCGCAGCGTGTCCACCACCGCCAGCGATCGTCCCCGGAACGACGACAGGCCACCGTTGATGCGCCCCCAGTTGGTGCCGCCGTCGGTGCTGCGCAGCACGCCGCGGTCCAGCTCGGCGACATAGATTCGCGAGGGGTCGAGCGCGTCGAACTGCACCTGCTCCGCCGCGCCCCGAGTTGCCGTAGTGTCCGGCACCTGGGCCCAGCTCAAGCCACCGTTGAAGCTCCGATGAATTCCGCCGCCGGTCCCGGTCGCAGCCAGCAGGGTCTCGGGCCGCGTCGGATAGATCGCGATGTCACGCACGTTGGTGTTGACCAGGCCCAGGTTGATCGCGCTCCAGCTCGCGCCCGCGTTCAGCGACTTGTAGACGCCGCCGCCGTACAGCGCCGCATAGACGACGCCGGTCCGCACCGGATGAATGGCGAGCGAGCGCACCGATCGAGTCGTCGAGAGCAGAGCCTTCCACGTCACGCCACCGTCCACGCTGAGGAACACGCCGTCGTTAGTGCCGCACAGAACCGAATCCGGATGCAGGGGCTGAACTGCGAGACAGCGCACGAAGGTGTTGATCAGGCCCGAGCGATATGCCTTCCAGGTCACCCCCCCGTCCAGCGACCGGTACACGCCGGCTCCGAACGAGGCGACCCACATGCGAGAAGGGTTCAGAGGATCGCGCGCGATTGCCTCGATGCTCCGGGCCCGCGGCGCGACGCCCGTCCAGATGCGATTACCCGCGCGTGGGCTACCGAACAGCGTGAGTGCTCCAAAAACGGCAATCGCGAAGATCCGGGCCACGCGGCGTGCGAATGCCGGGCCCGATGCGGGGCAGGAGGAACGGGGGATGGTGGATCTCCAAGAGGCGCGCCGGCGTGGCAGGTTGCGATGGCACGATGACGCGCTTCGATTTCCTGTGGGGCTGATGGCGCGCGTCCCGCGCGTGCCATGCCTCCGGTCCGAGGTGTGAGACCCGGGCCGGCTTGGCGACCGCACGATGATCCCCGAGTTCGCACCTTCGATGCAATAGGTCATTCGCCGGGCATGGCGGGAAGTAAACGCTCACCAAACGGCAGCGAAACGCGGCCGCTCCTGCGCTAGCATGCGGCCATGGCGTTGCCGGAACATCTCGAGCGCCTGGCCCGCGACTGCGATGTCGTTGCCTACAAATCGTCGGGGCCGGGCGGACAGAAGAAGAACAAGACCGAGTCGAGCGTGCGCGTGCGCCATCGCCCGACCGGAATCACCCGCATCGCCACCGAGAGCCGCTCGCAGCTGCGCAACCGTGAAGCCGCACTCGAAAGGGTGTGGGCCGAGATCCAGCGCCGCGCCCACAAGCCCAAGCCACGTCACGCGACCCGGCCGAGCCGCTCCGCGGTCGAGGCGCGCCTCGCCGCCAAGCGGGTTGCCGCGCGCCGGAAACGCGAACGCGCCCGGACCGACGAAGAATGAGGCTCTGAGGCGCTGGCAGACGGACTCCCCGTGGAATTCCCTGCGCCTTGTCGGCCGTTCCATGCATTTCATCCGGCCGTAACGCTGCCGTAACTCCCGCCGTGTTCTTTTACCGGGACATGCGGCGGCCGAAGTGGAACCCCTCGAAACTCCAGTTGCAGCGACACTCCATCCCGAAAGGAGCGCCATGACAGGACGCGCCTGGTTCATTGCCGCAGCGCTGACCGTTGCGGTCCCCTGCTCCGCACAGATGTCCGCGACCGGCTCGACCTCGCCGGATAGCGCCTCGACCCCGCCGCCGATCCCGATCGCGATCGTGGTTCCGCAGACCCCCCCCGACTTCCCGCGCGGACGGATCAGCGGCCTGGTGTTCGGTGACCTCTACGGCAATCTCTCCGGTGACCCCAGCCACGTCTACGACGTGAACGGCGCGGACCTGGGTCAGACCAACATCGACGGAAAGAAACCGATCACCCAGGGATTGAACGGCGTTCAGATCCGCCGCGTCTACTTCCAGCTCGACAACGATCTTTCGGTCCGCCTCGCCACGCGCTTTCGACTCGAAGCCGACAGCAAGTCCCTGACCTCGGACGGAAAGATCGGAGTCGCCCTGCGCTCGGCCTACCTTCAGGCCAAGGGCGTCCTGCCGCGCACCGATCTGTACGTCGGCATGATCGTCACTCCAACGTGGGAGAACTCCGAGGATTTCTGGCAATACCGCGCGGTCGAGAAGACGATTGGCGACTTCCGCTCGATCGGCAATGCGACCGACCTCGCCCTCGAGCTCAAGGGATTCGCCGACCCGGATCACCATGTCGGCTACATCGCCGCGATCGGCGATGGCACCGGCCAGAAACCGGAGACCGATCGGTTCAAGAAGCTCTACTTCGCGCTGCCGCTGCGTGTGGGCGCTCTGCGCATCGAGCCGTACGCGGACTATCAGGGCGTGCGGGTGAACCTCGACCGAGCGCAGCCGGTCCAGCCCGAGAGCGCGGCGATCAACAACGACCAGACCACCTGGAAGATCTTCGCGGGATATGAATTCAGGCGCGTCGCGATCGGTTTCGAGGCGCTCGACCGGCTGAATCGAAAGGGTCCGGCCCCGACCGAGGAGCCGCGCGGGTACTCGTGTTTTGCCCGCGCGACGTTAAGCTCCACGGTCGTGCTGCTGGCGCGCTTCGACCAGTGGATTCCAAATCGTCGCGCGAGCAATCGCGTGGATTCGCAGCTGTGGATCGCGGGTGTCGACTGGCAGCCGTTCAAGGACGTCCACGTCATTCCCAACGTCGAGGCCACTCAGTATCTGGCGAAGGGCACGGCGGTCGCCCCCGCTCACCACGACCTGCAGGCCCGCATCACTCTGTTCTACCGGTTCAGCAGGCCGCAGTCGTGAAACTCAACGAAAGGGCCAGACCCATGAGAAGCACATTGAAGCGACAGGTGACCGGAGTCGCGGCGCTCCTCGGCCTGGCGCTGGCGGCGCTCGGTCCGGCCAGTTGTGCGCGGGCGCAGAATCTGACCGGGGCAGGCGCGACCTTTCCCTATCCCATCTACTCGAAGTGGTTCGACACGTACCAGAAGAAGACCGGGGTGGGCATCAACTATCAGTCGATCGGCAGCGGCGCGGGCATCCAGCAGGTGAAGGCCGGCACCGTCGATTTCGGGGCCAGCGACGCGGCGCTCTCGGACGATCGGCTCCGCGAGCTGCCGCGCCCGATCATCCATTTCCCGACCGTCGCCGGGGCGGTCGCGATCGCCTACAACCTTCCCGACTTCAAGGGCCGGCTCCAGCTCACGCCCGAGGCCCTGACCGGAATCTCTCTCGGCCGGATCACGGTGTGGAACGACAAGGCGATCGCCGCCGCCAACCCCGGCGTCGCGCTGCCTCCGGTGCCGATCCTGCCTGTGCACCGGTCGGATGGCAGCGGCACGACGAACATCTTCACCACCTACCTCTCGTCGGTCAGCACCGAGTGGAAGGAGCTGGTCGGCGCCAACACCTCGGTGAGCTGGCCGGCCGGTGTCGGCGGCAAGGGCAACGAGGGCGTGGCCGGCCTGATACGGCAATCTCCGGGCGCGATCGGCTACGTGGAGCTGGCGTATGCGAAGCAGAACCAGCTTCCGATCGCGGCGCTGCGCAACAAGGCGGGCAAGTTCGTCGAACCCTCGCTGGCTTCGACCACCGCGGCCGTCGCCGGCGCGGAGGCGGCGCTTGCGAAGGACGTACGCGCACCAATCGTGAACTCGGCGAGCCCGGACGCCTACCCCATCGCGGGGCTCACCTATCTGCTCGTCTACAGGGACCTGAAGGACGGGAAGAAAGCGCGCACGCTCGCGGAATTCATCCGCTGGGCGATGCACGACGGACAGAGCATGGCCGAGGCGCTGGACTACGCCCGGCTGCCCGAGGCGGTGATCAAGATCAACGATGCGAACCTGCTCAAGCTGACCGCGAACGGCAGGCCGGTGCTGCAGTGAGCGCCCGGGACAGCCGGTGACCTCCCGAACCGGAACGGCCGGCGCGAGCCATCTGCCGGTGCTCACCCGACCGATCGCACGGGCGAAGCCCTGGGCACATGCCGACACCGCATACCAGGGGCTGCTCGGCGCGTGCGCCCTGTTCGTGTTCCTGGTCGCCGCGCTGATCGTGTTCGAGTCCACTCGGGGCGCGCAGCTCTCGTTGCGCACCTTCGGGTGGCAGTTCTTCACCTCCACCACCTGGGATCCGGTCGCGGAGAAGTTCGGCGCGCTGCCCTACGTGTACGGCACGCTGGTGACCTCGGCGATCGCGATGCTGCTCGCGGTGCCGCTCGGGATCGGGGCCGCGGTGTTCCTCTCCGAGCTGGCGCCGCCCCGGGTCGGCGAAGCCGTCGCGTTCGTGGTCGATCTGCTCGCCTCGATCCCGAGCATCGTGTACGGGCTGTGGGGACTGTTCGTGCTCGCGCCCGTCCTGCGCACCGCCGTCGAGCCGTGGCTGATCCAGCACCTCGGGTTCATGCCGCTGTTCACGGGTCCCCCCTTCGGCATCGGCGTTCTCAACGCGGGCATCGTGCTCGCCATCATGGTGCTGCCGACGGTGGTCTCGATCTCGCGAGAGATCCTGCTCGCGACGCCGCGTTCGCTGCGTGAAGCGGCGCTGGCGCTCGGCTCGACCCGCGCCGAGGCGATCGCGGTCGCGGTCGACGCCGCGAGGCCGGGAATCCTCGGCGCGGTGATCCTTGCGCTCGGGCGCGCGCTCGGGGAAACCATGGCGGTGACCATGGTGATCGGGAACACCAATCGCATCTCGGCCTCGTTGCTCGCGCCCGGCTCGACCATGGCGAGCGTGATCGCCAACGAGTTCACCGAGGCGACCGGCGCTCTCTACCTTTCCGCGCTGATCGAGGTGGCGCTGGTGCTGTTCGCGCTGACGCTGGTGGTCAACGCCGGGGCGCGCCTGCTCGTCCACCTCGCGACCGGAGGAAGACGCGATGTCGCCGGCACGGCCTGACGCGCTGGCCCGTTCGGCCGGGCGCGGCCCCTCGAGGTTGCGGCTGATTCACAACGCCTCGCTCCTTGCGGCGTGCTGGATCGCGGCCGCGCTGGTGGTGCTGCCGCTCGCCTTCATCGTGTGGCACCTGCTCGCGAAGGGTCTGCCTGCGCTTCGCCCTTCGTTCTTCTTCAATCTGCCCAAGCCGGTCGGAGAGCCGGGCGGCGGCATGGCCAACGCGATCATCGGGACGCTGATCGTGACCGGGCTCGGCGGCCTGATCGCGGTGCCGGTCGGAGTCGGCGCCGGCGTGTGGCTCGCGACGTATGGCGGAGGCCGACTGGGAATGATCGTGCGCTACACCGCCGATGTTCTCGCCGGCGTGCCGTCGATCGTGGTCGGGGTCGCGGCCTACGGGCTGGTGGTGCTGCCGATGGGCCGGTTCTCGGCCCTGGCTGGCGGCGTCGCGCTCGCCATCCTGATGCTGCCGACCATCGTGCGCTCGACCGAGGAAGTGGTGCGCCTCGTGCCGCGCTCCTACACCGAGGCCGCGCTCGCGCTGGGAGCGCCGCGCTGGCGCGCGATCCAGTCGGTGGTGATCCCGTCGGCCTCGGCCGGCATCGTGACCGCGAGCCTGCTCGCGCTGTCGCGCGCCGCCGGGGAGACCGCGCCGCTGCTGTTCACCGCGCTCGGCAACCGGTTCTGGTCGATTCGCCTGGACCAGCCAATCGCCTCGCTTCCCGTCATGATCTACGATTACGCCAAGGCGCCCTACGAGGACTGGAACCGCCAGGCCTGGACCGGAGCGCTCGTGCTGCTCCTGCTCGTCACGTTGATGTCCGGCATCCTGCGACTGACCTTGCGGCGATTGCCCGGGAGAAACTAGGGGTGTCTCTGGAAGCTCCTCCCACGATCCGGACGATCCTTCCGGAGATCGCCGCCGGATCCGCGCCTCGCAACCCGGACCCGGCGCGCGATGCCGAGAGCGGGCGCGTCGTGGAGCCGCGCATCTGCACGCGCGACTTCAACCTGTGGTACGGAAACCACCAGGCGCTCAAGTCGGTATCCCTCGACGTTCCGGAGCGGGGGGTCACCGCGATCATCGGCCCGTCGGGATGCGGCAAGAGTACGCTGCTGCGCGCATTCAACCGGATGAACGATCTGATTCCCAGCGTGCGCGTCACGGGCGAGATCCGGGTGTCCGAGATCGATGTCTACGCACCATCGACCGACACGGTCGAGCTCAGGCGTCGCGTCGGCATGGTGTTCCAGCGCCCCAATCCCTTTCCGCGAAGCATCTTCGACAACGTGGCCTTCGGACTTCGGCTGCTCGGGATTCGCGACCGTGGCGAGCTCGAGTCGCACGTCGAGAACAGCCTGCGCCGCGCGGCGCTGTGGGACGAGGTGCGCGACCGGCTCGGCCGCTCCGCGCTCCAGCTGTCGGGCGGGCAGCAGCAGCGCATGTGCATCGCGCGCGCGCTCGCGGTCGAGCCCGAGGTCCTGCTGATGGACGAGCCGGCCTCCGCGCTCGACCCGACCGCAACCGCACGCATCGAAGAGCTGGTGCTGGATCTCAAATCGCGCTACACGATCGTGGTCGTGACCCACAACATGCAGCAGGCCGCGCGCATCTCGGATCGGACCGCGTTCATGCTGTCGGGAGAGCTGATCGAGGTGGGCAATACGCGGGAGCTGTTCACGCGCCCGCGCCAGAAGCTCACCGAGGAATACATCACCGGGCGCTTCGGCTGAGCGCCGGCGCCAAACCGGGGCGGAGAACACACGTGGAAAGGCATTTCGAACGCGAGCTGGAGCAGCTCAAGCAGCAGCTGCTGCTCATGGGCGGACACTCCGAGAGCATCGTGCTCAAGTCGATCGACGCGCTGCGCCGTCTGGATGAGACCCTGGCTCGCGAGGTCTTCGCCGACGACAAGATCATCGATCGCATGGAGCTCGACATCGACGAGCGCTGCCTGCGCCTGCTCGCGCTCCAGCAGCCGATGGCGCGCGACCTGCGCTTCATCACCGCCGCGCTCAAGATCAACAACGACCTGGAGCGGGTCGGCGACCATGCGGTGAATATCGCCGGAAGCGTGATGCGGCTGGCCGGACAGCCCCTGCTCAAGCCGCTGGTGGACATCCCGCGAATGGCCGAGCTCGCGAACGGGATGCTGCGCGAGTCGCTCGACGCGTTCGTGCGCCAGGATGCCGTGAGCGCGCGGCGCCTGTGCCGCGCCGACGACGTGGTCGACAGTCTGAACGATCAGGTCTTCCGCGAGCTGCTCAGTTTCATGGTGGAGAATCCGACCACCATCACCCGGGCGATGGAGCTGATCCTGGTCGCGCGCAACCTGGAGCGTGTCGCCGACCTCGCCACCAACATCGCCGAAGAAGTGGTGTTCATCGCCGAGGCACGGGTGATCAAGCACCACGCCGAAGAGCAAACCGAAGCCGGCGACGACTTCGGTCGCGCTTAGCGCGCGCGACGCCAGGTGAGCCGGCGGGCGCGCGAGGCGCGCTGCCGTGCAATCGTGACCAGCTCGGCGTAGTCGAGTCCCGCCGCGCGGACCGCGCCCTCCCAGCTTCCGAACAGTCGGCGTGCGCGCGCGCAGAGCGCGCGATGCGTGCGGTGCCGCGCGGGGCGAACTCCCGGATTCGAGTGGCGGGGAAGCTCAAGGGTCGGGAGCGACGAGCCGAAAGAGAACACGTCGGCGGTTACGACGCGTGAACGCCCGATAAAAGTGCGGAGAAACTGCGCACGACGCCGGGGCAGGCGGGACGGCGACGATGCGCGGACGTCGAGCAGTGTGATGGCCAAAGGCGCCCGAGACGCGTAAACTCGGTGGCCGCGGACGCGTCCCCCTTGGAGGGCCGGACCAGATGCGCATCGCTGCAATCGACATCGGCACCAACTCGATTCACATGGTGATCGCGCAGTCGCGAGGCGGTGCCTCGTTCGACGTGATCGATCGCGAGCGGGAAGTGGTGCAGATCGGTCGCGGCTCGTTCGCCGCCGGACGGCTGCGCCGTGCGGCGATCCGCCGCACCGTGGACGCGCTCACCCGCTTCGTGCGCCTCGCGCGCCGGCATCAGGTGGACCGCATCCTGTGCACCGCCACGGCCGCGGTGCGCGAGGCCCGCAACGGCGGCGAGTTCCTGAGCGCGGCGCGCGAGGCGAGCGGGATCTCGCCCCGCGTCATCCCCGGAGATGAAGAGGGGCGCCTCATCTATCTCGCGGTCAAGAGCGCCCTCCAGCTGGAGGAGGCGCCCGCGCTGATCGTGGACATCGGCGGCGGCAGCGCCCAGCTGGTGGTGGGAAACCGCGAGCGCCTTTCACACGCCGCCAGCGTTCCACTCGGCGCGCTGCGCCTCACCGAGCTGATGGTCCCCAGGGATCCGCCGACCCGCCGCGACGTCGCACGGCTTCGCCGCCACGTGCGGCGCAAGCTGCGCCCGGCCTTGCGCGAGCTCGAGCCCTACAAGATCACCCGCGCGTACGGATCGTCAGGCTCGATCCACGCACTGGCACAGACCGTGGCGTGGAGCCAGACCGGCGTGCCCCTGGAGCAGCTGAACGGGCACTTCCTCGCCGCCGAGGGGCTCGAGCGTCTGGTGGCGCGATTGCAGCGCATGGATCAGACCGAGCGCGAGCACCTGCCGGCGATCGATGCGGCACGCGCCGAGATCCTGCTGGCCGGGGCCACCGTTCTGCACGAGCTGCTCTCCATGCTCGGCCTCGACGGGATCACGCTGTCGGACTTCGGCGTGCGCGAGGGACTGGTCACCGACCATCTGGTCTACCACGCGAAGGAGATCTCGAAGCTGGAGACAGTCGACGACCTTCGGCTGCGCAGCGTCTACCTGCTGCTCGCGAAATTCAACGCGGACGGGGCGCACCCGCGTCACGTCGCGACCCTCGCGCTCACGCTGTTCGATGCGCTGCGCTCCAGGCACAGGCTGGATGCCGAGGCGCGCGAGCTGCTGCACTTCGCGGCGCTGCTCCACGACATCGGCTCGGCGATCGGCTACGACGGCCACCACGAGCACTCGGGCTACGTGGTCAAGAACGGAAATCTGCGCGGGCTCTCTGCCGCGGAGATCGTGCAGGTGGCGCTGGTGACGCGCTATCACGGCAAAGGTCGCCCGCGAAAGCGCGACCCGGAGTACAAGGCGCTGGACAAGAGTCAGCGGCGCGTCGTGCTCTGGCTCTCCGCGATCCTGCGCATCGCCGAGGGCCTCGAGCGCAGTCACTATCAGCTCATCCGCTCGATGCGGGTGGTGCGACGCGACGCGACCGTATCGATCGTTGTATCCGCCCGACGCGAGGCGCAGCTGGAGCTGTGGGCGGCGCGACGCCGGACCGGGCTTCTCGAGCGCCTGGTGAAGGGGCGGGTGCGGGTGGTGCTGGAACATGCCGCGAAGCCCGCTCGAGAATCGCACGGATCTTCGGCAGCACCTTCTCGACGGCCCGCGCGCTCCGCGCCGCCAGCGGCTCGAGCAGGGGCTCGACTCGTGAAGCCGTCGACGCATGACCGCGTGCGTGCCAGCGACGCAGGCGCCGGGTCAGCCGCCGGGTCAGCGTCGAAGCGTCCTGGACATCTCCCAGCGCCCGCTGGACCGCGCGGAGTTCCGCGACCTCGTCGCGAGGCTGGTCCGACGGCATAGCGGGACTCTGCGCGCTCTCCAGCGCGTAGCGCAGCTTCTTGGCGGCGATCCTCGCGGCGTGAAGCCGCGCGGGCTCGGGGGATTCGAGCGCATGCGCCGCGTGTTCCCGGAATTCCTTCTCGCGCCCGGCAAGCCGCTCGCGCACCGCATCGAGCGCCGTCTCCTCCGCGGCATTCTCGGCGGCAGCCTCGATCCACTTCTGCACGCGCCTCACCCGCGCCGGGCTCACCCGTCGCGTCGCGACCTCGCGGGCGCGCACCGTCCGGCGCTCGAGCCGCTCGAGCCAGCGCGCAATACGCGCATCATCCGCGGCGAGCGGGCGCAGCATCGGGCGAAGCTCGGCAAGGTGGACTTCCAGATCGCGGACCCGGGACAGCGCGCGACGCTTGCGGCGCAGTTCGCGGCGGGCGCGATCGGCGGGGCTGTGACGCAGCACCGATCGCCACAGCGAAAGCGCGGACTCGAGCCTGCGTGCGGCGACACGCGCATCGTGCGCCGCCTCGGTGTCGTGCGCGCGCAGCCCACGCGCGGCAATGAGGAGCGCTTCGGTGAGACGGCGGAGCCTCAGGGCCAGCGGCTCGCGAGCGTCGGCGTCCGGCGTGTCGGGAGCGCCAGCGCCGGGAGCGCCGGTGTCTTCAGAAGCCAGCGCGATCACTCGACGACTGGAGGAATGTCGGCTTCCAGCAGAGTCGAGACGCGGGCCGCCAGCTCCTCGGCGATGTCGTCCTCTCGCCGGGTGGCGTCGATGGTCTGGAATCCGTAGTCACGCGACAGCCCGTCCAGCTCCTCGATCACGCGCTTCTGATAGTTGATGAAGGAGTCGTAGATGTCCTCGCCCATGGGCAGGTCCATGCCCGACTCCCAGTAGTCGAAGCCGCCGTTGGAAACGATGCGCGGCACCAGGTCGGGCACCGCGATGCGCAGGTAGAACACCGCATCGGGCTGGAGCGAGAACGAGTAGACCTGCTTGATCCAGTCCGGATCCGCCCCGCGCACGATGGCGCGCGCGATGAGCGAATAGACGTATCGGTCGGTCAGCATGACGAACCCGGCGCGAAGTGCGGGAATGATCTGACGTTCGAGCCGGTCCGCAAAATCGGTCGCGTAGAACAGATTGTACGCGTTGGAGCCGAGCGTGTTGCCCTGCTTGGCGCGGCGGATGCCGCGGCTCGCGACGTCGGATCGCGTGAATCCGGACTCGGCCACGGCGTAGCCCTGGCGTTCGAGATGGGCGCGCAGGTGATTGACGTGCGTGGTGCGCCCCACTCCATCGGTCCCCTCGATCACGACCAGCCAGCCGGTGAGCTCGGCAGGATCCACCGCCGGAATCGGGACGCCGTAACTCTCAAAGGATCGCATGGACGTCTCCCGAACGGGGCAGCCCCGCGAGCAGTGGCAGGATCTCGCGGCGCAGGCGGCGCTGCTGGATCTCGACCGGTTCGGTCGCGTCCATCACGCTGAGGCCGAATTCATCGACCAGGGTCTCGTACTGGTCGAGGATGCGGGTCTGGAATCGGCGGTACGACTCGCGCGGATCCGGGTGCAGGCCCAGGTCCATGCCCGCCTCGTAGTACTTGAGCTTGGGACGCGACATGAGGATGCGGCGCAGCGCGATCTCGAGCGGCACGCGGAAGTAGAACGCGCGCGTCGGCACCACCGCGAACCGGTAGAGCGAACGCACCCAGCGTGGGTCCACCCCGCGCACCACGTCGCGCGCGAACGCGGTGTACACGTAGCGGTCGGCGAGCACGACCGCGCCCGCCTTGAGCGTGGGCACGATCTCGCGCTCCACCCGGTCCGAGAAGTCGGTGGCGTGGATCAGGGAGAAGGTCAGCGGCGTGAGCAGCCGGCGCTTCTTGGCGCGCGAGGTGGTCGCCTTCACGATCAGCGAGGAGTTCCACTCGCTGAACACCACCGGGTAGCCCTGGCCGCGCAGCCACTGCGCGAGCAGGGTGAGCTGCGTGCTCTTGCCCGAGCCGTCGATGCCTTCGACGATGAACAACCGGCCGGGATACTGCGTCCGGTTGGCGCCGTAGGTGTCCGGCATCGAGTTCACGCGTGCATCCTTTGCTTGCGCGCCAGCCGGCGAAGCGCACGCGGGGGCAGGAACCACAGCAGCTGCCCTTCTCCCGCACGCGGGGCGCCCTCGAAGCCGATGGCGCAGCCGCCCGCCTTCTTGAGCGGCAGATGCGCCGGAGCGCCAAAGAGCAGCGTGCCGGCGAGCTTGCCGAGGTCGGGCTCGTGCCCGACCAGAACCACGCTCTCTTCGTCGGTGGACTCCGCGAACGATTCGAGCAGCCGACGCGTCGAGCCGCCGGGCGCCAGATCGGCGTGAAGCTCGAGCTCACGGTCGAGGTCGAGCACCTCGCGCAGGATCGCGCCGGTCCCGAGCGCACGGCGCAGCGGACTCGTCAGGATGCGGGTGATCTCGCGCTCGATCTCGCCGAGACCGAGCGCCGCGGCGTGCGTACGCTCCTCGCCGCGCGAGGAGAGCGGACGTTCGCGGTCGTCGGGCCAGCGTGCGGCATCGGAGCTGCCCGCGGGGCCGTGCCTGAACAGGATGAGACGCATGAGGAACTGATCGCTTTCAAGTATCTGATGGGGCGGTGCCAGGTCGCGGGCGAATGCCGCACCGCGTCACGCCGCCGCGGAGCAACGACGCCACGCAGGGGGTGCCGCGGGGCATCAACGCTAACATTGCCGAATTGAGAGAGGAAACACGGCTCGTGGCGCGCGGCCCGAACCGCATGTCCGCCCGCATGTTAGGCGGGCATGGGTATTTCGAGAATCGCGCAGGCTTCGGGCGCGTTCGAAGCGTTCTCGAGGGCGCGGTCCGCCGGAGCCGCGTTCGATCCGCAAGTCGGAGATCCGGAATTGCGGGGCACTCGCCGAAGGGGTTCGCCGGACCCGATCCGGCTCCCCGCAATTCACGCAGGAGGGCAAGCGCCGGCGGCGGAAGTACGGGCAGGGGCGCCGCGGCTGGAGAATGGCAGTGACTGCGAGGCAGGCGTGGCGCGCTGTCGGCTCAGTCCTCGGCGAGCGCGAGGCGCGGAATCTCGAAGCGAAAGGTACTGCCCTTGCCCGGGGCGCTCTCGAGCGAGACCTCTCCCCCGTGCAGGCTGACGATGTGCTTCACGATCGAAAGTCCGAGCCCGGTGCCACCCTTGTCCCGCGAGCGCGCCTTGTCGACGCGATAGAACCGCTCGAACACGCGTCCCTGATCCTCGAATGGAATCCCAGCGCCGGTGTCCTCGACCTCGCACCACGCGCTCAGCGCGTCGCCACCGACCCTGACCCGCACACCGCCCCGCTCGGTGTACTTGATGGCGTTGTCGAGCAGGTTCGCCACCACCTGCTCGAGCCGGGCCCGATCCGCGGTCACTTCGACCGCCGGGCCCCGCTCCACGCTCAGCGCGAGATGCGCGCGCACCGCGCGATCCCGGAATGCCGCCACCTGGCGCTCCACCGGCTCCCACAGGTCGAAGTGCGAAACGCGCAGCTCGGCCCCGGGCCGTTCCAGCTCGGAAAGTGAAAGCAGGTCGTCCACCAGCGCCTGCAGGCGCTCGGTCTGATCGCGGATGATGCGCACGAAGCCTTCACGGTGCTCGAGGTCGTCCAGCCCGCCGTCGAGCAGCGTCTCGGCGTAACCTCGCACCGAGGTGAGCGGCGTGCGCAGCTCGTGCGAGACGTTCGCCACGAAATCCTGGCGCACGCGGTTCAGCCTCTCGGCCTCGCTCAGATCGTGGAGCACGAGCAGAATCGCGCGCCCCTCGGGTCCGTCGAGCGGCGTCGCGCTGGCGCGCACCGTGCGCAGACCCCTCGTCCACAGCCTCAGCTCGCGTTCCACCACCACGCCATCGCGACGTGCGACCTCCAGCACTTCCGCCAGCTCGGGAACGCGCGCGAATTCCCGGAACGGCCGGCCGATCTCGACGAACGTCTGATCCAGCAGCTCGGCAAGCCGCTGGTTGGCGCGCACGATCCGGCCCCCGGCGTCGATCAGCGCAACACCTTCGCTCATGTGGGCGAGGATGTGCTCGCGCTCGTCGCGCTCCCGCGAAAGCGTCTCGAGCCGCGCCGAGAGGTCGGTCGCCATCTGATTCAGCGTCCGCCCCAGCCGACCCAGCTCGTCGAGCGGGCGCTCCAGCGCGCGCGCGCCCGACTCGCCAGCGCCAATGCGCGCGGCGATTGCCTGGAGCGAGCGCACGCGCGCCGCCTGCCAGGCCGCGACGCCGTACACCAGCACGAGTCCGAGAGCGAGCGCGACGAGAAGCGCCAGCATGGTGGCGCGCTGGAGCGAGGTGCGCAGCGCGGCGAGCACGGTCAGCGGCTCCGAGGTGCGCACCACGCCGAGCCCGCCGGCCGCCGCGGGCACCGCCACGTACATGAGATCGAGCCCAAGAGTCCGGCTGTGGCGCACCGCCCAGCCGACCCGGCCAGCCAGCGCCGCGCGCACCTCGGGGCGGCCGGAGTGATTGTCGAGCGCCGCGATCCGGTCGGCCGCGACCTCGCTGTCGCCGAGCACGCGACCGTCGCCCGCGATCAGGGTGACCCGGCACTGGAGCACATCGCCCATCTCCGCGGCGAACGCCGGCCAGTTGCCGGCCGCGGCTTCAGGAGCGTGTGCGATCTCGCGCAGCACCAGTCGCGCCGAGCGCTCGAGCGTCTCGCGGGTGCGCGCCTGCAGCCAGCGCTCCTGTTCGTGCGCGGTCATCAGGGCGACCAGCGCCAGGGTCGCCGCCAGCACCAGCGCGAATCCACCGAACAGTCTCTCGCGCAGGCCCAGTGTCATGCGCGCCTCTTTCGCCAGCGCTCAGCGCGAGTCGCGCTTCGCCCCGCCGACGAACTTGTACCCGGCGCCGGTCATGGTCTCGATCACGCGATGCTTCTCGCCGATCTTGGCGCGGAGCCGGCGCACGTGCACGTCGACCGTGCGCGTCTCACCGACGAAGTCGTAGCCCCAGACCTTGCGCAGCAGCTCTTCGCGCGACTGCACCCTTCCCGGGTGACTCGCAAGGTAGGCGAGCAGGTCGAATTCGCGCGGCGTGAGTGTGAGCGCGCGCCCCGCAAACGTCGCCTCGCGGGCGAGCGGGTCCACGCGCAGCTCCCCGATCTCGATCACGTTCTCGGCGGACACCGGCCGGGCGCGCCGCAGCAGGGCATGCAATCGTGCGATCAGCTCGCGCGGACTGAACGGCTTGGTCAGGTAGTCGTCGGCGCCGTGTTCGAAGCCCAGCAGCTTGTCCATTTCGGCGCCGCGCGCCGTGAGCAGCACCACCGGCAGGTCACGGGTCGCGATCTCGCCGCGCACTTCGCGCAGCACGTCGAGACCGCTGCGTCCGGGCAGCATCAGGTCGAGCACCAGCGCGTCGGGTCTCGAAGCGAACACCCGCTCGAGCCCTTCCTCGCCATTGGGCGCCGTGACGACCCGGAATCCCGCACGCTCGAGGTTGTAGCGGATGAGATCGCGGATCTCCTTCTCGTCCTCGATGACCATCACAACATCGTGCATGCGTCCTCCGATGGGATCGCGATGCTAAGCGCGCCGTGAGAGCCGGGTCAATCGCGGGCCTCAGGGGACGCGGGCCGAAGTGGCGCGGCCGACAATCGCTCACGGACCGCGATTAAACGTTGTTGTGCGCGCGATCCGCACGCTAGATTGCGGAATCATCCACGCTCACGGCCGGCGGAGTTCCCCGTCGCGAGCCTTGAGGGGCCGCGCGCGGGCTCCACCTCGAGGGGAAGGTTGCGCATGACCGAAACCCGTCCGACATCGCGCTGGCTGACGATCGGGGTGATCGCCGGCCTGCTCGCGCTCGCGACGCTCTCGCAGGGGCCGCGCGCGCTCTCGATTGCGCGAGTGGTCGCGCACGAGCCCGGGGTCGGCGAGCTGCCCGCCGCCGCGGCGTGGTCGCTGCTGCGCATGACCGCCTCCTACGTCCTGTCGCTGGTGTTCGCGTGGATCGTGGGCTACAAGGCCGCGACCAGTCCGCGTGCGGCGCGGATTCTGCTGCCGCTGCTCGACGTGGGGCAGTCGGTGCCGGTGCTCGGGTTCTTCCCCGCCGCGATCTTCCTGTTCGTCACGGTCATGGGCGGCGGGCGGCTCGGAATCGAGCTCGCCTCCATCTTCCTGCTCTTCACCAGCCAGTCGTGGAATCTCGCGTTCGGCGTCTACGAGGGGCTGTCCACGATTCCGCTCGAGACGCGGGCCGCCACCGAGAGCCTGGGTGTGCGCGGCATACTGCTGTGGCGAACGCTCCTGCTGCCGGCCTGCATCCCCACCCTGATCTACAACAGCATCCTGTCGTGGGCCAACGGCTGGTACTTCCTGATCGCGAGCGAGATCATCGTGGCCGGCCCGGTCGAATATCCGCTGCCCGGCCTGGGCAGCATCATGGCGCGGGCCTTTGCCACCGGGAATCTGCGCCTCGCCGCCGGCGCGATCGTGGTGCTCACGCTGATCGTGCTCGCGATGGAATTCCTGGTGTGGCGGCCGCTGCGCGCGTGGTCGCGCCGCTTCCGCTACGACACGCACGGCGTCGAAGAGACCGAGAAGGCGCGCCTGAGCCTGCCCGATCTCGGACTGCCCGCCCTGCTGCGGCCGCTGCGCAGCGCCGGGCGGGCGGTGTGGAATCGAATGCCGCTCGCAAAGGCAAACCGCCTCGTCAGCGCGATCGCGAAGCTGCTCGGCGCCGCGTGGCGGGTGGCGCGCTGGCCGGTGCTGGCCGCCGCCCTGCTCGGGGCGATGATGGGCGTGGTGGCAATGGTGCGGGTGTTCCGGCCGCCATGGCCGCCCGAGGCCTCCTCGGTGCCGCTCGCACTGTTCTACTCGTTCCTGCGCATCAACGCCGCGTACGTGCTGGCGCTGCTCTGGACCATCCCGGTGACACTGTGGGCGAGCGACCACCCGCGCGGTGCGCGCGCGCTGTCGCTGGTGGCACAGGTCGGAGCATCGCTGCCGGCGACCGCCTTCTTCCCGGTGCTGGTCGCGCTGCTGGTCGGCCGCCTGGGAGGCATGGAGATGATCTCGGTCGCGCTCGCGCTCACCGGCATGCAGTGGTACCTGCTGTTCAATCTGCTCGCCGGTGTGCAGCGCGTTCCGACCGATCTCAAGGAATCGCTGCGCTCGCTCGGGCTGTCGCGCGCCGCGATCCATCGCAAGCTCACCCTGCCGGCGTGCATGCCGTCGCTGGTCACCGGCAGCGTGGTGGCGTGGGGCGGAACCTGGAACGCGCTCATCCTTTCCGAGTACGTGACCTATCGGGGACACGTCTACGAGGTGCTCGGGGTCGGAGCGCTACTCAATCGCGCCACTTTCAAGACCGGTAGCCGCGCGCTGCTGTTCCTGTCGCTCGCCGCGCTGGTGATCACCGTGGTTGCCTTCAACCGGCTGGTGTGGGATCGGCTGTTCCGGTACGTGAACAATCGCTACCGGCTGGAGGGCTGAGGTGCTCGAGCTGAACCACGTGCACAAGAATTTCGCCGATCGCGGGCGCGTGATGCCGGTGCTCGACGACATCCACGTGCGCATCCCGGACGGCCAGTTCGTGTGCATCGTCGGTCCGTCGGGCAGCGGCAAGTCCACTCTGCTGCGCATCATGATGGGCCTCACTCCCCCCTCGGCCGGATCCGTGCTCTATCAGGGCCAGCCGGTAGAGGGCGTGAATCTGCGCGCAGCGATGGTGTTCCAGTCCTTCGCGCTACTGCCGTGGCTCACGGTGCAGGCCAACGTCGAGCTCGGACTCAA
The DNA here is from genome assembly GCA_031370785.1 of Candidatus Eiseniibacteriota bacterium. Classification (GTDB taxonomy): domain Bacteria; phylum Eisenbacteria; class RBG-16-71-46; order RBG-16-71-46; family RBG-16-71-46; genus DATJGS01. The sequence continues at coordinate 30,923 of JANMQY010000079.1, read as the reverse complement.
GGCGCGCGAGCTTGCGGACGAGGACGCGCGCCGGCGTGCGGCGTTCTACCTGGACAAGGTCGGCCTCGACGGCTACGAGGAGGCGTACCCGAGCGAGCTCTCGGGCGGGATGAAGCAGCGTGCCGGGCTGGCGCGGGCGCTCGCGGTCGAACCCGACCTGCTGTTCATGGACGAACCGTTCGCCGGACTCGATGCGCTGACCTCGGCCAACCTGCGCGAGGAGGTGCTCACGCTGTGGGCCGATCACGCGCTTCCGGTGCACACAGTGGTGATGGTCACCCACATCATCGAGGAGGCGGTGTTGATGGCCGACCGGGTGCTGGTGCTGGCGCATCACCCGGGCCGCGTCGCCGCGGACCTCGACATCCCGCTCGAGCGCCCGCGCAACAAGCGCGATCTGGGATTCGACGCTCTGGTGGACTCGATCTTCGAGAGAATCGTCTGAACCCCTCTTCCCGGGGTACCATGATGCGACATCGGATGCGCGCGGCATGCCCATTGCCGGGCCCGGCGCTGCGACCGTACGAGAGGTTTTCGCATGAGCGTGCACCAGGGAACCGAGACGGTCTCACTCGAGCGGCTGAGTCCGCGCGATCTGGTCGAGGTATTCGGCTACCTCGACCAGGATCCGGTGCTGAACGTCTACCTGACCGCGCTCGTGCTTCGGGACTCGCTGGCCCAGGTGCGCGATGAGTTCTGGGCCGCCCGGCGCGGAGGCGTACTCGTCGGCCTGCTCCACATGGGCGGACCTTCCGGCTCGCTGCTCCCGCTCACCAGCGATCCCGAAGCCGCCCGGCGCATGAGCGATCTGGCGTGCGAGCGGCTGAGCTTCATGCCGCGACGCTTCCAGGTGATCGGGCCGCGGGTGGTGGTCGGCGACTTCACGGATCGTCTGCGTCGCGCCGGACTCGCCCCGCGACTGTTCCGCGCCCAGACCTACATGGCGCTCGCGCAGACGGCGCTCCCGTCGTTCGAGCGCGTGCCCGAGCTCCGCGCTGCACACGGCGAAGACTACGACGTGATCTACGAGAGCGGCGCACGGCTGCGCGCGGAGGAGCTCGAGGAAGATCCGCGCACGGCCGATGCCGCCGCCTACGCGCGTCGCGTGCAGGAGGAATGTCGTGACGGCTATACCTCGCTGTGGCTCGACGGGGATGGCCTGTGCTTCCGCGCCAGCGTCAGTGCGCGCACTTCGGACGCGGTGCAGATCTCGGGCGTGTACACGCCGCCCGAACGAAGGAATCGCGGCCTTGCGCGCCGCGGAGTCTCGGAGCTGTGTACACGTCTGTTCGAGCACAGCCGGCACGCGTGTCTGTTCGTGAACGATTTCAACGCACCCGCGCTCGCGGTCTACCGGCGGATCGGATTTCGCGAGATCGCCGAATGGGCCTCCGCGTTCTACGATCTCGGCGGAGGGTCGGCCGCGCGGTAGGTCCGTCCCTCCCCTACTTTCCTTCGAGGAGCTTCTCCGCGACGGCCGCAAACCCGCCCTCGATCGGCTCGACCTCCGGAACGTGGCGCTCGACTTCGCGCCTCAGCCACGCCGGCGTGTAGTCGTGGATGATCCACAGCAGGCGCAGTGCGGCGAACGCCGGCTCGCGCCGCCGGAGCGCAAGGGGCAGCGCCAGATCCAGCGAGAACACGTCCCCCACCACCGCGTCCGGCCGCTCGTCGCGCAGGATGGCATCGTAGAACGGCCGTGCGACGTCCACCCTGGTGGCGCCGAGCAACACCGGCTCGCGCTCCGGACCGTCGAGCACGAACTTGCGCGCGGAGCCGCGCAGGCGGAGGGCTCCCTTTGCGCGCTCGGGATGCACCCGCTGCGGCACACCGGCGTGGTCGAACCACGCGGCCAGCTTGTCGGTGCCGGAGTTCGAGACGACTACGATCTCGACGCCTCGCGCGAGCAGGCGCCGGCCGGCATCGGCCGCGGCCGGCAGGATGCCGGGACCGCGCGCGGCCACCGCGCGCTGCACGCCCCTGGCGTGCGCTTCCCCCCCGAACGCTTCGAGACTGGCGAAGCCATGCGCCTCGATCGCCGCATGCAGCGCCGCAGCGCCTGCGTCGTCGGCCCGGTGCAGGTGCAGGTAGTGGAGCAGGGCGCTGTGCGGCGAGAACGGGTCCTCGTCGGCGAACGCCGAGATCCGCCCTCCCGGTGCCCAGCCGTACCGGGTCGGCTCGGCGAAGGTTGCGGCGCGGGCGCGCGCCAGCCATTCGGCGGTCGCAGCGCGCTCGGCGGGCGCGGTCCACTCGAGCAACGTGGCATCGAGGTATTCGCCCTGCTCGCGTGCCTCTGCGGCGGGATTGGTCCACACTCCATCGAAGTCACTGAGAAGCTTCATGGCCGCGCATCGCTATCACGCGCCCGCGCGGCCGACAAGTTTTCCTTGACCGTGATTTCCGCGATTTGCGACGGTGCGTCCCGCGCGAGGAGATTAAGCTCCCGCCGGAGCCAACCCACAGGGAGGTGCAGAGTGAATCATCGTCTGGCAACGGTGCTGCTGACCGGAGCACTCGTCATCATCGCCCCCGCTGCGAACGCCCAGGTTTCGGGTCAGTACGTGGGCGCCGAGACGCTTCCCGTCAATGGGCATCTGTTCGGCGGGCATCTGAACGGAAGCGACAGCGTCGTCGGGCTGACCGCGGGGCTCCGGCTGAGCTTCTATCCCAACGTGGACTTCGGTTTTCAGGGCGGGCTCAATCGCATCAACTACGTCGGCGGCAATCGCACCACGGTTCATCTGGGCGCCGATCTCAAGATCGCGGCGCGACACGGAACGTCGAGCTCGCCGATCGATCTGGCATTCGGCGGCGCGATCGGAGTCGAAACTGGCGACAACTACAGCGTGCTCAGCGTCGGGCCGAGCGGAGTGATCAGCCTCAGCCCGCGCGCCGACGGCGGCTCGAAGGTCATTCCGTTCGTCGGCTTCCAGCTTCTGTTCTCGAACGTCGATGCGGGAGCCACGCACCTCAGCGATCTCTCGGTTCCGGTGAGAATCGGCGCGGAGCTGCGAGCCATCCCCGACGTCCGGCTTACGGCGGAGCTGCAACTGCGCCTGTCCGATGACTTTAACGACAATGTCGGATTCTCGGCCGGGGTCAATCTCCCCTTCTGACGGCCGGGACAGGGCCGATGTGAACGTCCGGGCAGCCCCGGGGCATAGGCGCAAGACGCTGTTTCTCAATATGTTATGCCATGAGCCGCCATCCCAAAATGCGGCTTGTAGGGTCCCGGGGCGGGTGCTAGCCTCCTCGACTCTTGGAAGAAGGCCTCTCTGCGGCCTTCCGAGATGGTTCTGGCGCTCACCTACAACCAATTTGATAGCAATGTCTTGCACGGCGCCCCCACGCGCCCTGTGGAGCCCTTCCAGCTCCGTCGCCGACGGCGTTCGCCGGCTTTGTGGAATCAGTGTGGACGAGAGGAGGCAGGGCAGCACCTAACCACAAGCCATGTGAACAGATGGCGTCTTTCCACTCAATGTTGATAACTCGCCCGCTCGATTTCCACAACGAACTCCCCCACCGGGCCCGGGGCCGCGGCAGAAACGCGTTCCCGCAGCCTCGAACCCTGTGGAAAGTTCGCGACCTTTCAGCAAGGACCGTTGAAATGGCCGTTTTGACTGCGCAGTCCGAGGAGCTCGGCCGGATCTGGGAGCAGGTCCTCACGTCGATTCGGGGCAGAGTCGCGAGCCCGCAGGCTTTCGATACGTGGTTCAAGCCGATCGTCCCGCTCGAGATCTCTCCCAGCAGTGTCGAACTCGAAGTTCCAAACGCCTTCTTCGTGGATTGGATCCACGAACACCACCTTCCAATGCTGAGCATCTGCCTGGGAGAAATCCTCGGCGACGTGCCCGAGATCCGTTTCGCCGCGCGCGAGTCCGTGCCCTTCGAGGCGGCATCGCTCGAGGCCCGCTCCGCCACGGTTTCGACTTCCGAAGTCCAGCGCCCGCAGCGCGCCTGGCTCGAGAGCCAGCTCAACCCGAGACTCACGTTCGAATCGTTCGTCGTGGGAAGCAGCAACCGCTTCACGCATGCGGCCTGCCTCGGCGTGGCCGGCAATCCCGCAAACGTCTACAACCCTCTTTTCATCTTCGGCGGCTCCGGGCTCGGCAAGACCCACCTGCTCCACGCGATCGGCCACGCGGTGCGCGCGACCGACCCCGAGACCCGGGTGTACTACGTCTCGGCCGAGCGGTTCACCAACGAGATGATCTACTCCATCCAGCACGGCCAGACGCTGGCGTTCCGAAACAAGTACCGGAACGTCGACGTGCTGCTGATCGATGACATCCAGTTCCTGGCCGGCAAGGAGAGCACGCAGGAGGAGTTCTTCTACACGTTCAACGCGCTTCGCGATGCGCGCAAGCAGGTCGTGGTCACCGCGGACAAGCCTCCCAAGGACATCCCGATGCTCGAGGAGCGGCTGACCTCGCGCTTCAATCAGGGCCTGGTCACTGACATCCAGCAGCCCGACCTCGAGACGCGGATCGCGATTCTGCGCAACCGCTGCGAGCTCGAGGGCGAAGGTGTGCGTCTGCCGGAAGACGTGCTCCTGTTGATCGCGGATCGGATCCACAGCAACATTCGCGATCTGGAAGGCTGCCTGGTGCGGCTGATCGCGGTGGCTTCGCTGACGCACCAGGAGATTTCTCTCGAGATCGCCGACGACGTGCTGCAGCACTACGTCAATCCGGAGCCAGACCAGATGACTCCGGAGCGCATCCTCACCGCGGTCGCAGAGCGCTTCGCGGTGAAAACCGACGCGATCTGCGGGCAGCGACGTACGCGCACGGTGGTGCTGCCACGCCAGGTCGCGATGTACCTGATGCGCCAGCTCACCGAGCTCAGCCTGGTCGAGATCGGACGCATGTTCGGCGGTCGCGATCACACGACCGTGCTCTACGCGTGCGAAAAAGTCGCGACCTTGATCGCCAGCAACGAGCCGTTCTCCGAGAAGATCAACGGACTGATCTCCACGCTGGCGTCCGGATGAGCTGTGGAAAACCGGTGGACGCTTGGGGAAAGTTTTGAGCTTCCCGCGCGACCCGTACCGGAATGTGGAATCAGCGAAGGTTCTCCACATTTCGGTACGAACTTCCATCCCATTAGCCAGGACCCATTTAGGACCCGAAATACGGGTCCTTTCACAAACTCCACAGGCCCTACGGTTACTAGCTTCTTTCTTATTGAAATACAATAGGTTAGAAGCAGTGAATCTGGGCTTGCAGGGGTAAGGGCCAGAAACTACTATGCGGGCACCCGAATGAATGCCTCCACGGACACCTTTGCGGCTCCCGGAAACACCAGCGGGACTTCGACTTCCCAACAGTCAGGGAGTGATCGTATGGAACTCACCATTCAGCAGGGCGACTTGGCGTTCGCCGTCGGCAGAGCGCTGGGTTCGGTCTCGAACAAGAGCCCGCTGCCCCTGCTCAGTTGCGTGCTGCTGGAGGCCGACAAGAACGGCCTTCGGGTGACCGGAACCGACCTGGACGTGACCACCTCCGTTCTCGTTCCGAGTGCCGTGAAATCTCCGGGGCGCGCCGCGGTTTCTGCGCGGCATTTCAACGACGTCGTGCGCAAGATGCCCAAGGGAATTCTGTCGATCTCGATCGGTTCCGGGCAGTGCGAGGTCAAGTACGGCGACGGCAAGGGCTGGTCGAAATTTCCGGTTCAGGATCCCGCGGATTTTCCGCGCATTCCCGAGCTCAAGGCCGACGCCAGGATCTCGCTGAGCGGTGATGCGCTGTCGCGTTTGATCGCTCGCACTGGCTATGCCGCATCGAACGAGGAGACGCGCCCGCAGCTCAACGGCGTGCTGATTCAGGGCAACGACAAGCAGGTGATCTTCGTCGCCACCGACGGGCATCGTCTCGCGCGATACACGCGCAAGGGTTCGTTCGCGGGGTTGGCGAAGGACGGCGTGATCGTGCCGAGCCGGGCGCTCCAGTCGGTGAGCCGGACCGCCGAGGAGGCGACCAGCCCGGTCGAGATCGAGATTGCCGCCGGAAAGAACCAGGCCGGCTTCACGACCCAGGTCGGGGAGTACCGCGTGCAGATCCTGACCCGGCTCCTCGAGGGACCGTACCCGAACTACGAGCAGGTGATCCCGCGCAACAACCCGCGCGAGCTTCGCGCGCGGCGCGCGGACGTGATGGAGGCCGTGGACATCGTGGCCTCGCACGCGGACAACATCACGCGCCAGGTGCGCTTCTCCGTGCGCTCAGGCAAGCTCGGTGTGTCGTCCGCGACCGAGCTCGGCGCGGGCGAGCACCAGATCGAGGCGAATTACGCGGGCGACGACATGGACATCGGCTACAACGCAGGCTATCTGCTGGAAATCCTGAAGAGCATTCCGACCGAGGAAGTCGCGTTCCGCCTCAATACCGCGCTCGCGGCCGGAATCGTCGAGCCGGTAGGAGCGCTGCCGCAGTCCGAGGAGGAGCAGCTGTGCCTGATCATGCCGCTGCGACTGCCCGAGGCTGCGGGATAGGGATGGAGCCCGTTTCCGGGGTCGTTGCGCGGCTGGTTCGCCAGCTCGGCCTCGAGAACAGCGTTCTGGGCTGGAGAGCGGTGGACGAATGGCCGACCGTGGTTGGTCCGCGCATCGCTCGTCACAGTCGCGCCGTCGCCTTCCGCGACGGAACACTGCACGTCGAGGTCGAGGGCTCGGCCTGGATGCAGGAGCTGGGATACCTGAAGCGCGAGCTGGCCCGCCGCATCAACCACGCACTCGGCAGCGACCTCGTACGCGAGGTCCGCTTCAGAATTCCCCGCGGAGGTAGCTCGAAGTGAGTCCGAAAGAAGGAGACGCCACGTTGGCAGCAGAACCAAAGGGGCACCATTACGACGCCACCAGCATTCAGGTGCTGGAGGGACTCGAAGCCGTCCGCAAGCGGCCGGCAATGTATATCGGCGACATCGGCGTGCGCGGATTGCACCACCTGGTCTACGAGGTGGTCGACAACTCCGTTGACGAGGCCCTGGCCGGCTTCTGCACCGAGATCTCGGTGACCATTGAGGCCGACGGCACGATCACGGTGACGGACGATGGGCGCGGGATTCCGGTCGACATGCACGCCAGCATGAAGAAGCCGGCGCTCGAAGTCGTGATGACCACACTGCATGCCGGCGGAAAGTTCGACAACGATTCGTACAAGGTGTCGGGCGGACTTCACGGGGTCGGCGTCTCGGTCGTGAATGCGCTGTCGGAGTGGTGCGAAGTCGAGGTGCTCAAGGAAGGGCGCGTGTACACGCAGCGCTACGAAGCCGGCAAGCCCACCGCGCCGATGCAGTCGCACGAGGCCGAGGGGCGCAAGGGCTCGGGCACGATCACGCGCTTCAAGCCCGATCCGGCGATCTTCACCGATACGTCCTTCCACTACGACACGCTGGGCGGCCGGATGCGCGAGCTCGCGTTCCTCAACAGCGGCCTCTCGATCACGCTGAGCGACCTGCGCAGCGGCAAGACCCACGAGTACCTGTACCGGGGCGGCATCGTCGAGTTCGTGAAGTATCTCAATCAGAACAAGAACGTGCTCCACTCGAAGCCGGTCTTCTTCGCACGCGAGCGCGACAACGTCTCCTGCGAGGTGGCGATCCAGTACAACGACACCTACGTCGAGTCGGTGCACTCGTTCGTGAACAACATCAACACGATCGAGGGCGGCACGCACATGGTCGGCTTCCGCTCGGCGCTCACCCGGACGCTCACCAACTACGCCGAACGCGAGGGCATGACCAAGAACAACAAGTCGGCCGTCTCGGGCGAGGACGTGCGCGAAGGCCTCACCGCGGTGATCTCGGTCAAGATGCAGAATCCGCAGTTCGAGGGGCAGACCAAGACCAAGCTCGGCAACAGCGAGATCAAGGGCGTGGTCGAGAGCGTGGTGGGGGAGGGGCTGCGCGAATTCTTCGAAGAGAATCCGCCGGTCGCGCGCAAGATCGTCGACAAGATGCTGGCCGCGGCGCGCGCACGCGAAGCCGCGCGCAAGGCGCGCGAGTTGGCGCGGCGCAAGACCATCCTCGACGGCGGCTCGCTGCCCGGCAAGCTCGCCGACTGCGCATACGACGAGCCGGCGCTGTGCGAGCTGTACATCGTCGAGGGCGACTCGGCAGGCGGCACCGCGAAGCAGGGGCGCGATCGCCGCTTCCAGGCGATTCTCCCGATCCGCGGCAAGATCCTGAACGTGGAGAAGGCGCGCCTCGACAAGATCCTCGCCAACGAGGAGATCCGGAACATCATCACCGCGCTCGGCGCGGGGGTGAAGGAAGAGTTCGACATCACCAAGCTGCGCTATCACAAGATCATCGTCATGACCGACGCCGACGTGGACGGCGCGCACATCCGCACCCTGCTGCTGACCTTCCTGTACCGGGAGCTCAAGGACCTGGTGGACGCGGGGCACGTGTATATCGCACAGCCGCCGCTGTACATGGTCAAGGCCGGTAAGGAAGAGATCTACTGCTTCGACGACAAGGAGCGCGACGAGGCGATGCAGCGGCTCGGGAGGAAGAACGTCCAGGTGCAGCGCTACAAGGGTCTCGGAGAAATGAACCCCGAGCAGCTGTGGCGCACCACCATGAACCCCGAGACCCGCACCCTGCTTCGCGTGAACAGCGACGACGCGGTCGAGGCCGATCGCATCTTCACCATTCTCATGGGCGAGCAGGTTGAGCCGCGGCGGCAGTTCATCGAGGAGAACGCGCTGTCGGTCAGGAACCTCGACATCTGATGCGCCCACTGATCGCATCCGCCTCGCTGCTCCTGCTGCTCGCCGGCACTCCCATGGCGCGCGCGGTGCCGCTGCCCGAATGGACCGGAAGCGCCGGCCATTCTTTCGCGGTCACCGGAGATCTGGGCGGCGGCGGCTGGTCGCTTTCGCTCGGCGCACTGTGGCCGCTCGACCTCCAGGGCGTCTCGTTCGGTCTCGGCCTGTTCGCGGACGATGCCGGGAATCGAATCGGCCGGCTGAGGGATGCGAACGACGGAACCGATCTCGGCACCGTCGGGCTCGGACACCGCGCCGCCTACGGCGCGGCGTGGCGGCTCGACGCGCGGACCGCGCCGCGGCGCGGATGGGAGCCGTTCGGCAGCGCGACGTGGGGTTACTACCGCGTCGAAGACGACCGGCTCGGCGTCACCCAGAACCGCGTCGGCTCCACCGGATTCAGTCTCGCCGCCGGCCTGCGCCGACCGATGGGCAGCGGCGCCCTCGGAGCATCACTTCGCTATCACCGCCTCGCCAACGACGTGCTTGTCGGGCGCTACGTGAGCGCCGGCGTCGACTGGGCGTGGCGAGGAGCCCGCTGAAGCACAGTCCAACCAGGGCGCCGGAGACATCCCGGCGCCGGTCAGGAACGACGACATGGCATTGAACGATCGCACCAAGATCATCGATACGAATATCGAAGACGAGATGAAGACCAGCTACATCGACTACTCGATGTCGGTCATCGTCTCTCGCGCGCTTCCCGACGTCCGCGACGGGCTCAAGCCTTCGCAGCGACGCATCCTGGTCGCGATGAACGACCTCAATCTCAATCCGGGGCGACCGTATCGCAAGTGCGCGAAGATCGCCGGCGACACCTCGGGCAACTACCACCCGCACGGCGAGCAGGTGGTGTATCCGACCCTGGTCCGTCTCGCGCAGGACTGGGTGATGCGCTACCCGCTGGTGGATGGCCAGGGCAACTTCGGCTCGATCGACGGCGATGCCCCCGCGGCCATGCGCTACACCGAGGCGCGCCTGACTCCGCTGGCGGTCGAGATGCTGAGCGATCTCGAGAAGAACACCGTCGACTTCCGGCCGAACTACGACGAGACGCGCGAGGAGCCGGTGGTCCTGCCCGGAGTCCTGCCCAACCTGCTCGTGAATGGCTGCTCCGGCATCGCGGTCGGCATGGCCACCGAGGTTCCGCCGCACAATCTGCGCGAGATCTGCGATGCGATCGTGCACGTCATCGATCACCCCGAGGCGGAGGTCGCGGAGCTGCTGAAGATCGTGAAGGGTCCGGACTTTCCGACCGGCGGGATCATCTACGGCACGCAGGGCATCCGCGACTGCTATCTCACCGGACGTGGCCTCATCCGCATGCGCGCACGCGTGCTGGTCGAGGAGGGGCGCGCCTCGCGCATGAGCCTGGTGGTGACCCAGATCCCGTTCCAGGTGAACAAGTCGGCGCTGCTCGAGCGCATCGCCGACATGGTGCGCGAAGGCAAGGTCACCGGCATCAGCGACCTGCGCGACGAATCCGACCGCGACGGCATGCGTATCGTCATCGAGCTGAAGAAGGACGCGAACCCGAAGGTCGTGCTCAACCAGCTGTTCGTGCACTCCCCGCTGCAGAGTACCTTCGGCGCGATCATGCTCGCGCTGGTGAACCAGCGCCCGCAGGTCATGAACCTGAAGACGCTCATCGACCAGTACGTCCTGCACCGCCGGGTCGTGGTGCGCCGCCGCACCGAGTTCGACCTGTCCGAGGCCGAGAAGCGCGCGCACATCCTCGAGGGCCTCAAGATCGCCCTCGATCACCTCGACGCAGTGATCGCGCTGATCCGCGCGGCGAAGGACGTGGAGACCGCGCGCAGCGGATTGATGACAGAGTTCAAGCTCTCCGAGATCCAGGCGAACGCGATCCTCGAGATGAGGCTGCAGCGCCTGACCGGCCTCGAGCGCAAGAAGATCGAGGACGAGTATCTCGAAGTCATCAAGCTCATCGAGCAGCTGCGCTCGATCCTCGCGAGCGAAACCAAGATGCTCGGCATCATCAAGGACGAGGTGCGAAGGCTGCGCGAACGCTACGGCGACGACCGGCGCACCGAGATCGTCGGGGAAGAGGGCGAGATCGGCTACGAGGACACCATCGAGCAGAAGGACATGGTGATCACCATCTCGCACGCCGGCTACATCAAGCGCCAGGAGGTCACCGCCTATCGTTCGCAGCGCCGCGGCGGCAAGGGCGTGATCGGCGCCCGCACCAAGGAAGAGGACTACATCGAGCACCTGTTCGTGGCCAACACCCACGCGTACCTGCTCATCCTCACCGATCGTGGTCGCTGCTACTGGCTCAAGGTGCACGAGGTCGACCAGGCCGGGCGCATGGCGCGCGGGCGGCCGCTGGTCAATCACCTCGAAGGCCTTTCGCGCGACGAGCGCGTCCAGGCGGTCGTGACAGTCAAGGAGTTCGACGACCAGCACTTCCTGGTGTGCGCGACGCGCAAGGGGCTCATCAAGAAGACCGTGCTCTCGGCATACAGCCACCCGCGCAAGGCCGGGATCAACGCCGTCCTGCTGGAAGAGGGTGACGGGCTGATCGAGGCGATCGTCACCGATGGGACGCAGGACGTCGTGCTCGCCAAGAAGAAGGGCCTCGCGGTCCGCTTCCACGAGAGCGAAGTGCGGGCGATGGGGCGGACCGCGTACGGGGTCAAGGCGGTCACACTCGACGACGAAACCGACGAGGTGGTGAGCATGGTCGGTGTCAAGCGGCAGGCCACGCTGCTCGCGGTGACCGAGCACGGTTACGGCAAGCGCAGCGAGATCGCCGACTACCGCGTCTCGCATCGGGGCGGCAAGGGCATCATCACCATCAAGACCACCGACCGGAACGGCCAGGTGGTCGCGCTCAAGGAAGTGGTGGATGGCGACGAGCTCATGATCATCACGCGCGCCGGGCAGATGATCCGGATGCCGGTGAAGGGGATTGGCGTGATGGGACGCAATACCCAGGGCGTTCGTCTCGTAAACCTGTCCGACACCGGAGACGGCGAGCTTCTGCCGGACGTCGTGTCGGGCGTCACGCGAGTGGTGAGCGAAGACGACGACAGCGGCCCGGTCGGCGAGCCGATCGCAGAGCCGAGCAGTGAATCGGGCGAAGCCGGGGGCGAAGAGCCGGCCGGCGAGGCCTAGCCGAGGATCACGGCGCAGCGTCCCTGAGTCGGGCGCTGCGCCTTTGTTCGACCCGGTTTGTGAAATCATTCACCGGAGGCGCGGTTCATGCGCCCGGGGCCCTCGATGGCGCGCATCTCCGAATCCACCGTCCGCCGTCTCTCGCACTACTACCGCGTGCTCGAGGAAGTGCAGGCCGAGGGCAAGCGCATGATCTCCTCGCACCGCCTGGCGGAGCGCGAGGGCATCACCTCGGCGCAGGTGCGCAAGGACCTCTCGTACTTCGGGTCGTTCGGACGACGCGGCCTCGGGTACAACGTCGATCATCTGCGTGACCAGATCCGCGCCATCCTCGGGCTCGAGCGCCGCTGGCGCGTCGCGCTGGTCGGTGCGGGCAACATCGGCTCGGCGCTGCTCGCCTACCGTGGGTTCCAGAAGCAGGGCTTCGATATCGTGGCCGTCTTCGACCGGGATGCGGCGCGGGTCGGCCAGCGCCTCGGGTCCCACGTGGTGCAGGACATCACGCGACTGTCCGCGACGGGGACGGGCGAGAGCTTCGACATCGGCGTGGTCGCGACTCCGATCCAGGCGGCTCAGGAAGTGGCCGACGCGCTGGTCGAGGCCGGGGTGCGCGGGATCCTGAATTTCGCGCCGCGCAAGCTGTTCGTTCCGGAGCACGTCGCGCTGCGCACGGTGGACATGGCGATGGAGTTCGAGAGTCTCTCGTTCGCCCTGACCCAGGCGCGTGGCCCGCGCCGCCGCCGAGCCTGAGCCGCATGCCCGGCGCTGAGCGGCGCGCCGTGCTTGGCATGGTGGTCGCGACCCTGCTGTGGGGCGCGACGTTCGTCGTCACCCGCGATGCGCTGGCCGCCATCGCGCCGCTCCCGCTGGTCTTCGGGCGTTTCTGCGTTGCGCTGGTGGTGTTCCTGGTCGCGGTCGCGCTGCGGCCCTCGCGGCTGAACCGCGCCGCATGGCTCGGAGGGCTCGCGTCCGGATCGCTCACCGCGGGCAGCTACCTGTTCCAGGCGATCGGGCTCACCGATACCTCGGCCGGCAGCTCGGCGTTCCTGACCTGTGCCGGCACGCTTTGCGCCGGGTTCTTCGCATGGCCGCTGCTGCGCCAGCGCCCGGGCGCGACCCTGTTCGGCGGGATCCTGCTCGCGCTCGCCGGCTCGGCGCTGCTCTCGCTGCGTGGCTCATTGACGCTCGGCATCGGCGAGCGCTGGACCATGCTCGGCGCGCTGCTCTACGCGCTACAGATCGTCAGCGTGGCGCGCTTCGCGCCGGCGGCGGATCCGATCGGACTGATGGCGGTGCAGGCGCTGGTGCTGGTCGCGACGCTGGCCCCGTTCGCGGGAGGGGACCTGCGCGCCTTCACGACGTTCGATGCGGCGAACTGGCTGCGCTTCGCCTATCTTGCGATCCCGGCCAGCGTGATCGCTCCGCTGCTGCAGGTCGCGGCGCAGCGCACCCTGCCGCCCGGGCGGGTCGGCCTCCTGTTCGCGCTCGAGCCGGTCTTCGCGCTGCTGTTCGCGATCGGGCTCGGGGGCGAACGCTTCGCGCCGAGGTGGTGGCTCGGCGCCGCGCTCATCCTCGCCGCGGTCGTTCTGGTCGAGGCGCGCGCCGCGCGTGCTCCGGAAGCACGTCTCCCAGCCAGCGCCTGAAGCGCTCGCCGAGGGCCGGATCGTAGCGGTACTGGATGGCGCGACGCCCCCTGCCGACCGCATCGGCCTGACGCGAAGCCGAGCGGTTGCCGGACTGGTAGAGAGCGTCGATCACTTCGAACCAGTCGATTGCATCCTCGGGTGAGGTCTGGAAGAACACCGGCCGGCGCATCTTCGCCAATCGCGCGCAGGCCCGGCCCTGCTCGCTGGGCGGCGGCTCCGGGCTGACCAGCAGCAATGCGCCCGCGCGCGGATCGAGCGAACCGGCCTCGATCGCGATGCCGGCGGTCGGTCCAATGCCCGCCACCACGTAGGCCGAGGTGTCGATCGGCATGCGCTGCGCCAGAGCGCGCAGCGCGTCGAGCACGTCGCGAGCCACCGTCGCTTCCAGCTTCTCCTCGCGCCCGCGCCATGCCCACGGCAGCGGGCAGGAGGGAGCGACCGAGTGGCCGCTGCCGCGCGGCTCGAGCAGCATCACCGCCAGCCCGGTGCGCGCCAGCACCACGCCCAGGCTGTCGTGATCCGCGAGCGAGTCGCCGTGGGCCATCACCACGATCGCGGCCCGACGGCGCGTGACTGAGGCCGCGGGGAAGACGATTGCGCCGAGCGGAAACCCGTCGCGCGCTGCGAAGTCGAGACGGGATGCTCCGGCCTTCGCGAGCCAGCCCCGCTCGGCCCGGTCCTCGGGCGCGGTCAGGTTCTCCATCAGTCGATCGGCTCGGTCGCGATCGGCCGAAGGAAGCTCGGCGCTCGCGCGGGCGAGCGCGGCGGTGACCTCGGCCGCCTGGCCGCGGGCGGCGCGGGCTACCGGCAGCAGTCGCACGAACGCGTCCCGGGCATCGCCGTGAGCGGCCGCGATCAACCCGAATCGCTCCTGCCACTCGAGGGTCCAGTTGGCCTCGGATGCGACCGAGCTGGCGATCGTGTGGGCGCTGTCCGCCCGGCCGGCGAGGAACAGGGCCCACGCGAGATGTCCGCGCCAGTAGGTGAGCTGCGAGGCGATGTCGCTGCCCGCTAGCGACGCGTGGATCAGGCCGATCACGCGCTCGAGGTCCGTGCTCCTGCCGCGAGCCTCGAGCGCGATCAGCAGCGCGAGCCGCTCCTCATCCGATCCGCGCAGCGTCATCGCCTCTTCGAGGTTGATGATCGCGCTGTCGGTCAGTCCGGCGCGGAAGAAGCTGCGCCCGATCTCGTAGCGCGCTTCGGCCGCTCCGTACGGATCTCCCGAGCGCGCCGAATCCGCATAGGCTGCGAGACGCGCGCGCAGCGCCGCGGGGGTCGGGCAGACCGTCAGCAGCGTCATGGTGCGGGTCGGCGGCTCGCCGGCCCGTGCCGGGGCGGACGCGCACGCCAGCCCCACTGCGCTCCACAGCGCGAGAGCCAGCGCCACGCGACGCGCCCCGCTCACGCGCTGCGCTCCACGCCGTCGGCCTCGGCGAGCGAGAGGAATTCGCGCTCGAGCGGCGAGAGTCCCGGATCGGGCGCACCCCACTCCGCGCGGCTCAGGGCTCGCGCCACCCGACCGCGGTGCAGGAGCACCACCCGGTCGCACAGCCGCTCGATGGTCTCGGTGACGTGGCTCGAGAACAGGACGGCGCATCCGCGCCGGCTCATCTCTCGCAGCTCCTGCTTGGCGGCGAGCGCGGCCCCCGCGTCGAAACCCTCGAGAGCCTCGTCGCACAGGAGCACGGCGGGCTGGTGCAGCACCGCCGCGAGGAACGAAGCCTTCTTGCGCATGCCGTGCGAGAACCGGCGAACCGGCTCGTCGGTCCGGCCCTCGAGTCCGAGCTGATGGCATAGCGCGCGCGAGCGAGCCCGGCTCGCGGACGGATCGAGCCCGCGCAGCGTCGCGAGGAACGCGAGGAATTCGTCCAGCGACAGCTCTTCGTAGAACTCCGGCTCTTCGGCCGCGTAGCCGAGCTTCTGCTTCGCCGCGATCGGCTCACGCCACAGATCCACCTCGCCCACGTGCACCGTGCCCTCATCCGGGGGCTGGAGTCCCGCGGCGGTGCGCAGCAGCGTGCTCTTGCCCGCGCCGTTCGCTCCGAGCAATCCCACGATCTCGCCAGGGTGCGCCTCGAGCGAGACCCGCTCGAGCGCGATCAGCGCGTCGTATCGGCGCGAGAGATTCTCGATGCGCAGCATCAGGCGATCTCCTGCTGCGTCCATCGCGGCAGCCGGCGCGCGGAGTGGAGCAGGGCGGTGAACAGCAGCACCCAGCCGACCAGCGGGATCATCAGGCTCGCCGCGATGGCCAGCCCGAGCGAGAGCGCCAGCGCGCGCTGCGCGTGCTCGGCGCGAGGATAGAGCGTGATCGCGTAATTCGCGCCGAGCACCCCGATCGTGAGCGAGGCCGCGCCGAGCCACACCAGATGGAAGCGGAGCGCGGGCGGCGCGAGAGGCCGCGCACACAGCGCCTGCACCGCGACAAGTACCGCGGCGAACGCCGCGACCATGGCGACGCGCGCGCCCCATACCGTGGCCACTCCCAGCGGCAGTCCGCGCAGCACGGAAAACGGATCGGTTCCCGCCGCGGCGATGATCCACTCGGCGAAGGTGGTGGCCGCGAGCAGGCCGATCGCGAACGAAAGCGCCCGGGAGAGGGGAGTGGCGATCGGGAACGTCCACACCAGCGCCGACAGCGCGAGCAGGATCAGCGGCATCCACGCCCGCTGCCGCGCCGGGGTCGCGCGGCGGCTGAGCTTCAGATCCTTGGCGCAGAGCGCGAGCCATGCCGCCTGCTGCCTCCAGCGCGTCTTAGGAAGGCGGGCCACCTCGACCGCACCCCGGCCGGCCGCCAGCACGCGGGTCAACGCATCGAGCCCCGCTCGCGGCTCGGCTTCGCGCTCGACGATCCGCTGCACGGCCCAGCAGCCGAATCGCGCGACTTCGAGCAACAGCCACACGAAGAGCGCCGCGAGCAGCGCGAGCCACCACGGCGGCACCAGGCCGATCGCCGCGAGGACGCAGGCGATGCCGGGCACGAGCAGAATCCAGGCCGAGACCCGCGAGTCCCACATCAGGTGCCGCTTGAGCATCGCCGGGGGCACGGGCAGCGCGAGCCAAGCCGGCCCGCCGGATCCCCCACGCAGCCGCGCCATGTGACGGGTGCCGGCGAGGAATCCTCCGAGCGCGGCGAGCGCGGCGAGTACGAACAGCTCCAGGATCGCGACCGCGATCGGACCTCGCGCGCGCGCTAGCCCGTCGAGCGGGACGCGTGCCTGCCAGAACAGGAAGCCCGAGATCAGGGCGCACAGCGCGGCGAGCTCGACGCGCAGGCGCGCATCCACCCCTGCGAAGCGGCGGCGCATGAGCGCGCGCTCGAGGGTTCGGAAGGCGGCGGGTGCGGGTGAGGAGGGGTTCATCGGGGCAACGAGTGTATCCCACCGAAGCCGGGGTGCCACGCTTCTTTGCGCGCTCCGGACGTTTGAGGCACGATCCCGCGGCCATGGCGAACCCAGCGGTCATCGTGCACTCGCGCGCGTATGCATGCGACATCGGGCCCCACGTCTTTCCCACCGACAAATACCGCCGGGTGGTCGAGGCGCTCGCGCGCGACGGGGTGCTGGCCCAGACGCCGGTGCTCGAGCCCGAGCCGGCCTCCCGGACGATGCTCCAGCGCGCGCACGAGGACGCTTATCTCGACGACCTGGAGTCACTGCGAATCTCGGAGCGAACCGCATCCTCCGAGCTGCCGCTGAGCCGCGACATCGTGCGCGCCTACGTTCTGGCCGCGGGCGGCACGACTCTGGCCGCGCGCGAGGCGCTGGGTGCAGGGGCCGCAGTTCACGTCGGCGGTGGCTTCCATCACGCATCGCCTGGCCACGCGGAAGGCTTCTGCTACGTCAACGATCTTGCGGTGGCGATTCGCACGCTTCAGGCCGAAGGACGGATCGGTCGCGCCGCGGTCGTCGACCTCGACGTGCACCAGGGAAACGGCACCGCGCGCATCTTTGCGGACGACGACTCGGTGTTCACGCTTTCGATCCACCAGGAGAACAACTATCCGGTGCCCAAGGCGGTGAGCGATCTCGACGTCGGGCTCGAGGACGGAGCGGACGACGAGACCTACGATATCGCGTTGAGCCTCGCGCTCGAGAAGGTCTGGGCGTTCGCGCCGGAGCTGGTTCTGTACGTGGCCGGGGCCGACCCGTACGTGGACGATCAGATTGGAGGGCTCGCGCTCACCTTCGACGGCCTCGAGCGACGCGACCGCCGCGTGATCGAGGGCTGCGCCACGCGCGGCATTCCGTTCGCGATCGCGCTGGCCGGTGGATACGCGCGCCGGACCGAGGACACGGTGCGCATTCATGCGCGCACCGCGACGCTCGCGCTCGGCGCCGCGAATTCGGTTGCGGAGAGGCGCGCGTGATCCGCGCATGGGTCGCGGAAGGCACCGCGGTGCGCGAGATCGCTCCGGCCGAGGCGGTGCGGCTCGCGGTCGGCACGGGCCCGGAGCGGGTGTGGCTCGATCTCGAAGATGCGCCCGAGCCCGAGGTGCGCGAACTGCTCGCGCCTTTGAGCATCCACCCTCTCGTGCTCGACGACATGCTGGGGGAGGTCAACCGTCCGAAGGTGGATGACTACGGCGACTATCTCTATGTCGTGGTGCACTCGGCGCGCTGGGATGAGGATCGCCCGAACCTGCGCGAGATCGACCTGGTGCTGGCGGAACGCTATCTCATCTCGTGCCACGACGGCAGCACGCGGTCGGTCGCCGCCGCGCGCGAGATGCTGCCGAGGCGGCCGGAGCTGCTGTGCGGCGGAACGGGCCGCCTGCTGCACTTCATACTCGACGTGCTGGTGGATCACTACCTGCCGATCATGGATCGGATCGCCGAGGAGATCGACGCGATCGAGGAGCGTCTGTTCGGCACGACCGGGGAGAACGCGCACGCCGAGATCGTGCGCCTCAAGCGCGGCATGTCGGCGCTGCGCCGCATCCTCGGGCCGCAGCGCGATACCATGCTCGCGCTCACTCGCGACGAATTCCGCGCCATCCCCGCCGACCTGCGGCCCTACCTGCGCGACGTGTACGACCGGCTGGCGCGCGTTACCGATCTGCTCGACTCGTTCCGGGACGAGACCGCGACTCTGCTCGATCTGCAGGTGTCGATGGTCTCGAATCGCATGAACGATGTGATCAAGCGACTCACGGTGATCGCCACTGTCGGCCTGCCGCTCACGGTGGTGACCAGCTATTACGGCATGAACTTTCCGCTCGCCGAGTATCGCTGGCGACACGGGACGATCTACATCGTGAGCCTGCTCGCGCTGACCGCCGCGGCGACATGGTGGTACCTCCGGCGCAAACGCTGGATGTAGCGCGACACAAAAACGTCTTCTCTTCCAAGGGGGGAGAAGCGGATTGAAGCTGAGGAGGGGGGACCCTCCCTGAATCCGGGCGCCGAGAGGTTGTCACCAGGGGCTGGCGACCGGCATTCCCAGCAGTCCCGACTCGCTCGGTCGTCCGGCGATCGTACGGCTCACCTCGCTCTAGGTCACCGTTACGGATCACCTTCCGACAATCCGCGGGCAGCATCCGCGGCTCCGAGCCGGCTTCGAGAACTCCCTGCCAAGGAGTCTTCTCTGCCCGACTGCACACGGAAGTGTGGGTCCGCAGTCGAAACCCGTCAAGGGGTCGACCTTCTCGTGCCGATCGCGCGGGCGAAAATCGGCGCGGCCCGCCTCCGTCGGAGCGGAAGCGGGCCGCGCGTGCAATCGAGATCGCTCAGGGCATGAGCGGCGGTGCTTTGTACTTGCCGGTCGCAGGCCCGATCACCTCCAGCGAACAGTCGTCGTAGTACACCCTGCCGGGTACCGGCGCGTTGTACTGGAACCAGGCCCACACCTCGTAAGTGTCCTTCGGCAGATCCATGTAGAGCGTGGTGAGCGTCCAGTCGGTGTTGTCGGAGAACTGCTTGGGCGGCGGCATGTACTCTTCGCCGTGAAGGGTGTGCGCGTAGAGCCGGATACCCGCGATGCCCTTGAGGCTGTCGGTGCGTACGTACCCGCTCAGGCGGACCTGCTTGCCGCCAAGATTGCGGTTCACGATCACCTGGCAGAAGCCGGCGCGGCCCTTGACCCAGCCGGCGTTTCCGCCGGTTGCCATTCCGCAGGCGCGGCCGGTGCGGGCGGTGGTGGTGTC
This sequence comes from Candidatus Eiseniibacteriota bacterium, assembly GCA_031370785.1. Lineage (GTDB taxonomy): Bacteria > Eisenbacteria > RBG-16-71-46 > RBG-16-71-46 > RBG-16-71-46 > DATJGS01. The sequence goes on along the minus strand of JANMQY010000079.1, from coordinate 11,220 downwards.
CACGTCCACGTGCATGCCTTCCCATGGCGGCGCGGAATACTCCCACGCATTCCCGCCCTCCTCGAACGATGGATCGAGGAGCAGATTGGTGTTCCGCGGCAGCGGGTCCGCCGGGCGGGCGTTCTCGATCGTCAGCGAGGCGTCGTCGAAGATGACCTGGCCGGTGCCGGTCATTCCGCAGCGCACGAAAACCGCATTGGTGAGTGGCGCGAGGAACACGCGCACCTCTCGGCGCACCCACTCGGTCTCGTTCTCGGAGAAGTAGCGGCGCTTCCATCCGAGGGGATACGCCGGATCGTCGATGCGCTTGATGTTGAGGATGCGCATCGCCGAATCGCGGCTCACGCCGTGCTCGAGCGCGGCGCGGGTGAGAGTGTCGCGATAGGCCTGAAGCAGGATGTAGCCACGCCCCTGCAGCCCGTTGCTTCGCGTCCACACCGAGAGCACCGCATCCTTGCCCCACCAGGACCGATCGATCTTGAGCGTCTGGCTCCAGTTGTGCGCCATCGGCCACACCGTGCTCACGTTCGCCACCGTCACCGCGTAGTTGCCCCCGTGCACGAGAAAGGTGTCGCGCCCGAAGAACACGGTCGGCAACCCGGATTCGGAGGTGTCCCAGCTCGCGGGCATCCACTGATGTCCGGGACGTGACTGCTCGAAGCCGGGATTGCCGAGCAGGTTCGCCGGATCTCTGGCGGCGTTGGCGGCGGAGCCGGCGGAGAACAGCAGCAGCGCCGCGCACAGAATGCCGTGCGCGTGAGACTTCAGGTACATGGGGTTCCTTTCGGGGAGCCTCTTCGGTCGCTGAGCATGATGCGAGGAGCGAAAAGTATCCGGACCAGCCGCCCCGGGGGTCAAGGTCTTTCTCCTCCAGTTGCGATCTCTGAAATCACTCGGATAGATTCCTGACCTTCCTCAAGCACGCAAGGCGCCGCTGGCATGACAGGAGCGTGACGTGAGCGAGTGGTTCTTCACCTCCGATCTGCACGGTCAGGGCGCTCTGTACGAGCAGCTTCTCGCCACCGCCGCCGCGCACCGGCCGCGCGGCGTGGTCATCGGCGGCGATCTGTGCCCGCACGCACCGGGTGCCGAGGGGGTGCGTCACCAGCGCGTGTTCCTGCAGGGCTTCCTCGTGGAGTTCGCGCGCCGGTTGCGCGAGGCGACGCCGGAAACTCCGTTGCTTCTGCTCATGGGCAACGACGATTGGCGCGCGAACCACGACTGCCTCGAGGCGAACCACGGCGACCTGTGGCACGTGCTGCACGGACGGGTCCTGGAGGTGGACGGGACGCGCTTCGCCGGCCTTTCGTGGGTTCCGATCACGCCGTTCGCGCTCAAGGACTGGGAACGCTGGGAAGACGGCGCGGAGGAATCGCCGCCACGACTCGAGGGCTGGGTGAGCGCGCCGGGCGCGGTCGAACCGTATCGATTCGATCCCGCGGCCCGCACTCCGACCATCGCCGCCGCGCTCGAGAGCCTCGCCGCCGAGACACCGCCCGGGGATACCGTCTTCGTATTGCACTCGCCGCCGCGCGGCACCGCATGCGACATGATCGCTCCCGGCATGCACGTCGGTTCGCGCGCCATCCGCGCATTCGTGGAACGGCATCAGCCGCCGCTCGTGCTCAGCGGACACATCCACGAATCGCCACGCGTGTCGTCGGCGTATCACGACCTCATCGGTCGCACCGCGATCGTAAACCCCGGGCAATTCGGAACTGCGCGCCTGTGTGGTGTGTGGTTCGACCCGAAGCGGCCGTCTGCGACGCTTCGGCACACCGTCTTCGTCTGAACGAGGCCGCGAAGGTCAAGGCCCGGCAAAGAAGTCCCGCGTCTCGATCCCCGAGGGCGGCCGCGCGTGTTAGACTTCCCGCGCTCCCAGAGCGCTACGCCTTCCCGACCGGAGTCTCCATGCGTTTCCCGATATTCATTCTCACCGCCGCGGCCGCGGCATCGCTGCTCCTCGCGGGTCCCGGAGATGCCGGTCCGCGCTGGCGCGCGTGGAACCCCGGGCTGAGCGAGGCTGCCAGCAGCGGCAAGCCGGTGCTGGTGGATGTCTACACCGACTGGTGTGGCTGGTGCCGACGCATGGATCGCGACGTCTACGACCGCCGCGACGTCAGCGCGTATCTCGACGAGCACTTCGTGACGATCCGGCTCAACGCCGAGTCTCCAGAAGCGGCTTCGTACAAGGGACGCTCCTTCAGCGGCACTTCGCTGGCCGGGCACTTCGGGGTTTCCGGTTATCCGACCACGATCTTTCTCCGTTCCGGCGGCGAGCATCTGGTGAACGTGCCGGGCTACGTGCCCGCCGATCGGTTTCTGCTCCTGCTGCGCTACATCGGCGACGGTCATCTCGACCGCGGCGAGAGCTTCGAGTCCTTCACCCGCAGCGCGGCGCGCTGATCCGGTGGCGCTGCTCGATGGGCAGACTGTCGAGGCGGTAGACACCGAGACCACAGGATTCGATCCCGCCCACGGCCACGAGCTGGTCGAGGTGGCGCTCGTCTCGATCGTGAATCGCTCGATCGCAGACACCTGGTCGAGCCTGATCCGGCCCTCGCGTCCCATCCCGCACGGCGCGAGCGCGGTGCACGGGATCACCGATGCGATGGTCGCGGGAGCGCCGGGCCCGACCGAGGTCGGGCGAAAGCTTCGCGAGGCGTGCGGCGAGCGCACCCTGGTCTTTCACAACGCCCCGTTCGACCTTCCGTTTCTTGCGGCGCTTCTGCGAGGGGCGGGGCAGCCGCCATTCACCGCGCCGGTGATCGACACCCTCGGCCTCGCTCGCGGACTCTTCGGCGCGGGGACCAACTCTCTCAGCCAGCTGGCCCACCGACTTGGGCTGCCCGAGGAAACCGAGCACCGCGCGGCGTCCGATGCGCGTACCACCGCGCGTCTGCTGATCGCGCTCGCGGAGCGCTGGGAGCGCGAGAAGGGTGTCCGCTCGCTCGACGAGCTGGCGGCCGCGAGCCAGGACGTCGTCCGGCTCACCAACAAAAAGTCGGGTTGACAGTCTCGCCCCGGCCCGGATAATCGACACCCCCACGCCGCTCACGACAAATCCCAGGGGAGGCTCCCCATGCCGGCCACCGCATCCATCGACGTCGGACAGACCGCTCCGGACTTCAAGCTCAAGGGACCGGGCGGGCAACTGGTGACCCTTTCCGAATACCGCGAAACCAATCCGGTCGTGCTGGTGTTCTTCCCGCTCGCCTTCTCGCCGGTCTGTTCGCACCAGCTTCCCGATGTGGAGAAGCGTTACGCGGAGTTGCAGGCGCGCGGCGCGGCAGTGTTCGGCATCAGCGTCGACAGCCACTACGCGAACACCGAGTTCGCGCACAAGCTCAGGCTCTCGTTCCCGCTCCTCTCCGACTTCCAGCGCAACGCGAGCCGGGCGTACGGCGTGCTCACGGAGGACACCGGGTACAGCGGTCGCGCCACGTTCGTGGTGGACCGCAACGGAGTGATCGTGCACAAGGACCATGCCGCCTCTCCCGGCGACAGGGCGCAGATCCCCAGCGTGGACGGAGTGCTTCGCGCGCTCGACGCGCTGAAGTGAGCGCGTCCGGCCGGGGCGTCGCACGCCCCGCGGCCTGATGTCGCCTCGTCGCATAACGATCCTGCACCCCATGCATCGAGACCCGCCCACCGCGCTGGTGGTGGACCGTGAGAGCGACGCGACCCAGGCGCTGATCGCCTTCCTGCGCGGGCGCGGCTTCGAAGTCGTGTGGGCGAAGGACGGCGAGGGCGCCTTCAGCGCACTCGATGACGGGGCCAGCGTGGACTGCCTGGTCTCGGAGCTGCGCTCGCCACGCATCGACGGAATGGCGCTGCTCGCGCGCGCGCTCGAGCGCAATCCCGTGATGTGCGCGGTGATGATGACCGACGGCCCCGACAGTGAGATGGCGATCGATGCGATGCGCCGGGGCGCTCACGACTTCCAGGTGCGTCCGCTGCATCTCGAGAAACTGCTCGCTGTGCTCGAGCGCGGTCTCGCGCAGCAGAAGCTGAGCGCGCGGGTCGCCGACCTCGAGGGCCGCCTCGACGAGCGCTTCGGGCTCGAGCGCCTGCATGGGCACTCGCGCGCCCTGCAGCGCGTGATCGAGCAGGTGCGGCACATCGCCTCGACGCGCGCCTCGGTGCTGATCGAAGGCGAGCCCGGCACAGGCAAGGGCGTGGTCGCGCAGGCGATCCACCAGAACAGCGCGCGCAAGCAGGGGCCGTTCGTGTCGGTCGATTGCGAGTCGGTGCCGGAGTCGCTGATCGAGAGCGAGCTGTTCGGAATCCAGCCTCCCAGCTCGGCAGGAACGCAGGCGCGCCCCGGGCGGGTCGAGCTCGCCGAGGGCGGCACGCTGTTCCTCGACGGTGTCGCCGCATTGCCGCCGCTGGTGCAGGTGGCGCTGCTGCATCTCGTCCAGGAACGCACCTTCTCGCGCATCGGGGCGAGGGAGCCTTTACGCGCCGACGTGCGCCTGATCGCGGCGACGCACCGCGATCTGGCGGACGAGGTCAAGGCCGGACACTTTCGCGAGGATCTGTTCTACCGGCTGGGGGTGGTGCGGGTGCAGATGCCGGCGCTGCGCGAGCGGCGCGAGGACATCCCGCTGCTGGTCGACGCCTTCGTCCGGCAGTTCAACCGCGAGCACAACCGGAGGGTGACCGGCATCACGCGCGGTGCGCTCGAGCGCCTGACCGGCCACGACTGGCCCGGCAACGTGCGCGAGCTCAAGAACGCGGTGGAGGGCATGGTCGTGTTCGCCGAGGGGCGCCGCCCGCTCAATCTCTCGGATCTGCCCGACGCGCTCCGCGAAGGGGCGCGCGAGACCGACCCGCTCGACGTCGCGATCGGGATGACGGTCGGAGAAGCCGAGCGCCACCTGATCTCCGCGACACTCCGGCACACCGGCAACGACAAGACCCGCGCCGCCGCCATGCTCGGGATCGGCCTGCGAACCCTGTACCGGAAGCTCAAGCAATACGGGATGTCCTGAGCCGCTCCGCAGGCGGGGCTAATCCCGGCACGGCATGCTGCCGATATCTGCGAGGAGTCTTTTCCCGTTCCTTCCGGAGGCATCATGCCGCTCCCCGAGCCCGATGACGATCTCGACGCACCGCCCACGCCTCCATCCGGCGCGCGGCCCAACTGGCTGGTGGGCGCCGATGTGGGCGCCAATGCCGAGATGTCCCGCGATGGCGGCGACCCTGCCGATGGGCCGCCGCTTCGCCTGACCCGCCCCGATGCGGATCTGGCGCAGCAGGGAGGCGGTGTGCCACGGCCGTCCCGGGCCGAGCCGCCAGCCGGAATGACGAGCGCGGCCAAGCCGTGGGTGGCGGCGGCGAGCAGCGTGCCCCGGCTTCGCCTGACGCCCGCGGCCGCCTCGGCCCGGCGCGAGCCGAGCCCGGCAATCGAGGACGAAGAGCCGATGAGCCATGAGCCGCGCGGAGGCGGCGAGCAACCGGGCCCGCTGGATGGAACGGACGCATTCCCGGACGATGACGTGGTCGAGAAGACCGCGGCCCGGATTCAGCTACGTCCGCTCAAGGAGCCGTTCTGGGTCGTCGCGCTCGACGAGTTGCGTTCGAACTCCAAGGTTCAGATCCTGGTCGCTCTGGTGGTGGTGTCCCTGATCGCGGTCGCGATGTGGCCGCGCAAGAATCCGGCGGTTTCGCTGCATGCCATCCGCACTCACGCGAGCGAATGGGATGGCCGCACCATCTCGCTGCACGGCCGCGTGGGAGAAGTCTTCGCGGTCGGCGGCGGCTATACCTTCTATCTGCACCAGGGCCGTGACACGATCGTGGTCTTCACCCGCTCGCGCGTTCCGGTCGAACGCGAGAAGGTGACCGTGACCGGCTCGATCAGCACCGGATACCTGGACGGCCACCCGCGCCAGACCCTGTTCGAGGCCACGCAGTAACTGGATCCGAATCCTCTGCTTTTCCCGACGCCGCCCGCTACTGCGGGCGGCGTCTCGGCTTTGGCCAGCGGCGCCGCCTCAGGCGGGGGCCAGAGTTTGATCCCACCCGCTGCCCGTTCCGCCAGAACAAACGTGCCATTTAGGCAAGGCGTCTAAGCGACGGCTGCCGATTCGACCCTCCGGGAAGCGCGTGGTCCATGCCACAGTCATAGACTTGCCAATTGATTAGAAGGTCATCACCGGACGAGGTCAGGGTGTGATATACACCTTGCCCACGACGTAGGCCGAGACACATCTCGCCGCGTATTCGGGTCGTCAAGCAGACGATCATTCTCACACCGCCCCATCCACAGGGGTCAGTAGCCAGGAGGAGAAACATGAACATGAAGCCTCTTCACGACCGAGTTCTGGTTCGGCGAATCGAGGAGCAGGAGTCGGTGCGCGGCGGCATCATCATCCCCGACACCGCCAAGGAGAAGCCGCAGGAAGGCGAAGTCGTCGCCGTCGGTCCGGGCCGTCTCACCGAAGACGGCAAGCGCATCGTCATGGAAGTGAAGAAGGGCGATCGCATTCTCATCGGCAAGTACAGCGGCACCGACGTGAAGATCGATGGCACCGAGTACGTCATCCTCCGCGAGGACGATGTGCTGGGCGTGCTCGCAGACAAGAAGTAACCGAAACCTCGCATCCACCGGCGTCCGCGACTTCCGTCATCGACGGATCCGCACGCCGTGAACTTACCTTTCATGAGGAGGCAACGTGGCAGCCAAGCAGTTGCTCTTTAGCGAGCAGGCCCGGCAGGCCATCCTCGAGGGCGTCGAGATCCTGGCCAAGGCGGTCAAGGTCACCCTCGGGCCGCGTGGTCGCAATGTCGTGCTCGACAAGAAGTGGGGCTCTCCAACCGTCACCAAGGACGGCGTCACCGTCGCCAAGGAGATCGAGCTGGACGAGCCGTATCAGAACATGGGCGCGCAGATGGTGCGCGAAGTGGCGTCCAAGACTTCGGACGTGGCCGGTGACGGCACCACGACCGCGACCGTTCTCGCCGAAGCAATCTTCCGCGAGGGCATCAAGAACATCACCGCCGGCGCCGCACCGATGTCGGTGAAGCGTGGCATCGACAAGGCGGTCGAGACCGTCGTCGAGGAGCTGCGCAAGCTGAGCCGCCCGGTCAAGGAGAACAAGGAGATCGAGCAGGTCGCGACCATCTCCGCCAACTCCGACACGGTGATCGGCAAGATGATCGCCGAGGCAATGGACAAGGTCGGCAAGGATGGCACCATCACCGTCGAAGAGGCGCGCTCGGTGGACACCACACTCGAGGTCGTCGAGGGCATGCAGTTCGACAAGGGCTACATCTCGCCCTACTTCGTCACCGAGAAGGAAAGCATGGAGGCGGTTCTCGAAGACGCCTACGTGCTCCTCTACGAAAAGAAGCTGTCGAACATGAAGGACCTCCTCCCGGTGCTCGAGAAGATCGCGCAGCGCGCCAAGCCGCTGCTGATCATCTCCGAGGACGTCGAGGGCGAAGCGCTGGCCACGCTGGTGGTCAACAAGCTGCGCGGGACGCTGCAGGTCTGCGCGGTCAAGGCGCCGGGCTTCGGCGATCGTCGCAAGGCCATGATGGAAGACATCGCGACCATCACCGGCGGCAAGGTCATCACCGAAGATCTCGGCATCAAGCTCGAGAACACCAAGGTCGAGGACCTGGGCCGCGCGAAGCGGATCGTGGTGGACAAGGAAAACACCACCCTCGTCGAAGGCGCGGGCAAGAAGGCCGAGATCCAGGGCCGGATCGCCCAGATCCGCAAGGAAATCGATGATACGACCTCGGACTACGATCGCGAGAAGCTGCAGGAGCGTCTCGCCAAGCTCGCGGGTGGAGTGGCGGTGATCAACGTGGGCGCCGCGACCGAAACCGAGATGAAGGAGAAGAAGGCCCGCGTCGAGGATGCGCTGCATGCGACCCGCGCCGCGGTCGAAGAGGGCATCGTTCCGGGCGGCGGAACGGCGTACATCCGGAGCCTCAAAGCGCTCGAAAAGCTGACCGAGGAGCTGGAGGGCGACGCAAAGGTGGGTGTGCAGATCATCCGCCGCGCGCTGGAGCAGCCGCTGCGCACGTTGTGCCAGAACGCCGGCCTCGAGGGCTCGCTGGTGGTGGAGCGCGTGAAGAACGAGAAGAAGTTCACCGGATTCGACGTCGACAAGGAGCAGTACGTCGACATGTTCGAAGCCGGCATCATCGATCCGACCAAGGTGGCACGCACTGCCCTGCAGAACGCGGCGAGCGTGGCGAGCCTCTTGCTGACCACCGAGGCACTGGTCACTGAAGTGCCGGACAAGAAGAAGGGCTCACCGGCTCCGGCCGGTGGCGGTGGCTACGGCGGCGAGGACTTCTAGAGCTCGACGCACGCAACGGGCGACCGGGCCGGGGAGAAATCCCCGGCCCGGTTCGCATTTCCGCCCGAAATCCCGATGCGGTGGGAACGGCCTCTAGTTCCTCAGCCGCTCGGCCTTGCCCGAAGCGATCGCGTCCTCGGCGAGCCGGCGCATCTCGAGGCCGGCGCACCGCGAGCGCCGCCTGGCGGGTTCACGGTTACGTCGGGTTGGACGGAGCAACGCCTGGAGGTTGGGGGACCGGTCACGCCGGACTGGCGTCTCTGCCGCGTCACGGGCGCTCGCGCTGCGACCATCGGTCGCGCCGCCACCGCCGGTGCGCAGAAATGCCGCGCCGGTCCGTGCCGGCCCCAGTTCTCCCGCATGCGGGCGTTACTTTCTCGCACAACGTCACCGCTTCCCGGTGCGTTCATGCGAATTCAGGCAGGCCGCCAGGTACGAGAGGAGTCGATCCATGCCGTTCCGCCCCGATTCTGTGCGAAGTCTTCTCGCGCTGATCCTGATCGCCCTGCTCGCGACGCCCGCGCTTGCCGACAAGAAGCCGTCGGGCAAGCCTGGTGATGCCGCGGCCGCCACCGCCGCCGCGGCGGCCGCCAGCGAGAAGGAGAAGCCCTACGGCGACTGGAAGAAGCTCACCAGGGACAGCGAGGTGATGAAGGGATTCTTCACGCTCTACAAGAAGCGCGAGAGCCTCTACCTCGAGCTCAGGCCCGAGCAGATGGGCAAGCCGATCCTCGGCATCTTCAGCTTCAGCCGCGGCATCGGTCAGAACTTCCTGCTCGGCGGCCTGCCGCTCAACGATCGCCTCATGGAGTTCCAGCGCTCCGGGGACCACGTGCTGGTGTTCGAGAAGAACACGCGCTTCCTGGCGCCGCCGGGCAGCCCGTTCGAGAAGGCGAAGGATCTCTCGGAAGGACAGTCGGTGCTGGCTTCACTCAAGATCGAGAGCGAGCAGGATTCGTCGAAGGCGGTGCTGGTGGATCTGGCGCCACTGCTGGTGAGTGATCTCACCGACCTGGCCGAATTCATGAAGGGCGCGTTCGCGGGCAAGGCGGTGCGCTTCGACAAGGATCGCTCGGCGCTCGGCGCGGTGAAGGTCTTCCCCGAAAACGCGGAGGTCGAAGCGCTGCTCACCTACACGCCGACCGACCGCACCAACTTCGGGCTCGACGCCGTGCCCGACGAGCGCTTCATCCCGGTCACGGTCCACTACTCGTTCTCGAAGCTTCCCGACGTGCCGATGGTGCCGCGCATCGCCGACAGCCGAACCGGGTACTTCCTCACCGCGAAGAAGGACTTCGGCAAGGACACCGCCGAAAGCTTCTGGGTGCGCTACGTGCGCCACTGGCGGCTCGAGAAGAAGGATCCGAACGCCGCAGTCTCCGAGGTCGTGAAGCCGATCGTGTTCTACTTGGACCACACCATTCCCAATGAGTACCGGCCGTACGTGCGCACCGGAATCGAGAACTGGCAAAAGGCATTCGAGGCGGCCGGCCTGAAGAACGCGATCGTCGCGAAGGATGCGCCCGACGATCCGAACTGGGATCCCGAAGACGTGCGCTACAGCACGATCCGCTGGATCGTGTCGTCCGAGCCGTCGTTCGGCGCGATCGGGCCGTCGCGCGTGGACCCGCGCACCGGCGAGATCTTGGACGCGGACATACTGTTCGAAGGTTCGATCGTCCAGCGGCGCCTGCAGGTGTTCCGCCGCATCAGCCCGGACGCCATCGCAGAAAACGTCGCGCCGTCGATGAAGGAGTGGCCATCGTTCATCTCGCCCGAGCACCGCTGCGATGCACCGCTCGGCATCTTGCAGGGCGCGTCGCTCGCACAGATTGGCATGATGGTCGACGGGACGATCCCGGCGGGGGCCCCGCTGCCGGAGAAGTTCATCGGCGAGATGCTGGTGCACGTCACGCTGCACGAGGTCGGACACACGCTCGGCCTGATGCACAACTTTCGCTCGAGCACCTCGACGCCGTGGGACAAACTTCAAGATTGTGACTGGACGCATCAGCACGGGCTGACCGGGTCCGTGATGGACTACGCCACGCCCAATCTGTCCGCAGACCGCGCAAAGCAGGGCGATTACTACGGCATCACCGCCGGCGACGCGGACCTGTGGATGATCCGCTATGGCTACCAGCCGTCCGGCGCCACCGACATCGACGCCGACTACGCGTTCGCCAGGACGATCGCCGAGGAGTCGACGCTGCCCGGTCACGAGTACTCGAACGACGCCGACACCTACCCCGCGGATGCGCTCGATCCGCGCGCGAACATCTGGGACCTCGGCGACGATCCACTCAAGTTCGGCAAGGATCGCGCGGAGTGGATCGCAAACTTATGGAAGAGCCCGAAGCTCGAGGACCGCATCCTCGGGGCGGACGGTTCCTATCCGACGCTCCGCAACGCGATGGACGATTTGCTCAGCCAGTACGCGGTCGCACTCGGCATGGGCGTGAAGTGGGTCGGCGGGCAGTATCACGCCCGCAATCACCGTGGCCAGACCGGCATGGTGGAGCCGCTCCAGCTCGTTGCGGCGGCGAAGCAGCGCGAGGCGCTCGACTTCCTCGCCCAGCGCGCGTTCGCGCCGGACGCCTTCGCGGTGTCGCCCGTGATCCTGAATCGGCTGGCGCCCGATCGCTGGAATCACTGGGGCATGCCGAACGCGTGGGGCGGCGGCGGGGCCCGGCTCGACTACGATCTCGGGGACAAGGCGTTCGCGATTCAGAACGCGCTGCTCGGGCAACTCACTCAACCCCGGTTGCTCGCGCGGTTGCGCGAAGCCGAGTCGCGGGGACCTGAGAGCTTCCGGATGTCGGAGAATTTTTAGAAGAAAAGTTTCCAGTTCTCCCAAGAATCGCAACTTGTTTCTAGGAACCATTTCAATCTTCATAGA
>JANMQY010000059.1:0-44887 GCA_031370785.1 Candidatus Eiseniibacteriota bacterium | reverse complement strand
CTCGAGCAGCGGAAGTTCGCCAAGTGCGCCCGGTCGCGCCCGCGCCGCAGCTCTGCGAACGGTCGCTACGTCCCTGCCGAGATCCGGCGCACCGTCTCGCAGCGAGACGGCGGCCAATGCACGTTCGTCAGCGAGAGTGGGGGGCGTTGCGAAGCGCGTGACCGACTGGAGTTCGATCACATCGATCCGGTTGCGCGTGGAGGGCAGACGACGGCGGATCGGATGCGGCTGCGGTGCCGGGCGCACAACCAGTACACGGCCGAGTGCACGTTCGGCGCCGGGTTCATGCGCGGGAAGCGGCAGGCGACGCGCGAGCGTACGCAGGAGCGCAAACAGGCGCGAGAGGCCCAGGTTCGGAAGCAGGAGCTGGCACGGGAGCGCGCGCAGGCACACCCGCAGGCGCAGGTTCGGTCGAAGTCTGAAGCCGCGACAGCAGCGGCGGACGTGATTCCCGTGCTTCGCGAGCTCAGATTCAGCGCCGAGGAGGCCCGCCGAGGAGCCGCGCTCTGCGCGGACATCCCCGACGCACCCCTCGAGGAGCGGGTGCGCGTCGCGCTGCGAGGACTCGCTCCGAACTGCGTGCGCCGCGCTGCGCCTGTGGCTTCATGACGAAGCTGCGCCGCGAGCTGCCCAATGACTCGGGCAGCCCGCGCCTGTCGCGAGCTACTTCGCGTCGTGCAGCTTCTCCATTTCGGTGAGCACCTGGTCGAAACGCGCGATCGTGGCCTCGATCGGCGCCGGGGTGGTCATGTCGACGCCGGCCTTCTTCAGCACCTCGATTGGATACTCGCTGCTGCCTGAGCGCAGGAACGCGAGGTACTTCTGCACCGCCGGATCGCCCTCGGCGATGATCTTCTTCGAGAGCGCGGTCGCGGCGCAATAGCTGGTGGCGTACTGGTACACGTAATAGCTGTTGTAAAAATGCGGAATCCGGCTCCATTCGTACTGCGCCTCGGGATCGAGCACCAGGTCGGGCCCGTAGTAACGCTGCATCAGGTCGCGGTAGACGCCGTTCATCGCGTCGGCGGTCAGCGGCTCGCCCTTCTCGGCCAGCTCGTGGGTCTTGAGCTCGAACTCGGCGAACAGGGTCTGGCGGAACATCGTGGTGCGGATCTGCTCGAGCAGGTAGTTGAGCAGGTACAGCTTCTGCGCCCTGGTCATCTCCTGCTGAAGCAGGTAATTGATGAGCGTGGCCTCGTTGGTGGTCGAGGCCACTTCGGCGACGAACGTCGCGTAGTCGCCGTAGATGTAGGGCTGGCTCGCGTGCGTGAAGTACGAATGCAGCGCGTGGCCCATCTCGTGCGCCAGGGTGAACTCGTCGTTCAGCGTGTTGTTGTAGTTCATCAGGATATAAGGGTGCGTCGAGTACGACCCCCAGTTGTACGCGCCCGAAGTTTTCCCCTCGGTCTCGTACACGTCGATTCAGCCGCTTTCGAGCCCCTTGCGGAACACGCTGAGGTATTCCTCGCCCAGGGGTTTCAGACCGTTGAGCACGTTCTCCTTCGCCTTCTCATAGGGCACGTCGATCCTGGCGTCGGGCACGAGCGGCGCGTACAGGTCGTACACCCGCAGCGTGTCGAGCTTCATCCATCTCTTTCGCAGCGCGGCGTAGCGGTGCAGCGAGCCGACGTGCGCACCCACGGTCGACACCAGGTTCCGGTACACGCTGATCGGGATGTTGGGACCGTCGAGCGAGGCCTCGACCGCGCTGCCGTATCGGCGCGCGTGCGCGTAGAACTCGTCCGACTTCACGTTCGCGTTCATGGTCTGGCCGAGCGTGTTGTTGAACTTCTGATAGGCGCCGTTGAACGCGCGGAACGCGTCGCGCCGCATCCGTCGGTCGGGCGATTCGAGCGCGCGCTGGAATCCACCCTTGGTCAGTTCGATCTCCTTGCCCTTCTCGTCGCGGATCGTGCCGTAGCGCAGATCGGCGTTGTTGAAGGCGGTGAAGATCGCCCCGGGGGAGCCGCTGAAGTCGCCGACCGAGGCCAGCAGCTTCTCTTCCTTCTCGCTCAGGGTGTGGGCGCGGGTGCGCTGGATGTCGTCGAGATGATGCTTGTAGATCCGCAGCCCGGGCGTGGTCTTGTAGAATTGCGCGAGCCTGGCCGGGCTGATCGTGAGCAGCTCGGGATTGAAATACGCGACCGCCTCTCCCACCTTCGAATTGAGCGAGCTGATGCGGTCCGCCTGGCCCTGATAGATCGCGACCCGGTTGTCCTCGTCGCGGCGCATGTTCGCATAAACCGTCAGCTTCGAGGTGATGTCGAACAGCTCGTCCTGCGCCTTTAGCGCGGCGAGGAGCGTCGCGCCCGAATTTCCGAGCTTGCCCTTGAACGAAGCGACCTTCGGAATGAGCGACCCGGCGCGCTTGAAGTCCGCGTCCCACGCTTCATTGGTGGAGTAGATGTCCTCGAGCCGCCACTTGTACTTTGGGTCGATATCGGAACGCTGCTTGAGCTTCGTCCCCTGTGCGGCCGCGTGCCCCGCGACCAGCAGCAGCGCGAGCGCAAGAAGAATTCGCTTCATCGGAGTACAGCCTTTCGTGCGATGGGTCGCGGTGCGCCGCGACCGAGGGCGTGCCGGATCGGGCAAGTGCGACCGCCAGCACAACAGGTCCGGACCGGGATGCGAAACGCGAACGGATGAGCGGCGGGTTTCGGGCGACGGAAGAGGCGGTGCGCCCCTGGATCGTCTCGAACCGGGGCGCGCTCGCGACGTCGGGGCGGCTCATTTGCCAACTACGCCGCTTCGCGTGTTCGCGCCCGCCGCGAGTCCCTCTTCGGCACCATCGCCCGACACCGGAGCCGGGACCATTCGCGCCACGCTCGGCGCCGGGGCCGAGGTGATCATCGCGACCGCGCCGATGATGATCGCGGCCGCGATGCCGGTGCGCGCGGTCAGGCTCTCGCCGAGGATCGCCCAGCCCAGCAGCACCGCCACGACCGGATTCACGAACGCATAGGTCGAGACTCGGGCCGGCGTGCTCACCCTCAGCAGCCACACATACGCGGTAAACGCGACGATCGAGCCGAAGGTCACCAGGTATACGAACGCGCCGAGCGAAACCGGCGTCATCGCGTCGAACCTGAGCCGCGGCCCCTCGCCCACCGCGAATCCCGCCGCGGTGAGCACTGCGCCCGCGATCAGCATCTCTGCGGCGGTCGCCACCATCGGCGAGCGTGGCAGGGGGATCCGGCGAGCGATGAGCGAGCCAAGCGCCCACGAGAACGAGCTCAGCGCCAACGCCGTGGCGGCCACGGGATCGATGTGGCCCTGACCCGCGACCGCGCCCGGTCCGATCAGGAGCGCGATGCCGGCAACGCCCATCAGCACGCCGAGCAGCACGCGTCCCGAGAGCACAGGCCGCGCGCCGCGCTCGGCACCGAGGCGCGAGAGCAGGCTCATCCAGATCGGAACGGTCGCGACCATCAGCGCGACCAGTCCCGAGGGCACCTTCTGCTCCGACCAGGTCACGGTCCCGTTTCCGACCGCGAGCAGCATGATCCCGATGAGCGCGGTCGAACGCCACTCCGCAGGCGTCGGCCATGCGGCGCCGCGCGCCCGCGCCCATGCCATGAGCAGGGCGCCAGCCAACAGCAGCCTCGTCCCGGCCATGATCAGCGGCGGGATCGAATCGATCGCGAGCCGGATGCCGAGGTAGGTCGAGCCCCAGATCAGGTAGACGGCGGCGAACGCGAGTACGAGCCTGAGGCGGTGGGCGCGGGCGGTCGAAGTCATGCGCGACTCACGCACAACAGGGCGTGCCCAAGCGAGGCAGGGGTCGAGAGCAGATCCTCGGTGCTGGAGTGCATGGAAGCGGCCCGCCTCATGTGTTCTAGAGATGAAGATGTGTTGTAGAGATGCGATTCGCGGCGCAGCGGTGTGATCGGATTTGCGCTTTCCGCCGTATGAAATTCAGCGCGCGCGCCGTATGAAATCCGGCGCGCGCTCCGAGGAAAAACGGGGTTCGCGCGCTCACTCAACATCCGCGCGGACGCGGCGCGCCTGACGAAATTCAGCGCGAGGCGCGGGGCGCGATCAGTTGCGAGAGCAGATCGCGCGTGCCGGGGATGCGCTCGAGCCACGGATAGCGCTCGCCGCCCCGCCAGTCGAGCCGGCAGGTGGTGAAGAAATCCGCGCTCTCCATGAGCAGCTCGAGCGGCTGGCCCGATGCGGTGGCGTGAAGCGCATCGTGCAGGACTTCCTTCGACCAGCGCCGCCCGTTGATGGCGACCAGCTTCATGCCAGGCGCGACGCCGGCCTTTGCGGCCGCGGAACCCGGCAGGACGTCGGTCACCCTTCCGGCCTGGTCCCCATCGTTGTCGAGAATCAGGCCGATCGAGTAGCGCAGGTCGATGTTCTTGTTCGAGGTCTCGCGCGCGCGGAAGTGCTCGGAGCTGGAATCGCGATAGGCCAGCCGCCAGCCCTCGCCCTCGAGGCCGCCCAGCGGAGCGCGCGGCGCGATCTTCTCGACCCGCTCGTGGAAGAACCCGGGCCAGTCGTGCGGCTGAACGGAATCGAGCGAACCGACCAGATCCTCGAAGGTGTAGGTGACCACCTCGGGCGGCCCGCTCTCGCCGCCGAGGAAGCGGCGGCAGAAGTCGTCGAGCGAGAGTCTTCCGCCACTTTCGCGGCGGATGATCGCGTCCGCTTCCAGCCAGATCAGCAGGCCCTCGTCGTAGAAATCCACGCTGCGCCGCCACGACTCGCCTTCATCGGACGCGTCGTAGAGGAGCTGCGCTTCGACGGCGGTGTCGACCAGCGGTCGCCACGCCCGGCCGGCGCGCGTGTCCTGTTGCGCGGCACGGATCGCGATCAGCTCGCGATACTGCTCGGCGGTCTGGAGCCCGCTGCGCACGGCGAACAGGCAGCCGAGATATTGCGTCAGGCCTTCATAGACCCACAGCAGATCGTCCTGCATCGGCTGCTGAAAACCGGGCGTCGCAAGCCCCGCGGGGCGGCGGTACTTGCCGTTCCACGAGTGCGAGTACTCGTGCGAGAGCAGCGTCGAGTTGGCCAGACGCAATTCCGGATTCACCAGGGTGCGCTCCTCGTCGCGGTCATCGCTCGACTCGTGATGCTCGAGACCGAACGAGGCGACGTGGTCGCTGAGGGTGTAGAGGAAGTGATAGCTGCGGTAGTGCTGGGCGCCGAACATCTCGGCGGCCTCGGCCACCAGGTTCCGCAGGTGATGGACCATCGAGGAGTCGATCTCGAGCGCCGCCCGGCTGTCCGCAGCCAGGTGCAGGAACACCGGCCGCGCCTGGCCCGGATTGAGCGCCACGGTGCGCGTGAACGCGCCCATCTGAAGCGGCGAGTCCACCAGCGTCACCAGCGAAACCGGTGAGAACTCGACGCTGCCCGCGCCTTCGCGGGCGACCGGCAGCGCGGTCGCGTAGCGCCAGCCTTCCGGCAGGCGCACGCTTGCCGCGAACCGGATCTCAGCGGCCGGACGGCCGGAGGGGTAGAGCACGTGCTGGTTCCAGTTCACCACCGCGAGCTGCGCGCTGGACGACGCTCCGGAGGTGAAGCCGGCGTTCTCCTGCGCGGTCACCATGTCGAACTCGGCGGTGAGCGCGCTCGCGCCCGCGGGCACGCTGCAATGGATCGCGTACATGTCGAACGGGTCGCGCCGCCAGGCGAGCGGCTGCCCGTTCGCGGTCAGCCTGAGCCCGGCCACACCGGTGAGCGGCCCGGTCGGTCCGTGCTCGCCCGGGATCCACTTCGGATAGAACAATGTGAGAGGTCCGCCCGTGACCGGAATCACGAGGCGGGAATGGAAGGTCTTCTTCGCGGCCTCACGCGCATCCAGGGAGAGCGTGATCGCGCCGGCAGGGATCACGGGCGCCGCATGCGCGCCGGGTATCGCGCAGAACACCAGGATCGCGCCGAGCAGCGACGCGTTCCACGAGCGACGCATGATCAGTCCTCCATCTCCTTGATTACCACGCTGTCCACGCTGTCGATCTCCTGGAGCTTGACGCCGATCACTTCCTTCTTCGAGGTCGGCACGTTCTTGCCCACGAAGTCGGCGCGGATCGGAAGCTCGCGGTGGCCCCGGTCGATCACGACCGCGAGCTGGATGGAGCGCGGGCGGCCGAAGTCGATGAGCGCATCCATCGCGGCGCGCACCGTGCGCCCGGTATAGAGCACGTCGTCCACCAGCACGACGACCTTGCCGTTGATGTCGACCGGGATTTCGGTCGCGCCCACCACCGGCTGGTGCGCGACGGTGGAGAGGTCGTCTCGATAGAGGGTGATGTCGAGGCTGCCCTGGGCGGGCAGGCGGCCCTCGAACTCTCGGATCTTCTGCGCCATGCGAGTCGCGATCGGCACACCGCGCCGGCGGATGCCGACCAGCACCAGATCCTCCACGCCCTTGTTGCGCTCGACGATCTCGTGCGCGATCCGCGTCACGATGCGGCGCAGGCCATCGGCATCGATGATCTCCGCCTTTTCCTTCAACGACGCCATGGCTCCTCCTCAGAAGGGCGACGCCTGGCGGCGGGAGGGAGCCGTGGGCGGCGACACGGATGGGCAGATTTGAGGGCGGGCGCACCATAGCCGGAGCCGGGTCTCCGGGCAAGAGTGGGACCGGTTTCGCAGCGGGAGCGCGCGCCGACGCCCCGGGCCTCGGGAATGGGGCCCATCCGCCATGAGCGTTGTCCGGGGGCGCGAGGCCGGACCAACGAGACGTCCTGGATGGTGTCATTCATGCTGGCGATCGCGGCATCGGCTCGGCCGCCCTCGTCAGGCGCAGTTTTTCGAGGGTCGAGGAACGAATTTGGTTGGCAAGCCGGCCCGAGGTCGGTTCTAATGTTTGGTGCTTGCAGGACTCTTTGGTGGCTCCGGTCGCGCCCGATCCAACCGGCCATCCCCGTACCCTTGTCCGACGGAGGCTGGTCCCGTGTTCCCTCGCCGTATTTTGTTGTCAGTTTTGGTGTGTATCGCTGCGCTGTCCAGCAACGGGCGTAGCGCGTTCTCCGCCCCCGAGCCCTACGCAATCATCGCCAGCGCCACGGGGAAGGTCGATGTCGTGCACGCGGGTGCGACGCGTCGCGCGACCTTCGGCTTCACGCTCGAGCGCGGTGACCGCGTGGTGGTGGCTCCAGGCGCAAACGCGACCATCTATCTCAGCGACGGCAATGTCATCGAGCTTGCCGAGCGCAGCACCGTCACCATCGGCGGCCGCGTCGCCCCCAGCAGTAAGGTCGGCCCCGGCGCCGGGCTTTCGGGCGGCGTCTACAGCCAGGTCTCGCGCTTCGTCACCGGCGGCTCGCGTCAAAGCGGACTCGTCGCGCTGAGCGCGATGCGCGGCGGCGAGGAGCGCACGCCGTTCCTCGACGGGCCGCGCCAGACCGACCTGCTCACCGACCGACCCACGTTCGCGTGGCGCGCCGTGGAAGGCGCATCGCGCTACCGCGTGAGCGTCTCCGGCGATCAGGGCGAAGTGTGGCGACGCGAACTGGCCGCGAACGGGCTCGAGTATCCGGCCGACGCGCCCGCGCTCGCGCGCGATGCCGACTATCTGTGGAAGGTCGAGGCGATCGGCGCGCGCGGGCCGTTCCGCGACGAGTCGAGCGTGTTCCACGTGCTCTCCGAGGGCGCGGCCAGCTCGGTGCGCGTGGACCTCACCCACATCGCCGAGAGCGCGGGCGGCGCGAACAGCCCTGCCACGCACTACCTCGCGGGTTCCTACCTCTCGGGACGCGGACTGTACCTCGACGCGTCGGCACACTTTGAACAGCTCGGGCGCATCTCCCCCGACTCCCCCGCCCCGCATGAAGCTCTGGGCAATGTCTATCGGGCGATCGGTCTCATGGATCAGGCTGCCGCCGAATTTCAGAGGGCCCTCGAACTCACCCGACACCCCTGAATCTTTCGCAGCTCCCGATTTCATCTCCGGTGGCGCGACTTGCCCCGCGCGTCACATGAGCCTCCTTACTCCCCGCAACCGGAGAAATTCATGTCGCCATATCGCCTTGCCGGTCTGTTCTCCCTGGCGCTGCTGGCCGCTTCGCCCGCGGCACGCGCCACCCAGGTCACCTTTCTCGACACCCCGGCGCTGGTGCGCGAATCCAGCGCGATCGTGATCGGGCAGATCGAGGGCTCGAGCGCGCGCTGGAACGAGAACCACACCATGATCGTGACCGAGGTCACGGTGCAGGTCTCGCAGACGCTGAAGGGTCCGGCTTCCCAGCGGCTCACCCTGCGCCAGATCGGCGGAGAGGTGGACGGCCTGCGCTACAGCGTCGAGGGCAGCCCGAGCTTCACCCCCGGCGAGGAAGCGCTGCTCTTCGTGTGGCGTGACGGCGCGGGACACCTGCAGGTCGATGGGCTCGCTCAGGGCAAGTTCGATATCACCCGGGATCCCGCGACCGGAGAGCGCATGGTGCAGCGTTCGCTGAAGGGCCTCGCGATCCGCGACGCGAAGACCTTGCGCATGGTTGGCCCGGGTGCGTCCGCTCCGCGCATCCCGCTCAATTCGCTGGTGCGCGAGATCCAGGCCGCGCTCGGGGAGGCCGGCCGCTAGGCCGGAGACATGATGACCACTCCCCGACATCGTCTCGCCCTCGCCGCTCTCGCGCTGCTGCTCTTCGCATCGAGCTCGATCGCCGCGCCCACCTCACCAGTCGCATCGAAGAGCGCTGCGCCGGCCTCCGCCACCGGCACCACGCCTGGCCGCCCCAAGGCCACGACGATGCGGGCCATCGGCTCGCTGCCCGCGCTGAGCTCGTTCGGCCGCCTCTCCGGACCGCTCACCGGTTCGTTCTTCAGTACGACCGACACCTTCGTCGTCCAGTCGCACGGCTTCCAGGACCTAGACGGCACCTGCCAGGCTCGCGGCTGGGCCGCGACCGACAGGACCTCGCAGGTCTTCGCCCACGTCTCGGGCCGTTACGTCGTCAACCATTCGGCATTCATTGGACGCCGCTTCGACGGTTCGGGCATTCCGACCTTTCCGGCGGCGCTCACCCGGGGCCTCGTAGTCCCGACCGAAGTCGCACTCAACGACTCGGGCCGCGTCGTGTACACCGAAGGCGCCCTTGCGGGCCTGATGGTGATCGAGACCTACCCCGCGGCGAATCTCGCCCGCCAGATCGCGAGCGACGCGGTCGGCATCGCCTTTACGAGGGGCATGATTGTCGATCCGATCACGCACGGGCTGCTGATCTCATACACGAACCTGAGCCAGATCTTCCTGATTCCATCCGGCGGCGGCACGCCTGTCCACTTTGCCGGCGCTGATTTCAGCTCGGGAGTCGAGAACGACACGACGGTCGCGGCTGCACGCATCGAGGCCGACGGCCTCGCGACCGACAGCAACGGCAATGTGTATTTCGCCGAGGCCAGCACTTCGCGGATTCGCATGATCCGGCGGAACGACATGCGGGTCGTGACGGTGGCCGGTGACGGAAATGTCGGCTACAGCGGCGACGGCGGCCCCGCGCTGTCCGCGCACCTGGCGAACCCCGTCGGGCTGGCGCTGAACCCTACAGGCACCGAGCTCTTCTTCTGCGACCTCGAAAACAATCGGGTGCGCCGCGTGGATCTCACGACCGGCATCATCACCACGATCGCAGGTGGGCCGGGTGTGTTCTTCGGGCCTCACGCGATCGCCTATTCCGGCGGCGCGCTCTACGTGACCGCGGTCGACCCCGCAGACTTCACGCGCATGTACAAGATCGTGGGCGGCACAGTCAGCGTGGCGGTCGGCAACCGGGACTTCTTCGGACCACCGAGCGGCAGCAACCTGGGCCAGCAGCTCCTCTTTCGGAACACGTCCTTCAATACCGCCAGCAGGCTGGCCAGCGATAACGCCGGCGGTTGCTACTTCGCCGCCAACCGCCTGATCTATCACCTGCACGGGGATGGACAGCTCGATGTGGTGGCCGGCGATCGGGTGAGCTTCCTCATGGGCGCGAAAGCACTGTGGTTCGGCGCCGACAGCACGTCGGCTCCTGACGAAGTCGAGCACTGGGTCAGCCGCTCGGGACACGGCAACGGCTGGAGCCAGCGCCTCACCTCGCCGGCGTTCGACCGGGGCGCGCACCCCAATGCCCGGCTCGAGTTCGACATGGCGCTTTCGTTCAACACGACCATGCTTCAGCCCGCGACCAGCAACCGCCTCGTTGAAGTGGAGGGGCAGCGCGCCGATGGCGTCTGGGTGCCGCTCGCCGCCCAGTATCAGAACGGTGCGCTCGGGGATGTGAGCGGTACGGGCGTCGTCGGTATCGATGTGGTTCATGTCGTCGTCGACCTCGCCAGCGGATCGAACGACAGCGCCAACCTGGGGACGACCACCCGCCTGCGCGTTCTGGTGCAGACCGAGGACACAGGTTCGGCCGAGGACGGGGATCCGTCGTCTCGTCCCGCCGGAGCCGCGGTCGTCGACAACCTGACCCTGCGCGACGGCGTCTCGAATGTCCTTGCGCCCCTCGACTTCGAAGACGGGACGACCGGGCTCTGGACACTGTCGGCTCAGAACGGCGCATACCCCATCACTGAGGGCGGAATGTCGCGGCGCGATCTGCCCGGCCTGGTTACGACCGGCGCGCTGCGCACCAACTTCGACCTCTCCGATCCCTCGTGCGCGTGGACGTTCCTGGCTGCGAACGACACGGTCGCCCCCGGAGTGTTTACCCAGCTGGTTTCCCCGTGGATCCGGTTGCCGGACAAGTCCGCGACGACGCTGATCACGTTCTCCGGCAAGCTGCCAGACAACCTGACCGGTGTGTTCGTCACGCCATTCGTGCGCGGCAAGCTGGCGGGCGCCATGCACCCGCACTTCGATGCCCAGTCCTGGTTCACGCTCAATTCGGGCATCGGCGTCAGCGATGCGACGGTGCCGTTCTTCAACCAGGCCGTCCTTCGCTACCCGGACGACTTCCAGGTTCTCTACGGCACGCTCGCACCCGACTCGATCCAGCTCGTGTTCTCGATCGAGGATCGCCGCGAGCAGGCTTTCTACGGCAGCATCTATATGCCCAGCATGCATGCCACCCGCCTGCCGTTCCTCGACGACATTCGCCTCTACCAGCTCGGCGTGGACTCGGATTTCGATGGCGTCGCCGACTCGCAGGACGCCTGCCCAAGCGTGCTGGCCGCAGGTCAGGACGCGGACGGCAATGGCTGTCTCGATCCCACCGCGACGTTCCATCACGTGGAGACATGGGCATCGAGTTCGCTGCCGTTGCGCTACCGGATCTCGCTGCAGCGCATCCCGGGGATCACCGACTTCAGCGATCGCGCCGCGTTCCTGGCCGCGGTAAACGCCTGGAAGAACGTGCCGGGAGCGAAAGTCAGGATCAACGCGGATCCCGACACGCCACAGGTGGCGGCTTCTGCTACCGACGGGATCAACCTGATCACGTTCCAGGATCAGACCTTCGCATTCTCGCCGAGCGTGCTCGCGGTGACGCCGACGCTGTCGGCGACTCGCCGCACCTGGTTCGGCGATGACATCGTGCTGCCGGGCCAGATCGTGGACGCGGACATCGTATTCAATCCCACCGCCTCGTTCCGCACTCCGACCCATGCCGGCGCGTTCGACCTGCAGAGTGTCGCCACGCACGAGCTCGGGCACCTGCTCGGCCTGAGCCACAGCGGCGTCGCCACCGCCACCATGTATTTCGTGCAGCAGCCGGGCACGATCGCGGCGACGCTCAAGGACGATGACATGGCCGCGATCGCGGCGGCCTATCCGGAGACGACGCTCGCCACCGGGTTCGGATCCATCAAGGGCACGGTCATGCGTGACACGACCGGCCTGCCGATTCCGGGCGCTCTCGTGACCGCGGTGCACCTGGACGTCTCGGGCGCGGTGATCGACACGGCTGGCTCGGACTACACGCGCGAGGACGGCAGCTACGCGATGTACCGCGTCCCCGCCGGCAACTACGCCGTCTACGTCACGCCGCTCGACGGCCTGATCCTGAACGGGCTTTCTCCGGAGTTCATCAGCGGCCACCTCGCCGCGATCGCCCAGAGCAACTTCGATCCCGAGTGGTACAGCGCGATCGAGAGCGCGCACGACGATCCCGCGCTCAGGCAGACTCTGACGCTCGGCGCGGGCACGGCGCTGACCGGGATCAACGTGATCACCAACCTCGACACCATCCCGCCCGTCATCGTCGCGACCTCACCCGCGAATGCCTCCAGCGGCTCGGCGATCGACGCCTCGGTGCTGGTGACGTTCAGCGAGCCGGTGGACATCCCGTCGCTGCAGAGCGCGTTCAAGCTGCGCGCGCAGGGCACCGTTCCGCGACTCGCCGGCAGCGGACTGCTCTCCAATGCCGGGCGCACATTCCTGTTCACGCCGACCAATGCGCTCGATTTCGACAGCCCGTACGAGATCGTGTTCACGACCGACCTGACCGATGCGACGGGCGTTCACCTGCCATCCGAGTTCACGGCCACCTTCAGGACGCAGGTGCGACCTCCGGTCTCGATCACGCAGATCAGTCCGCGATCGGTACGTCCGGGCGCGATCGTGACCCTGACCGGAGCCGGATTCCAGCCCGGCGGCGGCGACTTCATCATCTTCGAGCGTTTCACCAGCGACACCGCCGTGATCGTCGGGCGCTCGTCGGCTACCGCGATCTCCTACGACAGCACCGTGACGGTGTCACACTCGCCGACCAGCCTGACGTTCGTCGTACCCGCGCGCTCGCCCGGTCTCGACAGCGTGTACGTCATGTCCGGCGGCGAGATCAGCAACAAGCTCGCGATGACCGTGCTGGCACCGGTGCCGCAGGCCTCGCCGTCCCCGAGCGGCATCCCGGTCCCGCTGGCGTTCTCGCCGACCGACGTCGCACTCGCCCCTGACGGTCTCAGCGCGGTCGCGGTCGGGGAGGGCGGCCTCGCCACGATCAATCTGAATCCGCAGCTTCCCAGCCTTCGGGTCGCGGTTCAACGGTTCACCCAGGCCGCCAAGAGCATCGCGCTCAACCCGGACGGCACTCGCGGATTCGTCACCCAGCCGCTCGGCAGCGACATCCTCGTGGTCGACACCAGCCCGACCAGCGTGGGACTCGGCACCGTGCTCGACACGATCTTCGTTCCCGGGCAGCCGCGTGCCATCGTGATGGATCCGGCAGGCCGTCGTGCGTACGCGATCGAAACCGCCACCGGCGTGGTCTTCGAGATGGACGTGAATCCCGCGAGCACCAGTGCGAACTCGCTGATCCGCCAGTTCCCGCCACTCGGGCCGCTCACCGGCGGACTCGAGATGGATCCTCGCGGAGATCGGCTGTACCTGACGAATGCGCTGGAGATCATCACCCTCACTCTCAAGGACAGCACCACGTCGGTGCAGTCCTCGGGTTTCCGCGTGTCGCTCGGCGGGGCGATCGCGATCGATCCGAGCGCGACCCAGCTGATCTTCCCGGTGTCTTCCCAGGTGCGTCTCACCTCGCCGAGCAATTCGTTCCCGACCGAGGGCGCGGTGCTCGGCGGCACTCCGGTCAACGTCCTGGTGAGCCCACAGGGCCAGTCCGCGTTCGTCGCCAACCAGCTGTTCAATCAGCTCCAGGTCGTGAACGTCGATCGTTCGAGCCCGACCTACCACACCACGGTCGCGCAGATCGCGACCGGCGCAGGACCGGTCGCCATCGCATCGAACAATGATGGCAGCCTCCTCGCGGTCGCCAATTCCGGCGGTCACAGCATCTCACTGTTCAACGTGCTCACTGCCGGGGTGCCGATCATGCAGCGCGTCGTGCCCGACGTCGCTCTCCCCGGCGATGCGGTGGCGATCCAGTCCCCGAACAGCACGGTGCTGACCGCGACCTCGCAGGTCGATCTCGGCAGCGGACTCCTCGGGCTCACCAATGCAATCGCGGGAGGCGGCGCATTCGCGGTGCCGCCGCTCACCCAGCGCACCACCAGCGTGACCGTGCAGCAGGCGAGCGGTGCGCGCTCGACCTCGCTGCCGTTCTCGATCGTGGATCGGATCACGACCTTCGCCCCTCACTCGACCTCAGTCTCGCGAGTGCCGGGCGCAATCTCGTGCGGACCCGGGTTCATGTACGGCAGGCTCGACATGGTGCGGGTGTCGCCCGACGGCAGCACGATCGCGCTTGCGCGGCAGAGTGCCTCGCCCTGCAACTCGATCATCGATTTCTACGAGGCGTCGGATCACGGTCCGGGAGTGCTCGGCGATTTCATCGGCCAGTCCGGCCTGCCGATGTCGATCATTCGCGACATGGCATTCACGCCCGACGGCCGCCGCCTGTGGTTCATCGGTGAGGACCTGACTTCGGGCATCCTCGACACCGACCGCTCGAGCCTGGCGTTCGGTTCGCAGGTGGGCGCGTTCGGTCCGCCGTCCGTTCCCTCGCCGGCTCAGTTCGCCGCCGATCCGCTCGGTCGCTTCGTGTTCGCCTCCGATCTCTCGGCAGGCCGCGTGATGTTCCTGAACCCGGGGACGGCCGGAGTGACCAGCATCATCCCTCTTACCACTCCGACCCGGGGACTCGCGGTCAGCCCCGACGGGCGCACGCTGGTCGTCGGCCTCAACGGCCGCGCCAGCTTCGTGAACATCGCCACGTTGAGCATCGTCCTGTTCTCGCCGAACCACGTGGCCGCCGGCGTCGCCGACTATTTCCAGCGCATCGCGATCACGACCGACGGCAAGCGCGCGGTCGGGCTCATGGATACCGGTCGCATCGCGGTGTGGAATCTCGACCCGGCCCAGTCCGTGATCGGAACCGAGTTGTTCTTCGGTACTCCGATTCCGGTCGCCCTCTCGCCCAGTTCACCGGTCGCGGGAAGCGATGGGCACAGCGTGATCTTCGGCTGCGCCAACTCGGATTCGATGGTGCGCATGGACGTGGGGTCGGGTACGCCAATCGTGACCTACGCGCTCATCGGCCAGCGTTCGGCGGCGGTCGGTCGCTCGCCGGACGGCCGCCGGCTGTGGGTCGCGCGCAACTTTACGCCGGGAAGCACCGGCCCCGGCAATGTGTCGGCCTTCAGCCTGAGCCCCGCGACTCATCTCTCGCTGGTCGGCGGCGGCGATCAGAGCGCGCCGGCCAATAGCACCCTGCCGCTGCCCATCGACGTGCGCGTGACCGACGACTTCGGGCGTCCGCAGCAGGGTGTCGCGATTCACTTCGTGACCGACGGAGTGACGAACGGCACGCTCGATGGAGTGTCCGGCCGGATCTCCACCTATCATCTGACCGATTCCAATGGCGAGGCGGTGGTGAGCTGGAAGCTGCCCGCGTTTGGCAGTTCGGTGAGCCTGGGCGTCACTGCCGAAGGCGTGACCGGTGGGACGCTCACGGCGCACGCCACGCTGGCGGTCGATGACAGCCAGATCGAGCCGGTGATCGTCGGGCTCGGTCCTCCGAATGGGGCGGCCGGGCTCAATGCCGGAACCGCGGTGTTCGCGCGCTTCAATCAGAGGATGGAGGCATCGAGCGCAGCGTCGCATCTGAGGCTGTTCATGAACGGCGCGCCAGTCACGGGCACGCCGAGCCTTTCCGAGCAGGGCCGCCTGGTGCTGTTCCAGCCGGGTACGGCGCTCCAGTTCTCGGCGCGCTGCTCGCTGGTGGTCGATGCCGGCATGCTCGATCTGGACGGGCAGTCGCTCGCGCAGGGCGGAGTCTCGGTCTTCACCGTGCAGGCGCCGCCACCCGTCGCGCTGAACTCGTTGATGCCTCAGGCCGGACCGGCGGGCACGGCGGTCGTGCTCAACGGAACCGGCTTCAGCGCGACTCCGGCCCAGAACGTGGTGCTGTTCAGCGGCGTTCTGGCGCTGCCTAGCGACGCCCGGCTGACCAGCCTGGTGGCGAACGCTCCGCTCGCCGCACCGAGCGGGCCGGTGACGGTCGGTGTCGGAAATGCCACCAGCAACGCGCTCACCTTCACCGTGCTGCCGCCCAATCCGAACCCGGGCGGAGTGCTCGGCGAGCTCAATGCGAGTCAGGGGATCCGCGACGTGGCGGCGTCGCCGGACGGCAGCCGCCTCTACGTCACGAACCCCGGCAGCAGCACGCTGACCGCGCTCGATGTGAACACCGCGACCAAGCTGACCGACATCACGGTCGGGTCGCTGCCTCAGTCGGTCGCGATCCTGCCCGACGGTTCGCGCGCCTATGTCGCCAACACCGGCAGCAACAACCTGAGCGTGGTGGACGTCAAGCCGAGCTCGGCGACCTATCACACCGTGCTCAAGACCATTCCGGTAGGCTCGATGCCGGTCGACGTCCAGATCGGCCCGGTGGGCCCGAAGATCTACGTGCTCAACCAGGGCTCAAACACGCTGGATGAGATCGACGCCAATCCCGGCAACGCGACGTTCGATCAGGTCGTGACCACCGTGTCGACCGGCTCGGGCGGCAAGAACATCGCGATCACCCCCGACGGCACGCGCGCCTACGTGGCAGTCGGCGCAGGACTGCTGGTCATTGACCTCATGTCGCATCAGGTCGTGACCACGGTCAGCACCGGGTCGGGCGGCAAGAACATCGCGATCACCCCCGACGGTACGCTGGCGCTGCTGCTCACCGAGAGCGGCGAGCTGATCGTGATCGATGTTGCGCCCGGACCGAGCCAGTACCGGGTCGTGACCACGGCGAGCACCGGCTCGGGCGGCAAGAACGTTGCGATCACGCCGGACGGAACCCTGGCCTACATCACCAACGAGACCGACAACACCGTGCTCGTATTCAGCATCGGCCACGCGTCGAGCGGCGGATCGAGCGTCCTCCCCGGCCCGGCGGTTCGCCTCACCAGGGTGGCGACGTTCCCCACCGGTCAGGGGCCGGGAGGCATTGCGATCGATCCGACCGGCAAGACGCTCGTGTACGTCGCCAATGAAGGCTCGGGCACGGTTTCGGTGTTCGGATTCCCGGGCGGGCTTCCCACCGTGCCGGTCACGTTCGGCTTCAATCCCAACTCGCTCAATCTCAAGTCCATGGGCAAGTGGGTGAAGGGAACGATCCGGCCGCCGGCGCCGTACACCGCGAGCGATATCGTGCTGTCCAGCGTCCGACTGAACGGCGTCGTGCCCGTCGACACCACCGGTCCGCACTCGATCGACGACTCGAATTCGGAGCTGAGTGTCAGTTTCGTGCGCTCCGAGGTGCAGATGGTGGTCGGGACCGGCGACGCGGTGCCGGTGACGGTGACCGGACTGATCGAGGGGCGGAACTTCTCCGGTCAGGACACGATCAAGGTGTCCCGCGGCAAGGTCACCGCACCGAACGTTGGACAGGTTCTCGCAAGCCACAGCACGTTCAACGTGACCTGGACCACACCGAACGGGACGAACGTGCAATGGGTCGCGATCCTCCACTCGTTCGATCATGGCAACAACTGGACGCTGGACGCGCAGAATCTGCCCAACACCGGCAGCTACTCGTGGACCGTGCCCAACGCGAGCACCGACAGCGCGAAGGTCGCGGTGGTGCTGGTCGAGAGCACCCTGCCCACGAGCGCCGACTCCCTGGGCGCCCAGAGCAGCGAGGTCTCCGGGCCGCTGGCGATCAGCGACTACTTCCGCATCCGCGGCACGACCGACCTGACACCGCCACCGGTGACGCTGGAGTTCTCCTCCATCCGGCCAAACCCGGCGAGGGGCACCGCAGTTCTGCGCTTCGGGCTTCCGCGGCGCACCAAGATCGACCTCGAGCTCTTCGACCTGCAGGGGCGGCGCACACGAGTGCTGATGAGCGGCGTGCACGAGCCGGGCTGGTACGACGTGCGCTGGAACGGGCAGACCGATGGCGGCGGCGGCGCCGCTGCCGGGCTCTACTTCGCCCGCTTCCGCGCCGAGGGCCGCGAGTTCAAGCAGCGCCTGATCTGGCTGCGTTAGTCCAGGAGTGAGCTCGAAGGGGAGGCGTGACACGCGCCTCCCCTTTTCGCTTGCCCGGTGCTTGTGAGGGTCAGGGGCCGCTGCTAGGGTCCGGCGCACGAGATGGACGGCACGCGCGTTACGCACTTTCAGGTCGGCCGCATGTTGGGCCGCGGCGGCATGGGCGAGGTGTACGAGGCGGTGGACCTCGACCTCGACCGGCGCGTGGCGCTCAAGTTCATCGCGCCCGAGCTGGCTGCCGACGCGGACAACCTGCAGCGCTTCGAGCGCGAGGCGCGCTCCGCAGCCGCCCTCAACCACCCTCACATCGCGACGCTCTACTCGTTCGAGCGCGACGGCGCACGGCGCTTCATCGCCATGGAGCTGGTCGAAGGCGAGAGCCTGCGCGACCGCATGCGGCCCGGCCCTCTCCCCGTTGCCGAGGCGCTCGCGATCGCTCGCGACGTGGCTGCCGCGCTCGCCGCGGCCCACCGCCGCGGGATCGTGCATCGCGACATCAAGCCCGAGAACCTGATGTTCGGCGATGAGGGCCGGGTCAAGGTCATGGACTTTGGCCTCGCTCGCGCCGCGCTCGCCTCGCGCATCACGCTCACCGGAAGCACGCTCGGCACCGCCGGCTACATGTCACCCGAGTCGATTCGCGGCTCGGCCGGACCGCCGACCGATGTGTTCGCGCTTGGCGTCGTGCTGTACGAGATGCTGGCGGGTCGGCTTCCGTTCGCGGGTGACAATCCGATGGCGCTCATGTTCACGATCGCCAACGAGCCGCCGCTTCCGCTGCGCGAGTCGCGTCCGGATGTGCCGGGCGCGGTCGAGGCCCTGGTCGCGCGCCTGATCGAGAAGGATCCGGAGCAGCGCATGACCGCCGCCGATGTTGCGCGCGAGCTGGCGAGCATGACCGGTGCGTCGCTACCCGCGCTGGTCAGCGACACCGAGGAAGTCGAGGCGCTGCCGCGCGGCGCGGAAGAGGGCGAGCGGATGCTGCCGGTTCCCACGCCGCCGGCCGATCGGCGCCCGCGCTGGATGTGGGCCCGGATCGGTGCGGCCGCGGTGATCGTGCCGGTGACGCTGTGGTTCATCGTGCTGCGCCCGGGAACCGTGAAGCGCAATCACGAGGAGGCGCTGCGCTTCAACAACCTCGGCCATGCCGCTCTCCGGCGCAACGACTGGACCGGTGCTGCCGACACGCTGCAGCTCGCGCTGCGTGCCGATCCGCAGTACCGCGAGGCGATGGTCAACCTCGCGACCGCCTACCGCGAGCTGCACCGCGACGACTCGGCGGATTCGCTCTTGCAGCTCGTGCTCACCGGACGGCCGAAGGATCCCGCGCTGGTCGCCAGCGCCGAATACAACCTCGGCGCCAGCAACCTGCATGCGGGCGCCTACCCGAGCGCGATCTCACATCTCGAGACCAGCATCGGCATCGACTCGACCTCGTTCCCGGATCCCTACATCGCGCTGGCCACCGCGCTGGTGAAGGCGCGCCGCACCGACCAGGCGCGGGTCGCGGCGCAGCGCGGGCTGACCCACTTCCCCAACGAGCCGCGCCTGCTGCGCACGATGGGCCTCGTCGAGCTGGAGAGCCGCCATCCGGATCGTGCGCTGAGCTACCTCGATTCCGCGCTGGCCGAACAGCCGACGCTGGCGATGCTGCGCGGGCTGAGGGCGGAAGCTCTCGCGCGACTGGGGCGCATGGGTGAAGCGCGCGCGGAGTGGGACACCTATTCCGGGGGCGAGGTGGACCCGGCCGAGCGCGAGGAGATGACGGAGCGCGTGCGCGCTCTCGGCCTCTCGCAGTAGCCCGTCACATCCCGTGGCGCTGGGAAAAGCTGTCGGGGTAGGCCTGAAACTTCTTCCACGTATCCTGCGAGACGAAGTAGTAGGGGCGGCCCTTGAATGTCACGCGCGGTGACTGCGGCGTGGGATGGAAGCGCTCGAGCGTTATCGGGTCGGAGAGCTTCTTCACGTAGCGCAGCGGCGCGCGCCGGAACTTCTCCAGCGAGGCGCGGTCGGCGAAGAAGAACGCGTCGAGTCCGACCCAGGTCCGGCGCGTCGAGTCGAGCACCGCGGGGCGCGAGGGACGGAGGAAGTCGAGCACCTCGATGTGCAGAGGCTTCAAGTAGCGCTCGGGGCCTCCGCCGAAGGCCCGCGGACATCCCGCTCAACAGAATCCGATCGGCACCCCGTTCACGTACACCGGGCGCACCTGGATACTCAGGCGATGGCCCATGACCGGGCAGCGATTGTTGGGGCTGATCAGCGAGTCCGCGAACTGGATCTGCGGGAATCCGTGCTCCTTCGCAGGAAGCAGGAGCTGCTGAGCGCCGGCGGCGACGGTGCCGAGCGCGAGCGCGGCGAGCGCGAGCGCAAGAGCGCGCGTCGAATGCGTGCGATTCATGTCATCCCTGCCGCGCCGGCGAGATCACGTCTTCTCGCCTTCGACCACGACCCTGGAAAGATCCCAGCCCCTCAGGAACAGCTCGCGCACCTCGCTCAACAGCCGCAGCCGGTTCAAACGTACCGTGGCGTCTTCGGCATTCACCATCACCCCGTCGAAGAACGCATGGATGGCGTGCTTCATCTCGAGCAGCGCGGGCAGGATCTTCGCGTACTCGCGCTTCTCCCACAGCGGCTCGGTCGCGGCGCGCGCGCGATCGAGCGCCTCGGCCAGCTCACGCTCGACCTGCTCGGTAAGGCGCGTGCGATCGAGTGACGGCGGCAGTGGCTCGGTATTCTTCGCGAGAATGTTGGAGACGCGCTTGAACAGGATTGCGAGCGGCTGGAAACGCTCGTCGCGCCGGAATGCTTCCAGCGCCCGCGCGCGCTCGAGGCAGTCCCACGGATCGATCCAGCCCGGACGCGCCTTGCCCGCGACGGATGCGCGCGCTTCGATCGCGGCGTCACGGCCGTCGTACGGCACGCCACGCTCGTCCAGCGCCTGTTCGACGCGCCCGCGCCAGAACTCGCCGAGCTTCTTCATGATCTCGGCCTGCGGCAGGTCCGGATCGGCGGCATAGAACGGCCGGGTGCTCTCCATCGCGGCGTCGCGCAGGTCGAGGCGGCGCTTCTGCTCGATCGCGATCCGCACCACGCCGTTCCCGGCCCGGCGCACCCCGTACGGGTCTTCGCTTCCGCTCGGCACTTTGCCGGCCACGAATGCGCCCGCGACGTGATCGAGCCGGTCCGCGATCGCGAGCACCGCGCCCGCATCGGTCGAGGGCAGCGCGTCGGCCGGCCCGCGCGGACGATAGTGTTCCGCGATCGCGGCGGCGACCGCCTCGCTCTCGCCGGCACGCCTCGCGTAGTGCCCGCCCATCACACCCTCCAGGCTCGCGTATTCCTTCCCGCTCCCGATCATCTCGGAGAGCAGATCGGTCTTGCACAGCAGCGCGGCGCGCCGTGCCGCATCGGTTGCCGCGGGTGCAAGCCGCTCCGCGAGCCACGCCGCCAGCGCTTCGAGCCTGGCCGCCCTGTCGCGCAGCGTGCCGAGCCCTTCCATCCACACCACGCCCGCGAGCGCATCGACCATGTCGGCCGGAGTCTTCTTGAGGTCGGTCGCCCAGTAGAAGCGCGCATCCTCGAGGCGCGCGACCAGCACGTCCTGATTGCCCTTACGCACCAGATCGAGACCGCGCGCATCGCCATTTCGGGCGGCGATGAAGGCCGGGCGCAGGCCCCTGGCATCCTCGACCGCGAAGAAGCGCTGGTGCTCGCGCAGCGCGGTCACGATCACCTCGCGCGGAAGATCGAGGTAGCTCGGATCGAACGATCCCGAGAACGCGGTCGGCCATTCGGTGAGGAAGTTGTTGATCTCCACCAGCTCCTCGTCGGCGACCAGCGTGCCTCCGGCTTTGGCGGCGAGCGCGTGCACCTGCTCGGTCAGCCTGGCCGCGCGCAGGCGATGGTCGGCCACCACCTTCGCCTTCTCGAGTGAGCCGGCGTAGTCCTTCGCGTGCTTGAGCGGGACCGCGGCTGGCGAAAGGAAGCGATGCCCGAAGGTCGCGCGGTCCGCGACCAGCCCGAACGCGGCGACCTTCAGCACCTGATCGTCGAGCAGCGCGGTCAGCCAGCGCACCGGGCGCGCGAAGCGGGTGTCGTCGTCGAGCCAGCGCATGGTCTTGGGGAAGTTGAGCCGGGTCGCGAGAGTCGCGAGCAGCGCCGGCAGCACCTCGCCCGCTGGCTTGCCGACGTGCTTGACCGTGACCGCGACGTATTCGCCTTTCGCAGTCTGGACCTTCCGCACCGCCGAGGGGTCCGCGCCCTTCCCCTGGCAGAATCCGATCAGCGCGCGGGTGGGCTTGCCGTCCGCATCGAACGCCACGCGGGTCGCGGGGCCCATCGCCTCTTCCTCGAAGTCGGTCTGGCGATCGGCGAGAGCGCTCACGCGCAGCGCAAGCCGGCGCGGAGTGCCCAGGGTCGCGACCTCGCCGTACGAGAGCCGCAGGTCATCCAGCCCGGCCCGCGCGCTTTTCTCGAGCTGTTCGAGCGCGGGGGTCACGTACTGGGACGGTAGCTCCTCGACTCCGATCTCGAACAGCAGCTCGCGCTTCACGAGCGCACCTCGGCCGGCTTCGGTTCGCTCTCGGGAGCCTTCACCCATTTCGCGCGCTCCGCTTCGTCCTTGAGCAGCGGGTAGCCCAGCGCCTCACGCTGCTTCACGTACGCGGTCGCCGCGCGGCGCGCGAGCTTCCTCACGCGCCCGATGTGGCCGACCCGCTCGCTCACCGAGATCGCGCCGCGCGCATCCAGCACGTTGAACAGGTGCGAGCACTTGATCACGCAGTCGTAGCCTGGATTGACGAGACCCCTTTCGAGCAGGCGCAGCGCCTCTTTCTCCCACTGCGCAAACATCGAGACCAGGGCCGCGACGTCGGCTTCCTCGAAGTTGTACCTCGACCACTCCTTTTCGTTCTGCAGCCACAGCTCGGCCCAGGTGACGGGCGCGGAGAGCACGCGGCCCTTCGGGTCTTTGACCTCGGGGGTCCAGATCAGGTCCTGCACCCGGTCTTTTCCCTGAAGCATCATGCCGATCCGGTCGAGTCCGTAGGTCAACTCGGCCGAGACCACATCGACCTCGATGCCGCCGCACTGCTGGAAGTAGGTGAACTGGGAGATCTCGGTGCCGTCCATCCACACCTGCCATCCGAGGCCGGCCGCCCCCAGCGTCGGCGACTCCCAGTCGTCCTCGAGCAGGCGCAGGTCGTGCTCGAGCGGATCGATGCCGATCGCGCGCAGCGAGTCGAAGTACTGATCCACCACGTCGGGCGGCGCGGGCTTCAAGAGCACCTGGTACTGATAGAACTGCTGGAACCGGTTGGGATTCTCGCCGTAGCGCCCGTCCTTCGGGCGGCGCGAGGGCTCGACGTAGCCGACCCGCCACGGCTCGGGGCCGAGCGAGCGCAGGAAGGTCGCCGGGTTGAAGGTGCCGGCGCCGACTTCGGACGGATACGGCTGCTGGATCACGCAGCCGCGCTCCGCCCAGTATTGCTCGAGCGCGAGGATCATCTCCTGCAACGAGCGGCGCGGTTCGGGGGCTGGCATCAGCGGCTCCTCACTGCTGCTAAAGAACGTGCGTCACGGCCGACACAGCGCGGCGCGATTGCGAGCCGCGGAGTCTACCTCAGGGTGCGCGCTCACCGAAATCCCGCGTCGCATCGGTCTGCTGCTAGTCCACCGCTTCGTTGAGATGGCGCAGCACTTCGAGCGAGCGCAGCCCCTGGAAGCGCTGAAAGTGATGGCGAAGGAACGCGTCGACCACGCGCAGGATCTCGGCCGAGCGCTTGACCTCGAAATAGTCGCCGGCTTCTCCGACCGGGCGCGAAAGCAGGAGCGAGAGCCCGGCGAGCGCATCGGCCGAGAGCTTGATCATCCCGGGCTCCGCGGCGGCGCACGATTCGCACATCAGCCCGCCGCGCGCCGGGGAAAACAGGCGCTCCTGCGACAGCGGACGGCCGCAGCCCGCGCACGCATCGAGCCGGGGTCGATAGCCGAGCAGGCTCGCGACCTGAAGCTCGAACGCGATGGTGATCGCGGGCAGCGCTTCGAGCGGCGCGACCGTGTGCGCCTCGAGCGTCGCCACCAAGAGATCGAACAGCTCGGGATGCGGCTCCTCGCCCCACACCAGCCGGTCGAGCAGCTCGAGCGCCGCCTGCGCATGCGCGAGCCGGGTGATGTCGGCGAGCCTGCTCCCCATCGGGGCGAGCGTGTCGGTGCTCGAGAGCAGGTGCAGGTCGCGATCGGGCTTGTGATAGAAGACGAAGCGCGAGCGCGACAGCGGCTCGAGCGAGTAACCGAATCGGCTCGGCGCCTTGCGCGCGCCCTTGGCCACCATCTTGAGCAGCCCGAGATCGCGCGTGTACACCGTCACGATGCGGCTGGTGTCGCCCAGAGCGTAGGTTCTGAGCACGACACCTTCACTGCGCACGAGGGCCACGCGTCGCTCTCCTACCGCCGGCCGGTCGCTCCCGCAGCGGGCTCGACCCCAGGCTGAACCACACCGCCCGAGATGATCACCTTGAGCCCGTCCTCGACCGACCAGTCGAGATAGACGAGCGATGCTCTCGGCACGTAGTGCACGAAACCGGACGCGGGATTCGGGGTGTGCGGGACGAACACGACCTCGATGTCCTGTTGAAGCTTCTCTTTCACCTGCGGCGAGGGGCGACCGGCGATGAAACCGATGCGATAGACGCCGGGATGGGGCCACGGCAGCAGTACCACCTGCTTGAACGTGTCCTTGCGGCTGTTGAGAAATGCCTCGCCCAGCGACTTGGTCGAACCGTAGAGGATTCCGACGCCGGGAATTCGGGTGAGAAGCGCGTCCCACATCGTGAGCAGGGAGCGCCCGCCGATCCAGCTCCCGAACCACGAGGTGAGCCAGCCGACGACGAACAGGATGAACAGGGTCGCGACCAGCCCGATGCCCGGGATGCGGTGGTAGTCGAGCGCGGCGAAACGGAAGTAACGCCCAAGCAGGTTGTCCATCCAGTTGAGCAGTCGAATGAACACCCACAGCGTCAGCGCGGTCGGCCCGAGCGCGATCAGCCCGGTGAGCAGATAGTTGCGCAGCCGGCCCATCACGGAGAAGCGCAGGCGTACGGGTTCGGCTTCGGGGAGCGTCATGCGTGGAATGTGGCGGTTCGGGCGGTGGGCGTCAATCCTGCGCGCGATGCGAAGGGCGCGCGGCGGAACCTAGCGAGGTCGCACCGCAGCGCCGCCCACCGCCCGCTCGAGCGCCGAGACCGCATCGCGTCCTGCGCGCAACGCAGCGTTCTCCCGCGCGCGCATGAGGCGGCGTTCCGCCGCCTGTCGATGATCGAGTCCGGCGAGATGGAGCGTGCCATGGATCACCAGGCGCGCCAGCTCGCGTCCCTGGCTGACGCGATAACGCTTCGCCTGATCGCGCATGCGGTCGAGCGAGATCACGAGATCGCCGTTCACCGGCCCGGAGGCGTCCGCACGGAGCGGCGCGGAGCGGCGGCGCAACCTGGTGGCCGTATCTCCGTAATCGAAGCTCAGCACGTCGGTCGCTCGATCGATGCCGCGCCAGCGATGGTTGAGATCGCGCAGCGTCGCATCATCCGCGAGCACGATCGCGATCTCGCCGGGTCGCCGGCCCTCGAGCGCGAGCGCGGATTTGACGAGCGAACAGAGCGGTGCGGTGAGACGAGAAGCTCCGCGCTCACTCCTTACGGAGATCGGCATCCGCCCGCGGGCGCTTGGTGGGGTCGACGGGGTAGGGCGCGCGCACGTGGAAGATCGCGGTCAGAACCGGGATGAAGGCCTCCCGGATCCTGGCCAGCTCCTGCTGGGTCAGCGCGCAATCGTCGAGCTGTCCCTGCTGCACGCGCTCTTCGATGATGCGCGTGACCAGGCCGCGGATGCGGCTCGGGGTGGGCTCGGCCAGCGCGCGCGAGGCGCCCTCGACGCCGTCGGCCAGCATCAGGATCGCGGTCTCGCGCGAGCGCGGGCGCGGTCCGGGATAGCAGAAGTCGTCGCGGCGCGCGGTCGGGTCGGTCTCCAGCGCCTTGTGATAGAAGAACGCCATCACCATCGTTCCGTGGTGCTCGGGGATCGCGTCGCGCACCGCACGCGGCAGCCGCTCGCGCCGCGCCATCTCGAGACCCTCGGTGATGTGCGACTTCACGACCAGCGTGCTCATGCTCGGGGTCAGCTTCTCGTGTCGGCTGCGCGAGCTGGCCGGCTCGTTCTCGGCGTAGTACTCGGGCTTCGCCAGCTTGCCGATGTCGTGGTAGTAGGCCATGACCCGCGCGAGCAGCGAGTTGGCGCCGATCGCCTCGGTCGCGGCCTCGGCCAGGCTGCCGACCACCATGCTGTGATGATAGGTGCCGGGCGCCTCGAGCTGCAGGCGCTTGAGCAGCGGACGATTCAGATCCGACAGCTCGAGCAGCGTGATGTCCGAGGTGAGCCCGAACACGTGCTCGACTACCGGCAGCAGCAGGAACGCCATGGAAACGGCGAGGAAACTGTTGACCACGCCCCACAGCGTGTCGCGCAGCAGCACCTCGGCCGAGGCCACGCGAGCCAGGTCCCATGCGAGAATCGCCGCGATATTCGCGAGCGCGATGGTGAAGAACGCGCGCCCGAAGTGCCAGCGGTGGCGCAGGCGCGCGACCGAGTAGACGGCGGTCACGCCGCCCATCACCGCGACCGGCATGAACGGCGCGCGCATCTCGCCGACCGCGGCCACCACCACCGCCAGCATCAGCGTGAACACCAGCGCCGGGCGCTTCTCGAGCAGCGAGGCGACGACCAATGGCGCGAGCGCCAGCGGTACCGTGAATTCCGAGAGCCCGAGCAGCCCGACCTGCAACTGGGCCACGATCAGCGTGACCGCGGTGAGCAGCGTGAACATCGCGAGCATGGAGTTGTCGCGGTAGACCCCAAGCAGCTCCATGCGCAGGTAGGTCGTGAATACCGCGATGAACAGCAGCATCAGCAGCATGCGCGCCACCGGCGGATACAGGAACTCGGTGCGTGCGCGGCGCGCGTCCTCGAGATTGTGCAGCGAGCGCAGCTTGAGCAGCGCGTCGCGCGTCACCTTCTCGTTCGCATCCACGATCAGCTCGTCCTTCTTGACGAAGCCGAGCGTCGCTGGCACCACGCCCTGCGCCTGCACGCGCCGCCATTCGGTTTCGGCTCTGTCGTAGAGCACGTTGGGCACGACGAACGGCGCGGCCAGCTCGGCCACCAGCTTGACCCCGCGCGGATCGGCTGCGAACGCCGCCTGCGCCTTCCTCTCGAGGAGCAGCAGCGCCTCGCGCCGATCGAAGAGCATCGTCGCAGCGCGCTCGCCCTCGGCCTCCCCTTCGCGCAGGTGGATGGTGGTGTAGCCGAGCACGCGGTCGCCGCGCTTCTCGGCCACGATGCCCGCCTCGTAGAGGTCGTGGAGCCAGCCACCCAGCTCGCGCAGTGCGCGCCGAGCGCGCCCGGGCGCGGCCAGCGCATCGGCGCTCTCGTCACTCAGCGGAACGCCCAGCGCGCGCACCTGCTGGGCCCGGTCGATGGGGCGCAGATTCGGGTCGAGCGCGACCGCCAGCGCCTTCTCCTGGAATATCGCGAGACGGTTCAGGGTCTCGGCCGAGACCCGGCTGTCGACCACGAACACCGGCGGCACCGCGGCCGCGGCCTGCTCCTGCTGGCGGCGCAGCGCGGTCTCGTCCTTCTCGAGCCGGAAGTCGTAGGGCGCGACCACCCGCTCGCGCGAGATGTCGCCCTCGCGGTAGCGGAAGCGGTCGATCGGACCGTGACCGATCGAGAGCGCGGCCACCGCGAGCAGCAGCATGACCAGCAGCACGCGCACGGCGTAATACCCCCAGCGCAGCGGGCGCTGGCGATCGGGCAGTGCAGGCAGCGAACTGTCCTGAACGGTCATTTAGGTCTCGAGTCGAAACGCGGCCTGGACCCAGGCTTACAGCGAGGGGCCACCACTTCCGGCGGATTCGGCGTCTTCGTCGGCGTTCGAAAGATCGTGCGACGGCGGTTCGAGCGAGGCATCGCGTTCGAGCGCCTCGGGGTCGAGGCTCTCGCCCACGCCATCCTCGGTCTTGCCGTTCTGGCGGGCGTGATACGAGTCGAAGGCACGGATGATGTCGCGCACCAACCGGTGCCGGACGACATCCTCGGGATGGAAGTAGATGAACTTGATGTCGGGGACGCCGCCGAGGATGGACTGGATGCGCACCAGCCCTGAGGTTTCCGGATTCTTCAGATCGATCTGAGTCACGTCGCCGGTGATCACCGCTCGCGAGTTCACCCCCATGCGGGTCAGGAACATCTTCATCTGCCGCACCGTGGTGTTCTGCGCCTCGTCGAGGATCACGTAGGAGCTGTGCAGGGTGCGGCCGCGCATGAACGCGAGCGGCGCGATCTCGATCACTCCGAGCTCGATGTAACGCCGCATCTTGTCGTAGGACATCAGGTCGGCGAGCGCGTCATACATCGGACGCAGATACGGATCCACCTTCTCCTGCATGTCACCAGGCAGGAAGCCCAGGCTCTCGCCGGCCTCGACTGCGGGGCGCACCAGGATGATGCGGTCCACCTGCTTCTGCCGCAGCGCGTGCACCGCGGCCGCGACCGCAAGGTAGGTCTTGCCGGTTCCGGCAGGGCCGATCGCAAACACCACTTCATAATCTTTCAGAGATTTCAAATACTCGGCCTGGGTCGGGGTGCGCGCACGCACGGTCTTGCGATCGAAGGCATAGCCGGGCGCGCCCTCGTAGGCTTCGGCCAGCCTTGATACGCCGTTGCCGTTCTTGTTCGAGAGTCCGAGCGCGGTCGCGACATCCGCCTCTTCGACGACCTTGCCACGCTCGGCGAGCTCGACCAGCTCCTTGAGCGCGCGCGATGCGGTACCGACCGGCTCCTCATCACCCGATACGGTGATGGTGCCGTCACGAAGCGTTATGCGCACCGGAATGGTGCGCTCGATCTGGCGCAGGTTGGAATCGTTCTGCCCCAGCAGAATGACTGGATCGAGATGCTCGATGGGAAACTTGCGAACGATCACTGAATGGTCCTCATGACCCTGAGAAACGCAAAACTCCTGACCCATCTGGCCCTGGTTGGGACCGAGTCAAGAGCGTGGACCGCTTGGAGAACCTTATCCGTTTGTCGGATCAACCGATCGTGTCCCGTGACTGGATCGCGCCTCGTGTGTCGTGCAACGACGTGAGTGCTGGCGTGTCCGGAACGACGCGTGAACGGTAGCACGCACCCCCCCTCGAATCAAGAAGACCGCCGTAACTGCTGTGGCACGAGGCAGGAGTCCCGCGCCGGGCCCGCGGCAGCCCGCGCCCGTCGCTTCGCTGTCCTGCCACGCGGCGTTATCGGCATACTGCCCGCCAGTCATCACCATTTCGTCGTCGACCCGTTCCGGCCCATTCTTCGATGGCGAACGCAGGCCTTTTGGCCGC
The DNA here is from genome assembly GCA_031370785.1 of Candidatus Eiseniibacteriota bacterium. Taxonomy (GTDB): domain Bacteria; phylum Eisenbacteria; class RBG-16-71-46; order RBG-16-71-46; family RBG-16-71-46; genus DATJGS01. The sequence continues at coordinate 15,625 of JANMQY010000059.1, read as the reverse complement.
GATTCAGAACGCGATGAGGGTCTTTCGACCCTGGTCCATCCCCCAACCGCAGAGGACCTATCTGATGAACTCGAGAATGCTTCGGACGCTTTTCGCCGCGCTCGCGGCCGTGGCGCTGCCCGCCGCCGCCCGCGCCGCCGACATTCCGCACGGCCTGCAGCGCGCCTACATGGACACCACATGCGCTCCGTGCCGCGACTTCTATCAATACGCCAACGGCGCGTGGCTGAAGACCGCCGTGATCCCGCCCTCGTACACCGCGATTGGCGCGGGCCGCGAGATCTACGATCGCAACACCGAGGTGCTGCATCGCGTGCTCGAGGATGCCGGCTCGAAGATGGCGAACGAGACCGACCCGGCGCTCAGGAAGCTCGGTGCGTTCTACTCGACGTGCATGGATTCCGAGCGCACCGACCGTGAGGGTGCCGGGCCGATCCGGCCGGAGCTCGCGCGCATCGCCGCGATCCAGACCCGCGCGCAGCTCCAGGCCGAGATCGCCGGGCTCGTGACTCATCTGATCGATGCGCCGTTCCACTTCGGCTCGGAGGCCGACCCGAAGAGCAGCCGGGAGACCATCGGGCAGCTCTATCAGGCGGGGCTCGGACTGCCGGATCGCGACTACTACTTCAAGACCGACTCGACCTCGGTGGCGCAGCGCACCGAGTACGTCGCGCACATCGGCCGCATGTTCCAGCTGGTCGGTATCCCGGAGGCGAAGGCCCGCGCCGACGCCGAGCGCGTGATGGCATTCGAAACCGATCTGGCGAAATCACACATGACGCGCGTCGCGCAGCGCGATCCCAACGCGGTCTATCACAAGATGGCGGTCAAGGACCTGGCGAAACTGGCGCCCGGCGTGGACTGGGTCGCTTACTTCCGCGCGACCGGCGTGCCCTCGCTGGCGAAGCCGGACGCCATGCTCGACGTCTCGCAGCCCGAGTTCGTGAAGGTCGCCGCGGCCAAGGTCGCCACCGCGCCGCTCGACACGTGGAAGGCGTACCTGAGCTGGCATCTGCTGCGCTTCTCGGCTCCGTATCTGAGCACGCCGTTCTTCAACGAGAGTTTTTCGTTCACCTCGCTCATGACCGGACAGAAGGCACCGCAGACGCGCTGGAAGCGCTGCTCCGCGATCACCGACCAGGCGCTCGGCGAGGCGCTCGGCAAGGCCTACGTCGCGACCGAATTCCCGCCTCCCGCCAAGGCGCGCGCGTTGGTGATGGTGGACAACCTGCAGGCCGCGCTCGGCGATCGCATCGATCACCTGTCGTGGATGAGCGACGCCACCAAGATTCAGGCGCGCAAGAAGCTCTCGGCGGTGCTCAAGAAAATCGCCTACCCCGACGTGTGGCGCGACTACTCGACGATGCGGATCAGCCCCGACTCATCGTTCGCGGTCAACGCGCAGCACGGCGCGCAGTGGTACGTGCAATGGGATCTCAGCAAGATCGGCAAGCCGGTGGATCGCACCGAGTGGGGAATGTCGCCCCCGACGGTGAATGCGTACTACAACCCGTCCAACAACGAGATCGTGTTCCCCGCGGGCATCATGCAGCCGCCCCAGTTCGACATGCAGGTGGATGACGCACTCAACTACGGCGCGATGGGCATGGTGATCGGCCACGAATTGAGCCACGGCTTCGACGACCAGGGCCGCCAGTTCGACGCCGACGGCAACCTCAAGGAGTGGTGGACGCCCGAGGATGCGAAGAAGTTCGAAGCGCGCGCGCAGAAGGTCGTCGATCAGTACAACGGCTACGTCGCCGTCGACACGCTGCACGTAAACGGCAAGCTCACGCTCGGCGAGAACATCGCCGACCTGGGCGGCATCACGATCGCCTACTACGCATACCAGAAGTCGCTCGAGGGCAAACCGCGCCCCGCCGACATCGGCGGCTTCACGCCGGAGCAGCGCTTCTTCCTCGGCTACGCGCAGGCGTGGCGGCGCAAGCTCCGCCCCGAGTCCGAGCGGGTGCGCACGCTCACCGACCCGCACTCGCCGGCGCAGTGGCGCGTCAACGGGCCGCTCAGCAACTTCCCTGAGTTCAAGAAGGCGTTTGGCTGCAAGGATGGGGATGGCATGGTGCGGGCTGACGATGTTCGGGCGGAGATCTGGTAGAGGCGGCTTCGTAGAACCTGAGGCTCATCCCGCGGAGGGCGAGCTACCCGATGACTCGCGGGGCCCGCCCTTTGCTTTGCGCCGAGCCCCGTTCGACTCCGGTCGCGACGCAGCGAGAGTCGCGTCGAGCGGAAGATTTCGTTTGACACACTATTTAGGCTCGATCTGTCGCGACTCGCGGTGCGTTCGCGAACGACGCGTTAGCGCGCGCAGTGCGGGCCCTGATGACATCGAAGCGCTGCGTTGCGAAATTTCTCATTGCCGTTCGCGCATCGCGAGCAGCGCGCAAGCACGGACGCCGCGAAGCCTCGTGATATGAAGTGATGGTGCCCCCGCGACTGTTCCTTTGCCGCGGAGTTCCGTCATGAAGTCTTACTCGCTGTCGCATCTCGCTGATCACATTCTGCTGCGCGACCTGGCCACGCTCGTCTGCCAGGATCGCGCCACGACCGCCGCGCTGCTGGCCCACGTTGCCGAAGTGGACGAGCGCAAGCTGTACCTGCCGGAGGCCTATCCCTCGATGTTCCTCTACTGCGTGCGCGAACTGCGCATGTCCGAGGACGTAGCCCTCAGGCGCATCGGAGTCGCGCGAAAGGCACGGGAGTTCCCCGCCATCTTTCCCGCGCTAGCAGACGGCCGCCTGAACATGACTGCCGTGCTGCTGCTGACGCCGCACCTGACCCCGGATCTGACTCCGGAGAGGGCGGATGAGCTCCTGGCCGCAACCGCGGGGAAGACAAAGGATGAGATCCGGCTGCTGCTCGCCGAGCGCTTCCCGCAGGCGGACGTGCCGACCCTCGTGCAGGCGGTTGCCACGGACGGACTGTCCTTGCGGCCAGTTGAGGCGGCCGACGCTCAACTCGCTCTGGAGCGAGTTGGGGCCCTTGCCTTGCAATGGGTTCCGGAATCGGCTGATTCATCCGCCATCCAACTGGCTCCAGAGCCAGTTGTCCGCGCCAAGCTCGCGCCGCTCGCGCCCGGTCGGTTCGCGCTGCAGGTCACGGTGAATCAGGACACTTACGATCAACTGCGCTACGCGCAGTCGTTGCTCGGTCACGCCGTGCCCTCAGGCGACGTCGCAAAGGTACTCAAGCGCGCGCTGGACTCGCTGGTCCAGGAGCTCGAGCGGCAGAAGTTCGCGAAGTGCGCCCGCTCGCGCCCACGCCGCAGCTCGGCGAATGGCCGCTACGTTCCCGCCGAGATCCGGCGCAAGGTCTGGCAGCGGGATGGCGGCCAGTGCACGTTCGTCAGCGAGAAGGGGAAGCGCTGCGAGGAGCGCACGCGACTGGAGTTCGATCACGTGGACCCGGTGGCCCGTGGAGGACAGACGACCGTGGATCGAGTGCGGCTGCGGTGCCGGGCGCACAACCAGTACACGGCCGAGTGCACCTTCGGCGCCGGGTTCATGCGCGAGAAGCGTCAGGAGGTCAGGACGGCGCCGGCTCGCAAGCAGGTGCGAGACGCGCAGACGCAGGTACAGGCGCAGTCTGAAGCCGCGGCGACAGCGGCGAGCCAGAGCGAGGTGATTCCCTGGCTTCGCGAGCTCGGGTTCAGCGCCGAGGAAGCTCGCCGAGGGGCCGCGCTCTGCGCGGACATCCCTGACGCTCCGCTCGACAAGCGAGTGCGCGTCGCGTTGCGGGGACTCGCTCCGAACTGCGTGCGTCGGGCCGCGCCTGTCGCTTCATGACGGCGCTACTGCAGCACGATCGGATGGCGCCTGACGGCTTCGACCAGGAAGCCGGTCGGGAGGGCGGGCGTGGGTAGGGTGATCTTGTAAATCAGGCGGTAGCGCGACACGGCTAGCGTAGCGTTGCCGGCAGGCAACGCGGCCAGTCTTGCGGTGGGCACGATCAGGCTGCCGGCGCTGCTCAGCACGATGTTGCCGGCGACGTGCTTGGTCGTGTCGGACGAGGCGATGACGACTGCGCCCACAAAGACGTCGCTTTCGCTCCCCGGGCCGGACCAGCTCACGGTGAGATCGGCGGCGCGCGAGACGTTCGCGCCATCGATGGGCGCGGTGACGGTCACGTCGGTCACCGACTTCACGCTGTCGATGAGTGCGGGGATGGCGCTCGAGCCTTTCACGTTCCAGACGTGCGACAGCACTCCGTCAAACGGGATCTTGATGCCTTCGGTGGTGTAAGGCGACGAGACGTAGCCGACGTAGGTCGAGCCCTGGAGCGTCCCCGCGAGCTTGACCAGCAGGATCGAGTCGGGATCGCTCGCGCCGGCCTTCAGCGTGCGCAGGTAGACCTGTCCCGCATCCACGAGACGTCCGCCGCTCACGAACACGGCGAGGCCGGACTTCGAGCCATCGAGGGTCGTGGTGACCAGCAGACTGGCGGTCGTGTCGAGCCCGGCGGGAGTGGTGAAGCTCGCCGGCACGAACAGCCGAATGGCCGCGCCCAGCGTGAGGCTTGGGAGGACTACCGGCGTTGTGGACTTGCTGCTCTTGCCGCACGAAGCGAGCGTGAGAACAGCGAGCGCTGCTACTGCGACCCGGGGGATGCGAAGGCTGACGAACATGGTGCTCCTTCCCGTGGATTTGGAATCAGAGGTCGATTGGTGTGGCGCGCCGATCAGTCTAGTGGTTCGGCGCGTCGCGGGCGAGGGCGCTCAGTGTTTCGGCACGCCTGGCTCGAGTCTCGAAGCCTCGGCTCGCGCGGCCTCAGCTTCCGCGGAATTGCCGAGCTTGCGGAACAGGCTCTCCATCGCTCTGAGCGCAGGGACGTTCATCGTCCGTGTGATGGTCGGCGTCCACACTCGCGCGGCTTCCGTGTCCTCTCCGTGTTTCATCAGGGCCCAGCCCAGCCACACCTGAGTCTCGGTGTTGGCAGGTTCGAGTGCGACCGAACGGCGATAGGCTTGGATCGCCGGCTCGAGCCGCCCGAGGCGTTCGAGCGCATGACCCTTCACCTCCCAGGCGAGCGCGTGGTCGTCGCGCGCCCTGAGCGCGTCTTCGACGAGCGCGAGTGCAACGTCGGGGCGGTCGCGCTCGAGCGCGTCCACCGCGAGCGTGACGCGGTGAGCAACGCCCTGCGCTGCGGGGAGCACGTCCACCAGCGCGCGCGCCAGATGCAGCTGGCGCTCGAACTCATCGCGGCTCCACGCGGGCCCGGCTCCGAAATCAGGGCCGATCCGATAGAGCACGCTCGGCTTGCGCTCGGTCGCGTGCACCACGCTCAGGCCCGGTACTGCCGAGGTGGTATCGAGCAGGTAGGCGAACTCGGGCCGCAGCTGCGCTTCGTACCAGGAGTAGTAGAGAAAGTCGGCGCGATTCGCGCGAGCGTAATCGCCGAGCTCGGCCAGGGTCGCGAGGCGGGATAGCGCCACGACCGGCACGCCGGAGTAGTACCCGATATGCCCCTTGCGACTGAGTACGCGGCTCGCGGGCTCGGCCGCGTGCGCGAGCGCACGGCCCGCACTCACCACTTCTGTCGGGAGCTGAGAGTAGATCGCGAGCTGATACTGCGTGCTCGCGCGAACCGAGTACCCCACCGCGAGCACACCCGCCACCGCGCCGACCCAGGCCCGCGGCCATGCGAGCGCGAGTGCGGCAAGGCTCAGCTCCACCGGCACGAGCGGGAGCGCGTAGCGTTCGCTGGGGAACACCGGCGCGAGCGCGAGGAACTGAAGTGCCCCGGCCAGCCACACCGGCGCGAGCGCGCGGCCCGCGCGCGAAAGCAGTGCGACCGGAATGCCGAGCACCGCGAGGATCGCGATCGGCCAGCCGATCAGGTTGCGCGCGTCGAGCGCCAGGTGCTCAGGGATATTGCGCAACACTCCGCGGAGGAGTGATGCCGGATCGTGGCGCAGTAGATCGCCGAGCGAGCGGTAGGCGCGCAGCGAGTCGGGGGTCGCGGCGCCCAGATCCTGCACGCTCCGGTCGGAGGATGGATTGGCGTAGAAGCTGAAGAACTGGAGCAGCGGTGCGCCCGGCACGTGACCTGCGGCAGATGCGAGCACGATCCATGGCCCGGCGACCACCACGAAGCCCGCGACGAACCACGCGATCTGTCGCGCGCGGGAAACGCCCTCGCGCGGTCGAAGCGCAATCGCGACGAGCCCCGCCGGCAGGAGGACCACCGCGCTGTAGCGCGTCAGCGCCGCGAGCGCCGCCAATGCGCCGGCGAAAAGCGGGGCGCGCGAGCCGCGCGCGGCGACGAGCGCGAACAGCGCGGCGCTCGAGAGGAAGAGCGCGAGCATGTCGGTCGAGGCCGAGTAGCCGTAGCGAAAGAAAACCAGATTCGCCGCGAGCAATGCGACCCCCCACAGCGCCGCGGTCGCGCCGGCGGCGCGGCGGAGCAGCACGAACCAGAGTGCCAGCGTGGCGCACGCCGCGAGCGCCGAGAGCAGCTTCGCGGCGAGAAACAGGTCGCGGGACGGAAACGCGAACAGCGCAAGCGCGAATTCGTAGAGCGGCCCGACGACCGGATAGCGGCCCGGCTCGATGTGACCGTGCTGGATGAGGCGGGCGCCCGCGGCGTACCCGCCGTAGAAGTCGCTCTCGGCGTGGTAGTCGCCGACCGGGTGGCCCCACAGCGCCATCGCCAGGACCGTGGCGCATCCGATCGCGGTCGCCGCCCGGCCCGCGAGCGTCACCCACCTTGGCTCGACCGCGGAGGGCGCGGACTCAGCCGGCGGGCGTGACATCGGGCTCCAGCTCGACCAGCGCCGTGCCGCCGCCCACCATCTCGCCCGCGCGCGCGGCGATGCTCGCGACCCTGCCGTCGCGCGGCGCGCGGATCACGTGCTCCATCTTCATCGCTTCGAGCATCACCAGCGGCTGCCCCATTTTGACCACTTCACCCTTCGCGACCATCACGCGCGTCACCACTCCGGGCATCGGCGCTTCGAGGCCGCCTGCGGAGCGGGTCTGCGCGCGGCGCCGGCCTCCGCTCTCGGCATCGAGCACGAACTCGAGCGTCCCGAGCCGAACGAAGCGCCGCACGCCCTCGGCAGTGACTTCGGCCACGTGCACGCCTCGTTCATCGGCGATCTCGAGCCGGCCGTCGGGGAGCTTGCGCGCGGTCACTTCGATCGCGACGCCGTCGACCGTTGCCCGGTAGCGGTCAATCCCAAGCGGCGTCATCTCGACGCTGCGCACGCGCTCGCCGTCACGCCATTCGCTGCGCATCACTCGAGCCCGGGAAGGCGCCAGCGGCCGAGCGCGGTGAAGGCGTCGGGAATGCTTGAAGGCGCGGTCGCGCCGGTCGCGCCGACTGCGGCAGCGCCGCCGAGCGAATCTGCGAGCGTGGCCGCGACCAGCGCCAGCTCGGGTGCCGGGGAGGCGGCCACCGCGGTGAAGCCGGCGAGAAACTCGCGCTCGATCCACTCGGTGTCGAATCCGCCCTCTTCCACGGCCCGCGCGCGCACCAGTGCTTTCAGAAACGGAAGGTTGGTGATCACGCCGTGCACCAGGGTCTCATCCAGCGCGGCCGCGAGCCGGGTGAGCGCGAGCGCGCGATCGTGACCCGAGGCGATCACCTTGGCGAGGATCGGATCGTAGTGGACCGGCACCGGATCGCCCGAGTCCACGCCCGCATCCACGCGCACGAACGGCGCACGTGGCCAGCGCACGCGACGCGCGACGCCCGCCTGCGGCAGGAAGCCACGCGCCGCATCCTCAGCGTAGACCCGCGCCTCGACCGCGTGCGCAAGCCGCTGCACCTCGCTCTGGCGGAGCGGCAGCTTCCCGGTCGCGGCGATCTCGACCTGGAGCCGCACGAGATCGAGCCCGGTCACGAGCTCGGTCACCGGGTGCTCGACCTGCAGGCGCGTGTTCATCTCGAGAAAGTAGAAGGCGCCATCCTCGGCGAGCAGGAACTCGAGCGTGCCCGCGCCGCGATAGCGCACCGCCTCGGCCAGCGCGATCGCGGAGTGGGTCAGGCGGTCGCGCAGAATGTCATCCACGGCCGAAGAAGGACACTCCTCGATCACCTTCTGGTGACGGCGCTGGAGCGAACACTCGCGCTCGAATAGATGGATGGCCTTGCCATTCCCATCACCCATCACCTGCACCTCGATGTGGCGTGCGCGCTCGATGCGCTTCTCGAGATAGACCGCGCCATCGCCGAACGCCGAGGCCGCAAGCCGGGTGGCACTCTCCACCGCCTCGCGCAACGCGGCCTCGTCGTGCACCACGCTCATGCCCTTGCCGCCGCCGCCGAGCGCGGCCTTGACCATCACCGGATAGCCGATGCGGCGCGCGGCCTTGAGCAGCGCCGCGGCATCCACGCCCTCGGCGCCGGGCACCACCGGCACATTCGCCTTCTCGGCCAGCGCGCGCGCGGCGCGTTTGTCGCCCATCGCGCGGATCTGTTCCGGGGTCGGACCGATGAACGCGAGCCCGGCAGTCTCGACCGCCTCGGCGAAGGCCGCGCTCTCGGCGAGGAAGCCGTAGCCCGGATGCACGGCGTCGGCGCGCGAGCGCTGGGCCGCGCTTACCAGAGCTTCGATATTCAGGTAGGAGGCGCGCGGCTCGGCCGGTCCGATCTCGAGCGTCTCGGCCCCGACCCGAGTGTGGCGCGCGCCGCGATCCGCCTCGCTGCACACCATGACCGGCGCGATGTCCATCTCGCGCAGGGTGGCCGCGATGCGGCACGCGATCTCGCCGCGGTTGGCCACCAGCACACGCCGGAACATGACCGGGGTCAGCCCAGCCGCGCTGCGGCTGCGCTCACGCGTCCGCCAGCCAGCGGGGTTTTCGCTTCTCGAGGAACGCGGAGAGCCCGTCCTTCGCCTCGTCGCCCGAGCGCACTTCGGCGAGCGTGCGCGGAAGCTGGGAGCGATATTCCTCCCACCCGGAGTCGGCCCATAGCTCGAGCAGAATCTTGATGCGCGCCTGCGCGCGAGGCGCGCCCTTCAGCAGCTCGCCGATCCGCTCTTCGACTTTGGCATCGAGGCCATCGGCGGTGGTGACGTGGTGCACGAGGCCGACGCGCAGCGCCTCGGCGGCGCCGATGCGCTCGCCGGTCAGCATCAGCTCACGCGCGTGCCGGTCGCCAAGCCTGCGAAGCACGTACGGACTGATCAGCGAGGGGAGGATGCCGAGGCGCACCTCGGTCAACCCGAACCTGGCGTCGTCGGACGCTACCGCGATGTCGCACGCACACGCCAGGCCTACGCCACCGCCGAGGACGCTGCCGTGAATGCGGCCCACCACCGGCTTTGGGCAGTCGGCGATCGCGGCGAACATCGCCCCGAACCTGGTCGCCTCGCCAAGGTTCGCCTCGAACCCCGCGTTGCCCGCAGCCTTCATCGCTTCGATGTCGGCCCCGGCGCAGAACGATGCGCCGTGCCCGCCGAGCACCACGATCCGCACCGACTCGTCGTGCGCGAGCGCGTGGAACGCCGCCACCAGCGCATCGCCCATCTCGTGTGAGAGCGCATTGTGCTGCGCCGGACGGTTGAGCCACACGTGCGCGACCCCGCGGCCGCGTTTGACCTCGACCACATCGCTCATGTTCGTTCTCCTACATCCGGAACACGCCGAACTTCATCGGCGGGATCGGAGCATTGAGGCTGGCGGTCAGCGTGAGGGCCAGCACCGAGCGCGTGTCCACCGGATCGATCACGCCGTCGTCCCACAGCCGCGCACTCGAATAGTAGGGACTGCCCTCTTCCTCGTACTTGTCGAGGATCGGCTGCTTCAAGGCGCGCACATCGTCGTCGCTCATCTTCTTCCCCGCGGCTTCGAGCTGGCTCTGCTTGACCTGCGCCAGCACCGAGGCTGCCTGCTCGCCCCCCATCACGCTGATCCGGCTGTTGGGCCACATCATGAGGAAGCGCGGCTGGTAGGCGCGCCCGCACATGCCGTAGTTGCCGGCGCCAAAGCTGCCGCCGATCACGAGGGTGATCCGCGGGACCGAGGCGTTGGCCACCGCGTGCACCATCTTGGCCCCGTCCTTCGCGATGCCGCCGTGTTCCGCCTGGCGGCCGACCATGTAGCCGCTGATGTTCTGGAAGAACAGCAGCGGCACGCCGCGCTGCGAGCACAGCTCGATGAAGTGCGTGGCCTTGAGGGCGCTCTCGCTGAACAGCACTCCCTGGTTGGCCAGGATCCCTACCGGGATGCCATGCACGTGCGCGAAGCCGGTGACCAGCGTGGTGCCGTAGCGCGCCTTGAACTCGTGGAAGCGCGAGCCGTCGACCAGCCGGGCCAGGATCTCGCGCACGTCGTAGGGCGTGCGCAGGTCGCGCGGAAGGATACCGTAGATCTCGGCCGGATCGTATTTCGGGGGCTCAGGCGCCAGCCGTTCGAGCGTCGCCGCATCCGGGTTGCGCCCGAGGTGGGTGACGATGTCGCGCGCCATCTCGAGCGCGTGCTCGTCGTCATCGGCGAGATGGTCGGCCACGCCCGAGATCCGGGTGTGCACATCGCCTCCGCCCAGCTCCTCGGCGGTGACCTCTTCGCCGGTCGCTGCCTTCACCAGCGGCGGGCCGGCGAGAAAGATCGTCCCCTGGTTCTTCACGATTACCGCTTCGTCGCTCATCGCGGGCACGTACGCGCCGCCGGCGGTGCATGAGCCCATCACGATCGCGACCTGCGGGATGCCGATCGCGCTCATGCGCGCCTGATTGAAGAAAATGCGTCCGAAGTGGTCGCGGTCGGGGAACACTTCGGCCTGGAGCGGAAGGAACGCGCCACCCGAGTCCACGAGGTAGATGCACGGCAGGCGGTTCTCGAGCGCGATCTCCTGCGCGCGCACGTGCTTCTTCACGGTCAGCGGAAAGTAGGTGCCGCCCTTCACGGTCGCGTCGTTGGCGACCACCATCACCTGGCGGCCCTGCACCATCCCGATGCCGGTCACGAGCCCGGCGCACGGCGCATCGCCGTCGTACATGCCCTGCGCCGCCAGCGGCGACAGCTCGAGGAACGCGGTGCCGGGGTCGAGCAGGCGCTCGATGCGGTCGCGCACGAACAGCTTCTTGCGCGAGCGGTGACGCGCCACCTGTTCCTCGCCGCCGCCCAGCCGCGCCTCGCCCAGACGGCGGCGCAGATCCTCGGCCAGAGCACGATGGTGCGCGGCGTTGGCCTTGAATTCGGCGCTGGTTGTGTCGAGATGGGACTCGAGGAGTTCCATTGGGCCTCACGGGTTGGGAAAGCCGTGGACTTATATCAGAGGCCCGCGGTAACTCCAACGCTCAGGCGCGCGACTTCTCCTGCGAGCGCGCTCTCATCGCCGCCATCTCCTCGCGGGTCGGTCCGAACAGGCCGGGCGGCGTGCCGCCGGCGAGCCGGCACATCAGGACGAGCTGGCCGCGATGATGGATCAGGTGATGGATCACGCCCTCCCACAGGATGTCGCGGATGCTCATCCCGCGCCCGTCGAAGTAGGTCACGATCTCATCGAGAGCCTTGTCGTCGAGCTTGTTCAGGCGTTCGATCGCCTCATCGTGGATGCGGCGGTAGCCGGGAGCGAGCAGCTTCACTTCGCGCGGGCGCTCGATGTTCGGAGGCTTTACGTCGAAAGCGAACCGTCGCTGCGCGACGCACAGGCTGGTGTAGGCCTCGATCTCGCTCAGGTGCCAGGCCAGCTCGCCGAGCGATCGGCCGGCGGAATCGGGGCGGAAATCGTACTGATTGGTGGGCAGTGACTCGAGCAGCCGCAGAGTCGCCTGCGCGTCCTTGTCCCAGACGAGACGAAATCGATCGAGCTCGGTTCGCTGACTCATGGCGTTCCTCCCAGGGAAAGGCGTGCTCATCGCCGAAGACTTGAGGAAGCCTACGCCTTCCCCGGGCCGGTAGGCCAGCCCCGGAAGTTCGGGCTACGTGCCCGAGCCGTGGTGCAGGCGAATGCCGCCGTTCACGGTCTCGAGCCTCAGCGCTCCGCCGCCCTTGCCGATCGACCCCTCGATGCGATGCCGTCCGATCCGGCCGCGCACGGTGAGTGGAAAGTCGGTCTCGATGTCGCCGTTGACGGTGGAGGCGCGCACCTCCGCGCTCGCGTCCTAAGGCAGGGTCAGATCGATGTGGCCGTTGACGGTCTGGAACTCGAGCGGCTCGCGCCAGCTGCTGCGGCCGACCGAGGCCACGATCGAACCGTTGACCGTGCCTGCTTCCGCGCGGTCGAGCGTGGACAGGCGGATCCTGCCGTTCACCGTGTTCGCGCGCACCGGGCCCTTGAGATCCATCGCTTCGACCGTGCCGTTCACGGTGGTCGCCGAGAAGTTGATTCCAGCGGGAACGTGCACCGCGTACTCCACCGACACATCGTTGTTGCGGGTGTGCGAGTGGCTGTCGTCCGAGGCGTCGCAGGTATTCTCGGCAGAACCGGACGGCGTCGGGTAGATGGTGCAGATGGCGATGCCGTCGGCGCTCTTCGACACCTCGATCCGCACCAGCTCAGGATCGCTGCGTCGCGCGGTCTTGACCGCGGTGACCTGGACTTCCCTTCCGCTCGAGGGCTCGGCGTGGATCGAACCGTTCACGCCCTTGATCCACAGCGTCTGGCCCGCGGCCAGCGTGCCCGACCATTCAAAGTCGGGCGCCCGATTCACAGGCGCGGATTTGGCCGCAGCATCGCGAGCGGAGGCGAGAGCGAGCAGCACCGCCAGCGTGGCCGCAGCAACGCGCGCGTGGCGGAAGACAGGTCGTGCGGTCGAGCGCGTCATCTCATTTCTCCTCGTCTGGAGGGGGCGGTGTCTCTGGAGTCTCCTCTTGGTCGTCCTGCTTGTGCTTCGCGTCGGATTGGAACTTCCGAAGCGCTTTCATCTTTTCGAATTCCTTGAGGTTCCTGAATTCCTTCGCGTTCTTGAATTCCTTCAGGCCCTTGAAGTCCTGGAGATCCTTCAGATCCTTGAGGTCCTCCAGGTTCATCAGCGTGCCCTTGCCGGCCTGAAGCTGGATGTCACCGCTGAACGACTCGAGCTCCAACTGGGCCCCGCCGCCGCCCAACGTGAACTGGAACTGCTTGTGGCGCTTGAGCTGCGTGAGCTGCACCGGGCAGTTGGTGCCGAACTCACCGCTGAACGTCGACACTCCGACGTAGGCGCCGGTCCTGTCGGGCACCAGAAGCTGGATGTCGCCGCTGTGCGTCTGGAAGTGATACTGGCCGTCGCGCTTGAGACTGCCCGCGTAGATCAGGTCGCCGCTCACGCTGACCGCCTCGATCGCATCCGCCACTGCGCGGGAGATGCTCACGTCTCCGTTCACGGTCTGAGCGTCGATGTCGCCGACCACGTCCTCGACCGAGACGCCTTCGTTGATCGAGCTGACTTTCATCCGCCCATTCGCCTTCTGCAGCGAGACCGAGCCCTGCACCGTGCTCAGCGAGATCAGGCCCGAGCCGCCGATCACGGACACTTCGCCCCTCACGGTCTCGACCGTCACGCCGCCCTTGGTGCCTTCCACCTGCACGTCGGTGAACGGGCCGCGCACGGTGATCGACATCCACACCGGCACCGAGATCTGGAAGTCCACGACTCCCGCCGGCCCGTAGCGCCCGTTGGTGCTCACCTGCAGCGCATTCGGCCCGGTCTCGATCTGGACGTTGGTGCGGCGGCTGTGGTCGGCCTCGATATGCACCGCATTCCGGTTCCAGCTCGTGACGGCGACCGAACCCCCGTAGTTGCTCACGTCCAGAACCGTCCCGGGCCGCACCGTCAGAATGGTGTCGGTGTGCGTCACCATCGAGGCGAGGGTGAAGGCCGCGGCAGCGATCAGCATCATGTGATGAATTCTCCTTTAGCCGTGGGCGCCCGGAAGATCCGTGGCGCGGCGCAGCAGATCCAGCTTGAGCTTGAGTTGTTGGGCAAGGTGTCCATTCAGATACGGGCTCGCGGGATCGGCGGCGAGCGCACGGCGCGCCTGCTCGATCGCGTGATCGATGATCACCAGATTCTGCTCGACCACGCGAACCGTCGAGGTATCGAGCTGTGAGCGGTGCTCGGTGAGCATGCGCTCGAGGTCTGCGATCGCTGCGTCGTAGTGCGTGGCGTCGAACCCCGCGAACTGGTTCACGTCGGCGCCCGGAGCGGTGGCTGCGCCCGCGGTGAAGGTCGCGGGCGGCGTGGCGCCTGGCGCCTGCGCCGCGATCGGGACACCCTTGGCCGGCGCGAGCGGACCGCTGCGCATTGCCCACCACATCGCCCCGCCCGAGAGCAGGGTCAGCGCGAGCGCGGCGGCCGCGGCCTGCGGGAGCGAAAGCGTGAAGCGGAACGTGCTCGGACGGAAGCGGAAGATCCTTGCCGGCGATGCGGCGCCGATGCGCGCCTCGATCCCGGGCCACAGGTCTTCGGTCAGCGCCGGCGTCTCGAGGTGTTGCGCGCGCTCGGCCACGGTGCGCAACCCTTCGAGCGCCTCCGCGCACTCCTCGCACAGGCTGAGGTGGGTCTCGAGCTCGGCGCGCTCGGGGGCGGCGAGGTCGCCGTCCAGGTACTCCGAGAGCCGATCGGTCCAGCGGTCCGTCATTTTCTTTCCCCTGTTCCTTCAAGATGCCGGCGCAGGATCATCCGCGCCCGGTGAAGCTGCGCCTTGGTCGTGCCCGATGTGACCGTCAGGAACACGGCGATCTCCTCGTGGGTGTAGCCCTCGACATCATGCAGCACGAACACGATTCTCGCTCCCTCGGGGAGCCGCTCGATCGCGCGCTCGAAGTCGATGTGATGATCGCTCGTCCCCACTCGCGCCGGCAGCGAGGCGAGCGTCTCGGGATCCTCGTTCATCCTTCCGCGCCGGATCGCGAGCTGGGCCCGCCGGCTCAGGATCACGTTCACCGCCAGACGATACAGCCAGGTCCCGAATGCCGACTCGCCGCGGAAAGTCCCCAGTTTCTGCCATGCCCTGACAAAGATATCCTGCGTCAGCTCGGTTGCCTCGTCCGTTCCCATCATGCGTCGCGTCAGAGCGTGAATTCGCGCCACATGGAGCCGGTAGAGCCGCTCGAAGGCGCGCAGATCGCCCTCGGCCGCCAGCCTGACGTCCCCGGCGCCCTCTGCCGACGGTGGCTGTAGCCCCTTGCCTAGCGCCATGACGATGAGAGCCGGGTGCGGCATGCACCGGGATAGGACGGCGGCGTGGCCCAAAGGGTTGGAATCATCAAACTCCCGGGCCCCGGGCGGCGCGGGGAGTTGCGACCGGGCGGCATGGGCCTTTGCGTGCCCGGCACAGCGGGGGCGCGGCCTGCCGGGCGTGGCGCGGGGCGGGCCGTGCCGAGCAGCGCAGGGCGGGGCGCAGGATGGGTGCGGGCCCGGGCCGTTTCAACCTTTTCGAGACCACCGCGGTCTGATGCCTGCGCAGCGTGCAACTTCGACGCGACTCCGGCCGTAGCCGGGGGCAGGTCGCACCGAGAACCATCCCTTGTCCGGAGCCCCTCCCATGACAGTCAAGGTCGAAGCCGTTCCCGAACCAGGCCCGCGCCGGGTGCGCCAGGTGCTTTCGGTCCTGCTGGTGCTGGGCGCCCTGGCACTGATGCTGGCCGCGGTCGCCACCGTGTTCGCGCTGGACGCGAGCGCCGCAATCTCCCGACCCACAACCTCGAGCACCACCCGCTACACGCTGACCGG
>JANMQY010000039.1:0-12609 GCA_031370785.1 Candidatus Eiseniibacteriota bacterium | reverse complement strand
TGTGCGGGACATCGTTCAAGCCTATGTCGCGCTCCTCGAGCGCGGCGCCGCGGGCGGCGTATACAACGTGTGCCGCGGCGAGGGGGCGAGGCTGACCGACATCGTGAAGAGCCTCGTTGCGCGCGCCAGGGTTCCGGTGCGGATCGAGCCCGACCCCGCCCGCATGCGACCGGCGGACGTCCCGTACTCGGTCGGCGACCCCTCGGCCATCGCGCGCGACACCGGCTGGAGCACGCGAATCCCGCTCGAACAGACGCTCGACGATGTGATTGCGGAGTGGCGCGCGAGGGATCCGTCCCCCGTTGACCGTGCCCGGCCAAACCCCTAACCTCACCGGCTCGTTGCGCCGTCTCCAGCTCCTTCGAGAGACGCGGCCCCGGCGCCTCTCCGGGCAATTCACCCATCCGAAAGGACCTGCGCTTGTACAAGATCACCGTGGTTGGCACCGGCTACGTCGGGCTCGTGACCGGCGCCTGCCTTGCCGACTTCGGCAATCAGGTCGTGTGCGTGGACACGGACGCGAAGAAGGTGGAGCGCATGCGCGCGCTCGAGCTGCCGTTCTTCGAGCCCGGGCTGCCCGAAATCGTCTCGCGCAACGTGAACGAGGGGCGCCTGTCGTTCGAGAGCGACCTCAAGTCGGCGCTCAAGGGCTCGAAGGTGGTGTTCATCACGGTCGGCACGCCGCCGCGCGCGGACGGCAGCGCGGACACCAGCGCGATCTATGCGGTGGCGAAGACCGTCGCGCAGAATCTCGACGGCTACAAGCTGATCGTGCAGAAGAGCACCGCGCCGGTCGGCACCGCGCGCGATCTCTATGGGCACATCCGCAAGCATGCGAAGCGCGGCGCGGACTTCGACGTGGCCTCGAACCCGGAATTCCTGCGCGAGGGCTCGGCGATCGAGACCTTCATGCGCCCGGATCGAGTGGTGATCGGCGCGGAATCGAAGAAGGCCGCCGAGATCCTGCGCAAGATCCACGACCCGCTGTTCCTGATCGAGACTCCGATGGTGGTGACCACGCTCGAGAGCGCGGAGCTGATCAAGTACGCCTCGAACTGCTTCCTCGCCACCAAGATCTCCTTCATCAACGAGATCGCGAACGTTTGCGAGGCGCTCGGCGCGGACGTGCAGGCGGTGGCCAAGGGCATGGGCATGGACCGGCGCATCGGCAGCAAGTTCCTGCACGCGGGCCCCGGCTACGGCGGCTCGTGCTTCCCCAAGGACACGCATGCGCTCTCGGCGTTCGCGCGCAAGGCCGGCACCCCGACCGGGATCGTCGAGGCGACCATCGCGGCGAACGAGAATCAGATGAAACGCATGGTGAACAAGATCGTGAAGGCGGCGGGCCGCAAGAACGCGCGGGTCGGCGTGCTCGGCCTGTCGTTCAAGCCCAACACCGACGACCTTCGCGAGGCGCCGGCGCTCACCATCATCGCCGGGCTCAAGCGGCGCGGCATCCAGGTGGTCGCGTTCGATCCGGTCGCACAGGAGAAGGCGGCCATGCTGCCACAGCTGCGCGGGGTCGAGTTCGCCGACGACGCCTACGATGCCGCGCGCGGCGCGGATGCGCTCGCGATCATCACCGAGTGGAACGAATTCCGGGGCATGAACCTCCCACGGCTCAAGCGCCTGATGCGAAAGCCGGTGCTCTGCGACCTGCGCAACCTGTACGACCCGGAAGAAGTCGAGGCGGCCGGGATGAAGCACGTCGGTGTCGGACGCGGCCGCGCGGTCACGGCAAAACGCTGAGCGGCGCGAGTTCGATCTTCGGAGGCACAATGATCGATGGAGTCAAGGTCAAGCGTCTCAAGGTCATTCCCGATGAGCGTGGTCTGCTCATGGAGATGATGCGCGACGACGACGAGTTCTTTCAGAAATTCGGACAGGTCTACCTGTCGGTGGTGTATCCCGGAGTGGTGAAGGGCTGGCACTACCACAAGAAGCAGACCGACCATTTCGTGTTCGTGAAGGGCATGGCCAAGGTCGTGCTCTACGACACCCGCGAGAACAGCAAGACCAAGGGCGAGATCAACGAGTTCTTCATGGGCGAGCAGAATCCGATCCTGCTGGTGATCCCGCCGTTCGTCATGCACGGCATGAAGGGCATCGGGATCGAGCCGGCGTACCTGGTGAACACTCCGACCGAGCACTACGTGTACGACAATCCTGATGAGTTCCGCGTGCCGCCGCACAGCCCCGACGTGCCGTACGACTGGAGCCAGAAGGATGGCTGAGGCGCTTCGCCTGGACGGGAGCCGCGTGCTGGTCACGGGCGGCGCCGGATTCATCGGCTCGAACTTCGTGCGCCATTTCCTCGCGCGACATCCCGACAGCCACGTGGTGGTGCTCGACGCGCTCACCTATGCGGGGCGGCGCGAGAATCTCGACGGGCTCCCGGCCAGATCGCTCACCTTCGTGCACGGCGACATTCGCGATCCGGAGGCGGTCGCAAAGGCGATGGCGGGCTGCGATTTCGCGCTCAACTTTGCGGCCGAGTCGCACGTGGACCGTTCGATCGAGACGCCGGGCGAGTTCATCCAGACCGACGTGTACGGCGTGTTCGTGCTCGGCGAGGAGGCGCGGCGCCAGAAGCTCGAGCGCTTCATCCAGGTCAGCACCGACGAAGTGTACGGCGAGGTGCTCGAGGGTCACGCCACCGAAGAGTGGCCGCTCAAGCCGCGCAGCCCGTACGCCGCGAGCAAGGCGGGCGGCGACCGGCTCGCGTACGCCTATCACACCACCTACGGGCTGCCGGTGGTGGTGAGCCGCTGCTCCAACAACTACGGGCCGCGCCAGTACCCCGAGAAGCTGGTGCCGCTGTTCATCACCAACGCGATCGAGGATCAGCCGCTGCCGGTGTACGGCAACGGGCTCAATCGCCGCGACTGGCTGCACGTGGATGACCACTGCGCCGCGCTCGAGACGCTGCTCGCGCATCCCGGCATCGAAGGCGAGACGTTCAACATCGGCGCGCAGCACGAGCTGGACGTGCTCACCATCACCGGCACCATCCTGCGCCTGCTCGGCAAGCCCACGACCCTGATCCGCCACGTCGAAGATCGCCCCGGGCACGACCGGCGCTACGCGGTCGACTCCTCGAAGCTCACTCGGCTGACCGGCTGGAAGCCCACGATCGCGTTCGAGGATGGGATCCGCGAGACCGTGGAGTGGTTCCGCAAGAACGATCCGTGGTGGCGACCGATCAAGCAGGGCGAGTTCCGCGCCTACTACGAGCGCATGTACGGGCAGCGCAAGGTGCTGAAGGGAGCGGGCGCGTGAAGCGTAACGCCATCACGCTGGCGACCGCGGCCACCGCCGCGCTGGCGGTCGGAATCACCGTCGCGCTGGCAGTGAGCGCCACCGCGGCCTTCGCCCAGTTCGATTCACGCCCGCGGGGCTCCAACGACTCCAGCCCGACGGCGACGTCGGCCCCGATCGCTCCCATCGTGATGGGCCCGATCCCGGCTCAGAGCGCTGCGGTGAATCCGGATGAATACCGGCTCGGCCCGGGCGACGTGCTGGTCGTGCTCATCTGGGGGCCGATCTCGCGGACTCTCTCGCTCGAAGTGAATCCCGAGGGTCGGCTCTTCATTCCCGGCGCCGGATCGAGCCTCGTGGCCGGCCTGACCCTGCGCGAGGCCGAGAACCGGGTCGAAGCGGAGATGCGCCGCCAGTACCGCAACGTGAGCATCGAGGTTCGGCTCCAGCAGATGCGCACCTACGTGGTGTACCTGACCGGCGAGGTCAAGCATCCGGGTCCGTACAGCACGCACGGCGCGAGTCGCGTGTTCGACGTGCTCCCCGACTCATTGTTCCTGCCGCTCGCCTCGCACCGAAATCTTCGCATTCGCCATCCGGATGGCCGCGAGTCGGTGTGCGATTTCGAGCGCTTCCGGCTGACCGGCTGGACCGGTGAGGATGCCTGGCTGCAGAACGGTGATGTGATCACCATTCCGCGGCGCACCACGAACGTAGGCGCGTGGGGCGGTGTGGCTCGGGCGGACCTCTTCGAGCTGGGTCCCAGGGACAGCCTGTCGACGCTGCTGGAGCTCGCCGGCGGCCCGCTCCCGGCCGCGGAACGCAGTCACGCGCTGTTCACGCGCTGGAGATCGCAGACGGAGCGCGAGTCGATCGCCGTCTCGCTCGACGACATCGCGAGCGGAGCGTTCAATCCGCTGCTGCACGACGGCGACAATCTCTACGTGTATCTGATCCCCGAGTATCGGGAGACCAAGCAGGTCAGCGTCACCGGCTACGTCCAGCGCGCGGGCGACTATCCAATCGAGCTCGGTCACACCCGGCTCTCGGATGCGATCCGCGCCGCCGGCGGATTCCGCGAAGGAGCCGACCAGTCGGCGGTGCTGCTCATCCGCACTCGTCCCGAGGGAATGCGCAACGATCCCGAATTCGAGCGCCTGTCACGCCTCCCGCGCGAGCAGATGACGGCATCGGAATACGAGTCGTTCCGCACCCGTCTCGCTGCGCTCAGCCCCAACTATCGGGTCGACTGGCGAAAGATCGAAGCGGGAGCTCAGGCACTCGATCCGGTGCTGGTGAACGGCGACGTGATCCGGGTCGAGCGCACTCCAAACTCGGTCCGCGTCGACGGCCAGGTGCGCCGGCCGGGCGTGATCACGTTCCGCAGCGGCGCGCCCTATCGCTACTACATCGAGCAGGCGGGCGGACTCACCAATCGCGCCGCGCGGACCCAGATCCGCGTGACGCGTTCCGTGACCGGGCAGACCATGCTGGCCCACAACGCGGACGGCGCCATCGAGCCCGGCGACTTCCTATGGGTGCCGGAGCGCCCGGACGTCAGCACGTGGGCCCAGCTGCGGGACGTCGTGGCGGTCGCCGCTCAGGTGGCCACGATCATCATCGCCGCGCGCGCTGCCTCGCGCTGAGCGACGTGACCACCTCCGTTCCCCGCGAGAGCGCGGGCATCGTTGCGGTGGTCGTGACTCACGAATCCGCCGCGGTCATCGACTCATGCCTCGACGCCCTGGTTGCCGCCGCACCTGAGCGCGGCCTCGACGTGCGCGTGGTGGACAACGCGAGCACCGACGGCAGCGCGGACCGCGCCGCAAGTCGCATTGGCACGCCGCGCGTTCTGCGACTGCCGGCGAACCGTGGGTTTGCGGCCGGAGTGAACGCCGCGCTGCACGATCTCGAATACGCATACATCGCGGTCGTGAATCCCGATGTGATCCTGCCACCAGGCGCGCTCGACCGGCTGGCCACGATCCTCGATGCGCACCCGCGCGCCGGCCTCATCGGGCCGCGGGTACGCGATACCGCGGGCCGCATCGACCGCTCGGTGGGGCACTTCCCGACGCTGGATCGGGAGCGTGCTCACGCCATGCTCCTGGACCAGCTCCTCGGCCGCGAGGGAAGGCGGATGACGTTTCCGCTCGCCGTCTCCACCGTGGACTGGATCTCCGGCTGCATGTGGCTGGTGCGCGTCGAGGCGTTGCGCGCGGTCGGCCCGCTCGACGAAGCCTACTTCATGTATTTCGAGGACGTGGATTACTGCAAGCGTCTCGAGGTCGCGGGCTGGGACGTGCTCGCGACGCCCGACGTCGAGGTCACCCATGCCATCGCGAAAGGGTCGAGTCGCAGCGCGACACTTCCAGCCGACGGTGGGGAGGGGCCGGCCCTCCACTACTTTCGAAAGTTCCAACCGCAGGTCGGCGAAGACGAGGTTCGCCGCGCACTGGCGGTGGGATGGGGACTGCGCAGGGTCATTCACACCGCGCTCGGCCTGCTCGGCAACCCCAGCGCGCGCATCCGGGCCCGACGATTCGCGCTCGCGCTGCAGACGCTCGCCCGGCGCTGAATGTCGCGCCCGCGATTGACCCGCCGCCGACCCCTCGCTTACGCTGGCGCGAATGAGTGAAACCCCGCGCCCCACGCTGCCGGCTTCATTGCGTGCGCACTACCGCGCGATCCTGATCAATGCCGTGGTCGCCACGGTGGTCGTGACCGGCGCCAGCTTCCTGATTCCAAATCGCTTCACGGCCGTCACCGTGCTGCTCCCCCCCGGACATCAGGGAGATCTCAGTGCGCTGATGCCCGGGATGCCCGGCGGGGCGCTCACCAGCGTGCTGGGGATCGATATCCCCAAGGGCTCCGACCTCTACATTGGCGTGCTGCGCAGCGCGACGGTCGCCGATTCGCTCATCCGGCGCTTCGACCTGATGCGCGTCTACGACGAGAAGGATGTCGAGAAGACCGCTCGCAATCTCGCGGAGCACACCGCGTTCACTCTGACTGGCGAGAGTTTCATCCGCATCGCCGTGACCGAGAAGGACAAGCGGCTTGCCGCCGATCTGGCGAACGCCTATGCGGACCAGCTCGACCTGTTCCTGCGGCAGAACACCAACACCAGTGCGCGGCGACGGCGCGAGTTTCTCGAGCGCCGCCTGACTGAGGCTCGCCAAGACCTGGTGCTCGCGGAGAACGTGCTGCGGGACTACCAGGTGCAGAAGCGCCTTCCGGTCGTGGGTTCCGACATCGAGCGCTCGGCGGACACGGCCGGCGACCTGCTCGGCCAGAAGGTGTCGCGCGAGGTCGAGCTGGGCACCCTCGAGAGCGTCTCGCGCGGTCCAAACTCGCGATCCGAGGAGCTGCGCAACGAGATCCGCCAGATCGACGCCGAGATCATGAAGATCCCGCCCGCCACCACGGAGCTCGCCCGCAGGTATCGCAACGTCAAGATGGACGAGAAGATTCTCCTCGTGCTCACCGAAGAGTTCGAGCGCGCACGAGTGATGGAGCTGAAGGACCTTCCCACCGTCGAGATCGTGGATCGTGCGGTCCCGCCGCTCCACAAGAGCCAGCCGCGGCGCGGACTGATCGCGGTCGGCACCTTCGCGATCGCACTCGCGGCCAGCGCCGCCCTGGCGTGGGCACGCGACGACGCGTTGCGCGGCGTCCGACCGAGCTGATCGAGGCGTCGTTCACATGAACGCACCCAGGACGACGTGGGCCGATCTCGCGACTCCATGGGTGACCGATCCGCGCCGCTTCCGTATGTTGTGGTGGCTGGCTCCGGCCGCGGTCGCGGCGCTCGCGCTCGTCGCGCCGGTGCAGACCGCGGTCCTCACTGCCTTCGTCCTGCTGTGGGCGCTGCTGTGGCTGCGGCCCAGCTCGATCATCCTGCTGCTCGTGGCGCTGATGGGCAACGTGAAGATCAACTACTACGCCGGCTTCTTCACGGTGTTCCCGGAGTACGTGCCGGTCGCGATCGCGGCGTTGGTATGGGCGCTGCGCTGGGCGGAAGGCGGGCGCCGGGTCGAGGAGCCGCGCATCATGCTGCTGTACGCGGCGCTGGTGCTCGCGGGAGCTTTCTCCTACATCAACGCGGTCGCGCTCCATCGGGTTTTCGCCAAGACCGTGCTGATCGGCGTCGCGCTGGTCACCTTCTATCTCGCCTTCACCGCGGTACGCACGAAAGCGGATCTTGGCCGTGCGCTGTCCTGGCTCGAGGGCGCGGCATTCGTGGTCGCGGCCTACGGCATCTGGCAGATGGTGGGCTCGCTGATGGGATTCGATACCAGCCTCAGCTTCCTCGAGCGTTACAGCAACCCGGACATGTACCTCGGAATCGGCGCTCCGGTCTATCTGCGGTTGAGCAAGTTCTATCGCGCGAACTCCTTTTTCAACGATCCGAATATCCTCGGAGGCTTCCTGGCCGCGGCGTTCAGCGTGACCCTGGCGTTGCGACTTCATCATCGATCGGATCCGGCCCGTCGCAGGCGCGCGCGTTTCGAGGACCTGGCGCTGATCGTGATGGCGGCCTGCCAGCTCCTCACCCTGTCGCGCAGCGGATTCCTGGCGACGCTGGTGGGGGTGTGCATCGTGCTCGCGTTCCTGCCATCCGTCCTGCGCTCCGCACGCTTCTGGATCGGGATCGTCGCGGGGCTTGGTGTCATCGCGACCCTGTCCTATGCGGTGGGGATCGACCCGGTTCTGCTCTTCCTCCGGCTTGGCCAGAGCTTCGACACCGGCGACCTGTCGAGCCGCATCCATCGAGACGTGTTCTTCTACGGGCTTTCGCTCCTCGCCCGATACCCGATCACCGGCGTGGGGCTGGGCAACTTCGGCGCCCATTACGGCTCTGAGATGGACACATTCTCGCCGAACATGAATTCTCACAACGCGGTGATCAACTATTTCGCGGAGAGCGGACTGCTCGGAGGACTGCTCTTCCTCAGTCTGGTGTTCGCGATCGCGCGGCGTCCGTGGCGCGCGCTTCGCGATCCGCGCTTTCGCCGCGCAGCGCCCGAGCTACACGCCTGGACGGTCGGACTGTTCGCAGCGTTGATCTCGCTCTACGTTGCGAACATCTTCTACGACTACTATCTGCGCACGTTCGTGTGCGTGTTCTCCGCCCTGGCACTGGCCGCGGCGCGGCTGTGGGAGCGCGAGCGCTGGGCCTCGGTCACTGCCGCCGGCGCATGAGGATCGCGTACGATCTGCGCTACGCCGCAGATCACTTTCCGGGAATCGGCACGCACGCCTTCTGCCTCCTCGAGGCGCTGCTCGATCGACCTGGGGACGAGCGCTACGACGTGATCTGGAATCCCGCGTTGCGCAATACGCGCTTCGACCTCGCGCAGATCAGGCGCCACTCGCGCGTGCGGTGGGAAGAGCGATCGAGCTCGGCCGTCGGACTGCTCGCGCCTTTGCGGATTGGTGCAGAGTTGCGCGCGCTTCGGCCGGATGTCTACTTCAGCCCGTTCTCCGCAATGCCGGTCCGGCCGGGCTGCCCGGTGGTGCTCACCGTGCACGATCTGCTGCCGTTGGCGCGCCCTCGTGACGTTCCGATACACCGCCGTCTGCTGTTGTCCTCCTGGGTGCGGCGTGCGCGGTCCGCGCAGACCGTGATCACGAGCAGCGAGTTCAGCCGCTCGGAGATCCTGACGCGCGGCGGTCTCGATCCGGCGCGCGTGCATGTCGTGCGCCTCGGCGTGCCACCCACGCTCACGCGCACCGTGCCTCGCCGCCCCGCGGCGCTGCCGGAGGGGCGCTTTGCGCTCGCGGTGGGCATCAACAAACCACACAAGAATCTCGCGACGCTGGTCGAAGCATGGCGACAGCTCGGCGGGCGCCCTCCATTGATGCTCGTGACGGCCGGCCCTGAAGACCCGCGCTATCCCGGGGTCGCGGCGCTGGCCGCCGCGGCGGGAGCGAAGGCGGTTCGCGCTCTGGGCCATGTCGCGGAGGACGAGCTGCACTGGCTCTACCGTAACGCCACGCTCACGCTGTTCCCTTCGCTCTACGAAGGCTTCGGTTTCCCGCTCGCCGAGGCGATGGCGTGCGGCACTCCGGCGCTGGTGTCCGACATCCCGCCGTTGCACGAGATCGGCGATGGCGTGGCGCGCTTCGTGCCGCCGCTGGAGGCGGGTCACTGGGCGGACGAGGTGCGCGCTCTCGCGAGCGACGAAGCGGCGCGGGCGCGCATGAGTGCGGCGGGCAAGGCACGAGCGCTGACGCTCGACTACTCAAGCACCGCGGCAGGCACTCTGGAGGTGCTGAGGCGCACCGGGGGTGCCCGGTGAAGATCGTTCACCTCTACAAGGACTATCACCCGCCGACCCGCGGCGGGATCGAACAGCTCGTCGAGAGCATGGCAACGCGTCAGGTGCGAGCCGGCCACGAAGTCACCGTGCTGACTTCGGCGCACGGCGAGCGCCACGATCGTGACGAGATCATCGACGGGGTGCGTGTCCTGCGGATGGCGGAGTGGGCGCGATTCGCGTCCGCGCCGCTTTGTCCGGGAATGCCGCTCGCCCTGTCGCGCCTGAGGGCTGACCTGTTTCACATGCAGTTCCCGAGCCCGCCGGGCGAAGTGAGCTGGTTGACGGTGCGTCCGCGCGGCGAGCTGGTCGTGAGCTATCAGTCGGACATCGTACGCCAGAAGGCGCTGCTTCCGGTCTACGGGCCGGTGGTCCGCGCGATCCTCGCGAGGGCCCGGGTGATCCTGGCGAGTGCGGATCAGAACATCGAGCGCTCGGCATTTCTGCGCCCGCACCGCGACAAGTGCATGGTCGTGCCGCTCGGCGTTGATCTCTCGCGCTTCGCCGGTCTCGATCGCCAGAAGGACGCGGCGGCAGCTTTGCGTGCGCGCTACGGCGGCCCGCTCGTGCTCTTTGTCGGACGGCTGCGCGCGTACAAGGGACTGCACGTGCTGCTCGAGTCCATGACGCACGTGCACGGCCGTCTGGTCATCGTCGGCGATGGCCCGGAGCGTGACGCACTCCATGCCCTGCATGCGCGCCTCGGGCTGGGCGACCGAGTCCATTTCGCCGGTGATGTCACGGATAATTGGCTGCTCGCGCATCTCGCCGCTGCCGATGTGGGCGTGCTCCCATCGATCCTTCCGAGCGAGGCCTACGGCATGGAGATGGTCGAGATGCTTGCGTGCGGCGTGCCGGTGGTGTGCACCGAGCTCGGCACCGGAACCTCGTACGTGAACCAACACGAGGTGACCGGGCTCGTAGTCCCGCCGAATGATTCGCAGGCTCTCGCCGCCGGGCTCAACCGCCTGCTGGCGGACGCCGCGCTGCGTGCGCGAATGGGCGCCGCTGGCCGCCAGCGCGCGCACAGTCATCTCTCGGTGGAAGCGATGATGCGTGGGGTCGAGCGCGCTTACGAGATGGCGCTCGGCCGGAAGAGAGGGCACGCATGAGTCTGCGCGGTGAGGCAGGCGATGCGCTCGAACGATCGAGTGCCCTCGATCGAGCGCCGGGCGATGCGCTCATGAACGATCTGCCTCCGTGGGTGACGCGCGCGATGCTCGCGTTCCTGCTCGTCGCGGGGCTCGTGCTCACGCTGGTCCGCCTCGGCGATCCGGGTCTGTGGGCCGACGAGATCTACACCGCGCGCTGGACCCGGCTCGCCGCGCCGCAGCTGATCCGCGCGCTTGGCATCGACCTGCACCCACCGTTGTTCTTCCTTCTCGAGGGCGAGGTCGTGAAACGGGTGGGCGAGAGCGAGGCGGGCGTGCGCCTGCTGGCCGCGCTCGCGACCGTGGCGACGCTCGCGGTTTCGTTCTGGGCATTCCGC
Organism: Candidatus Eiseniibacteriota bacterium; assembly: GCA_031370785.1. Classification (GTDB taxonomy): domain Bacteria; phylum Eisenbacteria; class RBG-16-71-46; order RBG-16-71-46; family RBG-16-71-46; genus DATJGS01. The sequence goes on along the minus strand of JANMQY010000039.1, from coordinate 1,539 downwards.
CCGGCGCTGGGCGCGAAGCGCGCGCTGATCGCATCGGGTCTGCTCGCGCTCCATCCCGAGTTTCTGCTGTACGGACGCATGGCCCGCTACTACTCGTTCGCCGCGCTCATGGCGATGGCCGCGCACGGCGTGTTCTCACGGCTGATGCTCGCCCGCGGGCGGCCGCGTTCATGGGCGCTTTACGCGCTGAGCGCGACGCTCACGCTCTACACCTCCTACATCGCGGCCGCGATTCTGGTGGGGCACGGAGCATGGGCGTGGAGCCGCCGGCGCGAGGGCGGCGAATTCCACGCCTGGCTCGCGTGCATGGGCATCACGCTGGCGCTGTTCGTACCGTGGCTCCCAATGTTCCGAGTCCAGCTCGCCACCGCGCACTCGCTCAATCCCGCGATCGGGGCGGGGCCGCTCGCGATGGCAGGTTCGCTGGCGTACGGGCTGTGGGCCGCGTGCGCCAGCGAGCGGCTGATGCCATGGACGCTCACCGGAGCACTCGCATTCGCCTGCGGCGTGTGGCTCCTGATCTCTGGGCTGCGTTCCGCGTGGCGGGAGAAGCTCGGCGAGACACTGCTGGTGCCGGCGGGCATTGCGGGGCTCGTCGCGTGGGGAATGGTCGTCGTGCTCGCACGGGGAACGCCGTTCGTTTCATTGCCGGCGCGGGCACTGTTCCTGCTGCCGTTCGTGACTGCGTTGTTCGCGGTCGCGTTGACCCATCGCGGACCAACGAGACGGCTCGATACGGCGGCAGTCGTCGGGATCTGCTTCGCGTGGATGTTGTTTCGCGTGCCAGGCGGTGAAGAGCGCGTGCTCAATCCGATCTATCGCACTCCGGGACGCGAGGCCGCGGCTTTCGTGGCATCGCATGCGACTCCGGGCTCCCTCGTGCTCGCCGAAGACGACACTGGTGCGAATTGGTATCTCAAGAAGCGCGGATATCTCGGCGCGGTGACGGATCCGGCGGACAGCGTGGCCACCGTGCGCGCCCTTGCCGTCCATCCGACCGATATCCTCTGGGTGCGCCTCTCGCGCGACGGAAGCGCGCGGGTGCGTCCCGCAGCGGCAATCCGTAGCGCACTTGTCGGAGACTGGACCCCGCGCGACAGCACGGGATTCCTGCGCTTCGATCCGATCTATCGCACGCTCAAGCGGCAGGCCCTGCGCCTGCAAGGCGATGAGTACCGTGTCACCGTGGTGCACTGGGTCGCAAAAACGCCCTAAAGCGGGCCAGTAGTAGGGCCGAAAATGGAAAGTGTGAACCCATCGGGACCCGGGGATGTAGTACAGTGCGGCTCCCGAGCCCCTCACCCGTAGCGCTTCTGACCTCGCACCGGGCCAGTCCTCCACACTGAGGCGCATCCAAGCTCTTGCTCGATCCCATTATCACGTTGACTTGCGCCAAGATGGTTCTTACCTTGTGCGCCCAGTACGCCCGGCCCGCCGTCAGGGTTCGGGCGCAATTCCGCTGGCGTGGGATGTCCGGGAAGCCCCACGCGAATTCATTCGAGGGACGCTCATGAGAATCCTCGTCACAGGAGGTGCAGG